>NZ_DASYGY010000009.1:619166-928750 GCF_035999195.1 Pseudoxanthomonas sp.
TGCTCGCGCGGGAGCAGTTCCATCACTCCGGGCGGGGTACGGGGCTTGATCAAGCGGGCAACTCCGGCATGCGTAGACCGCGCATTTTACGTGTCCCGAGCCATCGGTCGCAGCCTGCCGGACCGGCAGCCCGTGCCGCGGCGGAAAGTGGGCGCCGGGTCTTGCCGGGAACGGAGTCGTTCACTACAATGGCGCGCTCAGTCGGGGTGTAGCTCAGTCTGGTAGAGCGCTACGTTCGGGACGTAGAGGTCGCAGGTTCGAATCCTGTCTCCCCGACCAATTGAAAAAGCCGGCCTTGCGCCGGCTTTTTTGTGTCTGCCCGGTCGCGCAATGCGGCCGGGAACAGGAAATCGCGGTCAGAACGCCACAAACGCCTGCAACCGCAGGTACCGGTACGAATAGCTGTCCGTTCCCGTATCCGTCAGCACCGGGGTATCGGTGTATCCCGCATCCAGCCGCAGCCATGCGTCCTTCCAGCGTGGCGTTTCCACGCCCACTTCCAGCATCCGCGCCCGCTTGGACATGTCGCCCGCGCTGCGCTGACGCCCGAGGCCCGCGCGCGCCGTGTACTGGTAACCGCCCACATGCCGGCGCCAACCCACCACGCCCAGCGCCTCGCCATACCAGCGCGGCGAGTAGTAGTCCGCCTCGCGCGGTTCGCTGTTGCGGTAGTAGCGCGTCCTCAGCTGCAGACTGATGCCCTGCTCCGGCGCCAGCGCGAACACCAGGTTGCCGCGCAGGTGCGTGCGCAGGTTGTCACCCACGCCGAAGTCCTGCAGCCCGGCGACGCCGCTGGCCGACCAGCGCTCGCCCATTGGCACGTCGAGGGTGGCGCCGGCGAACGTCTGCACCCAACCCTGCGCCACGCCGTTGCGCGTTTCCAGCACGTCGCGCTCGACGAAGAACTCCTTGCGGCGCGCATCGCGGCTGTGGAGGGAGGCGCGGCCGACCAGGTCGTCCCCGTTCGTGCCGACATCGCCATCCCAGCGCCACCGCTCGCCTGCATCGCCCGCGCCGCTGACGAAGACGCGGTCCTGCTCGTCGCGCCAGCCACGGCCGGCGAAACGCGCGCGTTCCACCTTCACGCCCCACCAGTGCTCGATGTCGCGATGGTCCACGTCCCAGCCCAGCGCGAGCTTGCGGGTCTCGTTGCCGTCCGCATCCGAGCCCACCCACAGATCGGTGCGCACGGCCTGCTTGTCGCCTTCGGCTTTCGTCTGCGCCAGCGCAGCGGGTGCCGTGGCGGCCAGGGCCAGCGCGGTGCTCAGGAGATATGGCTTCATCACTTGGTACCCCAGGTCTTGCGCAGGCGCAGCAGTTCCGCGGCGTAGCCCATCACGCAGACCGGCTGCAGGATCATGGTGTAGGCCAGCGTGTAGAACACGAAGCCGGACAGATTGCGGCGTACGCGCAGCTCCTGCCGTTTGAACATGTGCGACTGCACGCGGAAGATCACGATGTTCCACAACGCCGCCAGCGGCAGCACCAGCAGCGTCATGATGCCGGCGATCCAGTAGTAGCCGAACAGCGCCAGCACGATGCCGGGAATGAAGGCGAAGGTGTACACCAGGTCCAGCGGCAGGAACAGCAGGTTCCACCAGATGAACAAGGTGGTCATGCGAGGCTTCACCAGCAGCTTGCCATGTCGGGCGAAGGCCTCCATCAGGCCGCGCGACCAGCGCTGGCGCTGGCGGGCGAACTGGCCCACCTTCGTGGGCACCTTGGTGAACAGGCAGGCTTCCTCGCAGTAGCCGATGCGCGCGCCGGTTTCCAGCAGCGCCCACGACACCACGATGTCCTCGCCGACGCACTCCGGCCAGCCGCCGACGCCTTCCAGCGACGCACGCGTGTACAGCGAGAACGCGCCCTGCGCCACCAGCGTGCCGTGATACATGCTCTGCATGCGTTTCACCGCGGCGATGCCATGGAAGTAGTCCCATTCCTGGCTGCGCGTCAGCCAGTTCTCGCGCGAATTGCGCACCAGCACGGCGCCGGCCACGGCCACGGTGCCGGGCGGATCGGACAGGAATCGTTCCACCAGCTTGCGCAGCGCGTCGGCGCGCAGGTACGAGTCGCCATCCACCGTCACCACCAGCGCCTGGCGCGTCTCGGCCAGACCGCGGTTCAGGGCCTTCGACTTGCCGCCGTTCCGGGACTGCGCCAGCACCCGCACCTGAAGTCCGGGGCGCGCGAGCTGCGCCGCCATCGTGCGCGCGATGGCGAGACTGTCGTCGGTGGAGCCATCGTCGATGACCACCACCTCCACGTCGCCGTGGTAGTCCTGGCGCGCCAGACTGGTGAGCGTGTCGGCGATGTTCTCGCTTTCGTTGTAGCAGGCCACCAGCACGCAGACATCGGGCAGGCGATCGTACTTGCGCAGCACCGGGCGTCGGTCCGACAGGATGGAACCGATCAGGAAGGCGTTCATGAAGCCCGGCACGTAGGCGATGAAGGCGATGACGAACACCGCCAGCGCGAATCCCAGCGGCTTCGAGAGTTCGGAAAGCCAGGGCTGCGAGAGCTTGACCGACAGCGCCGCCCACGCCAGGGATACCAGCAGGACCAGCGTGTACTTCAGCCGCACCGGCACATAGAAGCGCCGCCACGGCAACGCGGTGGCGGCGGCGTCGGGAGCGGGATTGAAGACGGAGTCGGGACGATCCGGCTCGCGCTCAGCCGGCGCGAGGAGGGATGTGGAGTCGTACATGTGCCGCATCGACAGAACCTGATCCGTGGCCTGCAAAACCCATGCCACGCTACTGTCCCGTCCATTACGACTTCTTAACTCACATTTTTGACGTCCATCACAAATAGGTGACGCTATGGGTCACTTTCTGCCATCCAGTGTCCCGCCCGCCGCCCATTCACGATTCCGCACCTGGCCGGTGCCACGCACCACGAACCGTTCCACCGTCAGCGCCTCCAGCCCCATTGGGCCGTACGAATGCAGACGCGTCGTGGAAATGCCGATCTCCGCCCCCAACCCCAGCTCGCCGCCATCGGAGAAGCGCGATGAGGCATTGACCATCACCACGGCCGACCGCAGCGCGTTGAGGAAAGTCTCCGCATGCGCGGGATCGCGTGTGACGATGACTTCCGTATGGTCGGACGTGTAACGACGGATATGCGCGATGGCCGCATCCAGGTCGTCCACCACGCCGATCGCGATCACCAGATCGAGGAACTCGGCGGCGAAATCCTCTTCCGTTGCGGCGACCGCGCCCGGCATCAGCGCCCGGGCCGCCTCATCCGCCCGGATCTCGACGCCGCGCGCACGCAGCGCCTCGGCTGCACGCGGCAGGAACGTCGGCGCGATGTCGCGATGGACCAGCAGCGTCTCCAGCGAATTACAGGCCGACGGCCGCGACACTTTGCCGTCGAGCAGCAGGGCCAGTGCCAGGTCTTCGTCCGCACCCGCGTCCACGTACTGGTGGCAGACGCCCTTGTAGTGCTTGATGACCGGCACCCGCGCGTATTCGGCAACGAAGCGGATCAGCCCCTCGCCCCCGCGCGGGATCACCAGGTCGACGATGTCGCTGAGCTGGATCAGCTCCAGGATGGTCTCGCGGCGCAGGTCCTCGACCAGCGTCAGCACCGCGTCCGGCAGACCGGCTTCTCGCAGGGCGCGTTTCAACGATGCCGCGATCGCGGTGTTGGAATGGATCGCCTCCGAGCCGCCGCGCAGGATCACCGCGTTGCCGGCCTTCAGGCACAGCGCCGCCGCATCGGCGGTGACGTTCGGCCGCGCCTCGTAGATCATCGCGATCACGCCCAGCGGCACGCGCACGCGCTCGACATGGATGCCGTTGGGACGGTCGTAGGCGCGGGTCACCTGCCCCACCGGGTCAGGCAATTCCGCCACCTCGCGCACCGCGGCCGCGATGCCGTGCAGACGCGCCACATCCAGCCGCAGGCGGTCCAGCATGGCAGTGCCGATGCCTTTCGCTGCCGCCGCTTCCAGATCACGCGCATTGGCCGCCAGGATCGCGGCCTCGTCGGCCAGCAGCGCATCGGCCATCTCGCGCAGCAGGGTGTTCTTCGCCTCCGTCGGCAAGCACGCGATAGCGGTGGCCGCGTCGCGGCATTGCAGCGCCAGCGTCCTGATGTCGGTCATGCGAACTCCTTGCCCAGCATAGTCACAGCAGCACCAGATCGTCGCGATGGACGACGTTTTCGCCGTAGGTGTAACCGAGGATGGCTTCGATCTCGCGCGAATGGCGCCGTGCGATGCGGCGGATGTCGACCGCCGAATACTGGCTGACGCCGCGGGCAATGCGCCGGTCGCCGGCCTCGTCGCGCAGCACCAGCTCGACCATGTCGCCGCGGCGGAAATCGCCCTCGGCCGTACTCACGCCGCCCGGCAGCAGCGAGGCGCCCTTCTGGCCCATGGCGTTCGCCGCGCCCGCATCGACGACGATGGCGCCGCTCTCCACCGGCACGTTGCGCAGCCAGTACTTGCGGGCGGCCAGCCGGTTCTGCGCGGGACGGAACCGCGTGCCCAGCAACGCGCCGCGCGACAGCGCCGACACGGTGGTGGCCTGCGTGCCGTTGAACAGGAAGGTCTCGATGCCGGCCGCCGCCGCCTTGGCCGCCGCTTCCAGCTTGGTATGCATACCGCCGGTGCCCACGCCGCTGCCGGCACCGCCGGCCATGGCGAAGAACTCGGGGGTCAGCGCTTCCACGTCGAGAATCGGCTGCGCATCCGCGTGCGTGCGCGGGTTGGCGGTGTAGAAACCGTCGATGTCGGTGGCGATGAACAGCGCATCGGCGTCGATCAGCGCGGCGACCACTGCGGCGAGGTTGTCGTTGTCGCCGAGCTTGAGCTCGTCGACCGACACGGTGTCGTTCTCGTTGACCACCGGCAAGGCGCCCAGCGCCAGCAGTTCCTGTAGCGTGGCGCGTGCGTTGAGGTAGCGGCGGCGGTTGCGCAGGTCGTCATGCGTCAGCAGCACCTGCGCGACGGGACGGTCGAAGAAGCGCTGCCACAGCCCGATCAGCTGCGCCTGCCCCAGCGCCGCGAGCGCCTGCCGTTCCGCCATCGCCACGCCGGCCTGCGGCTTGCGATGCAGCAGGCCGCGGCCCGCGGCCACCGCACCGGACGAGACGATCACAACTTCGCGACCAGCGGCGATGCTGGACGACACGAACTGCGCCAGGTTCAGCGCATGGCGCGGACTGAGTCCCTCGCCTTCTGCCGCCAGCAGGCTGCTGCCCACCTTGAGCACAGCGCGACGCCAGGCCGGCAACGGGTGTTCGGAGAACGGCGGCGGCGTGGCGTGGGTCATCGGGTCAACTCAGCGGGTGTTCCATTCGTGGACGGTGAGGTCGGACGTGCCGGACAGCGCGAGGGGATCGCGCGCGATGATCGCCTTGGCCTCGTCCAGCGAGGCGACATTGACCAGCACGTAGGCGCCGCCGCTCCTGTCGCTGAAGCCACCCGTCATCTCGAGTTGCCCGGCAGCACGCAGTTCGTCGAGGAAGGCAAGATGCGGCGCGATCACCGCGTCATCGAACGAGGGACGACGCATTGCCATGACGAGGTATCGGATCACAGCGCGTCCCAGCGGGCGAGCAGTTCATCCAGGCGCAGATCGGCGGCCGCACCGGGCGACACGCGCGCGGCCAAGCTGCCTTCCGGCGTGCGTCCCTGCCCCGCGCTGTCGGCGGAGGCCGCAGCGGCCTTGTAGGCTTCGCGGAACGGAACACCCGCAACGGCCGCTTCGACAGCGACATCGGTGGCGTACATGCCGGAATCGATCGCGGCACGCAGCCTGTCTTCGCGCCATTCCAGGTTGGCCAGCAGCGCCGGCAGCAGTTCCAGCGCCGGCAGGCCGCGGCCGAAGCCGTGGAAGATGGCGCCCTTGCTGGCCTGCAGGTCGCGGTGGTACCCGGACGGCAGCGACAGCAGCTGCTCGATCTCGGACCGCGCCGCCGACACGCTGGCATGGGTCGCACGCATCAGTTCGATGACGTCGGGATTGCGCTTGTTCGGCATGATGGAGCTGCCGGTGGTGTACTGCGCCGGCAGCGCGACGAAGCCGAACTCCGCGCTGGTGAACAGCGACAGGTCCCAGGCGATGCGGCGCAGGTCCAGCGTGGCGGCGCCCAGCGCTTCCAGCGCGGCCATCTCGAACTTGCCGCGCGAGAGCTGCGCGTAGATCGGACTGACCTGCATGCGTGCGAAGCCGAGCGCGGCGGTGGTGTGCTCGCGGTCCAGCTTGAGGTTGACGCCGTAACCGGCAGCGGTGCCGAGCGGATTGGCATCGACCAACTTCAATGTGTCGCGTGCGCGGATGGCGTTGTCGATGAAGGCTTCCGCCCAGCCGGCCCACCACATGCCCGCCGACGACACGACGGCGCGCTGGATATGCGTGTAGCCAGGAATCGGCAGGTCGCGTTCGGCCTGCGCGCGGTCCAGCGCGACCTTGGCGATCTCGCGCGACAGCACGGCCACGCGGGCGAGCTTTTCCTTCAGCCACAGGCGCGTGGCGACCAGGATCTGGTCGTTGCGGCTGCGGCCGGTGTGGATCTTGCGGCCGGCATCGCCCAAGCGCTCGGTCAGCCGGGCCTCGATGGCGGAATGGCCGTCCTCGAAGCGCTCATCGAGGACGAAATCACCACGGCGGAAATCCTCGGCCAGCGTCGCCAGTTCGCGCTTCAGCCCGGCCAGTTCGTCACCCGACAGGATGCCGGCGCGCTGCAGGCCTTCCGCATGCGCGGCGCTGGCCTGGATGTCGTGCAGGAGGAACTCGCGATCCAGCACCACGTCGTCGCCTGCGAGGAAGCGCTGGATCTCTGCGTCCACCGCCACGCCGGGTTTTTGCCACAACAAGTCAGACATCGTGTCTCTCCGCCAAAATTTGCCGATCCGTCGCTCTTTCCCTTCTCCCTCCGGGAGAAGGTGGCCCGAAGGGCCGGATGAGGGTGCGGCGCGCCCGATGCCTGCCGCTTCGCCGTACCCTCACCCCAACCCCTCTCCCGGAGGGAGAGGGGCTCTCAAACCTGTCCCGGATTCTCCGGGATAGCAGTGAACTCATCGAAGCCGAAAGCGAGATTGAGGTTCTGCATCGCCTGCGTCGCCGCGCCCTTGAGCAGGTTGTCCAGCGTGGCCACCACGACCAGCCGCTTGCCGCCGGGTGCCAGGGTGAAGCCGCCGATCTCCACGCCATGCCGGCCAGCGATGCGGCTGACCCAAGGCGCCTCATCGAGGATGTGGATCAGCGGTTCGTCGGCATAGCGCTCGCGGTACAGCGCACGGACCTCGTCGATCTTCATCGCCTGCTGCAGCCACAGGTTGACCGTCATGGTGATGCCGCGGAAATGCGGGGCCACGTGCGGCATGAACTCCACCGGCAGGCCGAGCTGCCGGCTGACTTCGCGCTCATGCATGTGGTCGGTCAATGCGTACGGCATCAGATTGTCGCGCAGCAGCTCGGTGTTGTTCTTGTCGGACGGCGTGGTGCCCGCGCCGGAATAACCCGACACGCCGAAGCACTGCGGCGGCCCGGCCAGGCGATCCCGCAGCGGCGCGATGGCCAGCTGCATGGCGGTGGCGTAGCAGCCTGGATTGCTGATGCGCTTCTGCCCCGCGTACGTCTGCCGGGTCAGTTCGGGCAGGCCGTAGTACGACTGCTCGTCGAAACGGTAGTCCGCCGACAGGTCGACCACGACAGTCTCCGGCGCCTGCGCATCGATGGCGCCGACCAGCTCGGCGGCCTTGCCGTTCGGCAGCGCCAGGATCACGGCATCCGCGCCCTTGCCGCCGACCTGGTCATGGCTCAGGTTCTCGTAGCGCAGGTCACCGGCAAACTCGGCGATATGGTCGCTGACCTTCTGGCCCGCGAGTTCGCGCGAAGATACGAAAGCCAGCTCGAGCTGCGGATGGCGGGCGATCAGGCGGATCAGTTCCGCGCCGGTATGGCCGCGGGCGCCGACGATGCCGACGGTCTTCTTGCTGCTCATGGGGAACCCTGTTCGTGTTGCGCCAGCCGCGCGAGCAGGTTGCTGCGCACGGCCGGCCATTCGGTGTCGAGGATGGAAAAGACGACGGTATCGCGCGGCGAGCCGTCGGCATGGCGCTTGTGGTTGCGCAGCACGCCGTCCTGCTTGGCGCCCAGGCGGGCGATGGCGGCGCGCGAGCGATGGTTGAACCAGCTGGTCTCGAACACCACGCTGATGCAGCCCAGCGTCTCGAAGGCATGCGTGAGCAGCAGCAGCTTGGTCTCGGTATTGACGCCGGTCCGCTGGACGTCCGGCGCATACCAGGTGTAGCCGATGCTGAGCCTGGGGACGTCCGCTTCCAGCCCGTAGAACCGGGTACTGCCGACGACGCGGCCGCCGGCATCCCGCACCACGAACGGCAGCACGCGGCCGTCGGCCTGCGCTGCCAGTACCGCATCGACGTAGTCCGCTGCATCGTCGGCCTTCGGTACGCTGGTGAACCACAGAGCCGCCAGCGCGTCGCCCGCCAGCGCCGCACGCAGGCCGTCGACGTGGTCGCGCGACATCGGCTCCAGGGTGGCATGGCGACCCGTCAGGACCGGAACCTGCTGCCAGGCAGCGGGAAGCATGTCGGCTGCCATGTCAGTCCTTCAACGTCGGCAGCCGCGTGCGGCAATGGGCGACGCAGCGTTCGATGTCGCCAAAATCCTCGATGCCGTACCAGAACACCTTCCACTTCTCCTGCTTGTAGCAGCCGTCGGATTCGGCGTAGTAGAAGATGTTGACCTGGTTGTTGTGGCGCGAGCGCCAGAACAGCTGCGGATTCTCCTCACGCATGACGTGCCACACGGCGCGGCCCAGCCCTTCGCCCTGCGCATCGTCGAGCACGGCGAACTTGTCGAGATACGCGAAGCCTTCCTCGCGGGTCAGGATCAGCGCGGTGCGGTAGTTCTCACTGATGTAGACGCGGTACGGCGTGGTGCGCTCGAAATAGTCCGGCAGCAGCGTGCGGCCGAAGCTGGATTCGATCAGCGTCTTCAGGCGCGGCAGGTCCACGCCTTGCCACCCGTTCTCGAACCGCAGCACGCGTTCGCCCTTGCGTACCAGCGTGCCGGAGCCGCGGTGCGTGAACAGTTCTTTCGCCAGCTCGGCCGGCTTGGTAATGGACACCGACGACGTCAGCGGCAGCCGGTCCAGCAGGTGCTTGATCTGCTCGATCTTCACCCGCATGCCGCCGTTGATCCACGGCTGCGCCATCAGTTCGTCGTACTCGGTGGACAGGTTGATCGAGTCGATCACCCTGCCCTCCGCATCCAGCAGGCCGCCGGTGCCGGTCAGGAAGATGATCTTGTACGGCTGCAGCACCTGCACCAGTTCGTTGGCGGCGAAGTCGGCATTGATGTTGAGGATCTGGCCACCGACGGTTTCGCCCATGCTGGCGATCACCGGGATGGAACCGGCCTTCAGGCTGGCCTCGATCGGCGACAGGTTGATGCGGGTGACGTCGCCGACCAGGCCGTAGGTGGCTTGGTCCTTGTACTCGGCCTCGAACACGCCCGAGACGATCGACGTCGCACGTGCGCCGACCTGCTGCAGCGCCTCGACCAGCGCGAGGTTCTGCTGCAGGAACACCTTGCGCACGATGGCCAGTACCTCGGGCGTGGTCACGCGCAGGCCGTTGACGGTCTGCTTGGTGATGCCGGCGGCGGTCATCTCCTCGTCCAGCTGCGGACCGGCGCCGTGCACGACGATGGGCGTCAACCCCACTTCCTGCAGGAAGGTCAGCGAGGACGTCAGCGACTCCAGGTCGTCGCGCAGCACGGCGCCACCCACCTTCACCACGGCGAAGCGCTTGGCGTCCAGCTGCGAGAAGCGCTTGACGTACTGCGAGATCTCCTTCGCGCTGGCCATGCTGGACAGCAGGCGGATGATGGTCTGACGGGTCTGCTTGTGCGATTCCATGTCTTCTTGCTTTGTAGGGTGGGCCTTGGCCCACCGTCTTCATCGGGTCGCGCACGGCGGGCCGAGGCCCGCCCTGCGGGTTACTGGAGAATCCTTGCCACGCTTTCGGCGTAACGTTGCAACTGTTCGAGCGCCACCCACTCGTCGGCGGTGTGCGCCTGCGCGATGTCGCCCGGGCCGTACACGAAGGCGGTGAGGCCGGCGGCCGAGAACAGCGATGCCTCGGTCCAGAAATCCACCGCGTTGCCGATCGGCAGGCCGAGTTCGTCGGCGAGATCGCGCGCGGCCAGGCGACGCTCCTCCGCGCGGGCGACATCGCCCGACGGCAGCGACGGACCGCGGAAGGTTTCCTCGTACTCGGCCAGTGCATCGGCATCGGCGAAGCCGCGGAACCTGGCGTGCAGTTGGTCCATGTCCTGCGACGGCAGCGGACGGAAGCCGAAGCGGACCTCTGCGCTCGGCGCGATCATGTTCGCCTTGATGCCGCCCTCGACCCGGCCGATGTTGAAGCGCAGGCCGGTCAGTCCGCCGAAGCGCAGGTGGTGCTGGTCCTGCACGAAATCCAGCGCGGTCGTGCCCCAGCGCATCGCGTTGTGCAGCGCACTCAGCGACAGCGCGTTCTCGGCCGACGCATGGCCCGCCTGTCCGGTGAACGCCATGCGTACGGCGCTGATGCCGCGGTGCGCGAGCACCGCTTCGCAGCGGGTCGGCTCGGCGATGATCGCCTCGCCGAAGCCGTGGTCGCGCGCCAGGAACGCGGCGATGCAGCGCGCATCGTTCGCTTCCTCGTCGGTGGTGAACAGGAACGCGGCATCGCCCTGCGTCACCTGCGCGGCCGCGACCAGCGACGCCGCCGCGCCCTTGATGTCGCAGGCGCCCAGACCGATGGCCCGATCGCCTTCGACCCGCAGCACATGCGGGCTGGCGCTCCACGCCGGCGACGACGGCACCGTGTCCAGGTGTACGTTGAACACGCGCTTCGGCTGTCCGCGCACGGCGAAGAACGACACCGCACCGGCACCGTGGTCGGTCACCTCGATGCGGAAATCCGGCAACTGCACCCGCAGGTAGTCGAATATCCCGTCGGTGCCGATATCGCGCGGCGGATTGCGGGTGTCGAACGAGACCAGCTTTTCGAGATGGGCGAGCGTGGCGTGGAGCAGGTCGGTCATCGACAAAGCCTTGAAGTTCGAATCCGGACCCGTGATCCGCCGTTGCGAATCACGAATCCCCAATCACCAATCCCGGCTTCTCAGCGATTGATTTCGGCCCAGAGCGTGCTGCTCATCCCGAACAGCTTGATGAAACCCTCGGCCTCTTCCACGCCCCAGTCGGCCGACTGCGCGTACGTCGCGCCCTTGGCGTTGAGGATATGCGGGGACGTCACCGCGACCGCGTCGACACGGCCACCCCGGGTCTCCAGCACCACCTCACCGTTGACGGTGGCCTGCGAGGACTGCAGGAACGCCTCCAGGTCCGCCTTCAGCGGATCGTGGTAGAAGCCTTCGTACACCAGCTCCACCCACTTGCGCGCGATCTCGGGCTTGAAGCGGTTCTGCTGCTTGGTGAGCACGGTCTCTTCCAGTGCGCGGTGGGCGGCCAGCAGCGACACCAGGCCCGGTGCCTCGAACACGATACGGCCCTTCAGGCCGATCACGGTGTCACCGGTGTACACGCCACGGCCCACGCCGTACGGCGCGAACAAGGCGTTCAACTTCGCCAGCAGCGCGGCGCCGGCGACCGGCTCGCCATCCAGGCTGACCGCTTCACCGTGCTTGAACCCGATGGTCACGCGCAGCGGCGCTTCCGGCCACTCGGCACGCGGCGCGCACCAGCCGCGCGCGCCTTCGCCCGGCGCTTCCCATTTGTCGATCTCGCCGCCGGACATGGTCAGGCCCAGCAGGTTCTCGTTGATGGTGTAGCTCTTCTGCTTAGCGCGCACGCCGAAACCGCGCTCCTCCAGATAGGCCTGCTCATAGGCGCGCGTCTGCGTGTGTTCCTTCTGGATCTCGCGGATCGGCGCCACGATGCGGTAGTCGCCACTGGCCTTGACCGCCAGGTCGAAGCGCACCTGGTCGTTGCCCATGCCCGTGCAGCCGTGGGCAATGGCATTGGTGCCCAGTTCCGCGGCGCGCTTCAGCGCCGCGTCGACGATCAGGTAGCGGTCGGACACCAGCAGCGGGTACTGGCCCTGGTAGCACTCGCCCGCCCACACGAACGGCTTGACGAAGCCGTCCCAGATCGCGGGACCGCCATCGACGGTGACGTGGCTGGCCACGCCCAGGTCGGCGGCGCGCTGTTCGATGTAGGCGCGTTCTTCGGCATCCACGCCGCCGGTGTCGGCGAACACGGTGTGGACGTTCCAGCCGCGTTCCTTCAGGTAGGGCACGCAGAAGCTGGTGTCGAGGCCGCCGGAGAAGGCGAGGACGATGTCGCGGCTTTCAGCCGCGGGATTGGGGATTCGGGATTCGGGATTCGTAGAAGTGCTTTGCTGCGACATGGGGGTATCTCTGTGAGGTAAAGATCTGGTCGAACTTCGGATGCGTTTTTGCGAATCCCTAATGCCGAATCCCTAATCCCGGCCGCCCACCAGGGCGGCCATGATCGCCTTCTGCACGTGCAGGCGGTTCTCGGCTTCGTCGATGGCGATGCACTGCGGCGAATCCATCACGCCGTCGGTGGCCTTGACGTTGCGGCGCAGCGGCAGGCAGTGGCTGAAGACGCCGTTGTTGGTCAGCGCCATCTTCCGTTCGTCGACGATGAAGTGCTTGTACTGGTCGCGGATCGGCTTCTCCGGTTCCCAGTTGCCGAAGAACGGCAGCGCGCCCCAGCTCTTGGCGTACACCACGTCGGCGCCGGCATAGGCGCTGTCGATGTCATGGCTGACGGTGAGCGAGCCGCCGCTCTCGGCCACGTTCTGCTCGGCCCAGCCCATGTAGCGCTCGTCCAGCACGTAATCCGGCGTGGGGCACAGCAGGGTCACGTCCATGCCCATGCGGGTGGCGATGGTCAGGGCGGAGTTGGCCACGGCGGTGTTCAGCGGCTTCGGATGGTAGGTCCAGGTGAGCACGTACTTCTTGCCGCGCAGGTCCTGCGTACCGAAGTGTTCCTGCAGCGCCAGCGCGTGGGCCAGTTCCTGGCAGGGATGGGTGATGGTTTCCATGTTGATCACCGGCACCGGCGAGTACCTGACGAAGGACTTCAGCACGATGTCCTCCCGGTCGTAGGTCCAGTCGACGAACTTCGGGAACGCGCGCACGCCGATCAGGTCGACGTAGCGTCCCAGCACCTTCGCCACTTCGGCGATGTGCTCCTCGGTGTCGCCATCCATCACCGTGCCCAGGTTGAACTCGATCGGCCACGCATCCTTGCCCGGCTGCAGCACCACCGCATGGCCGCCCAGCTGGAACGCGCCCAGTTCGAAGCTGGTGCGGGTGCGCATGGACGGGTTGAAGAACACCAGCGCGATGGACCTGCCCTTCAGCGCGTCGCCCAGCTTGTGCTGCTTGTAGAGGGCGGCCTGCGTCAGCAACGCATCAAGGTCGCTGCGGCTCCAGTCCTGCGTGTTCAAGAAGTGCTTCATTACGGCATCCTGGTGTCGGGAATGTGGCAAAACGGGCTTCGGAAACGAAAAAACCCAGCCTCTGGCTGGGTTTCCGGTGAACAGGCGACGACGTCCGGGTACCCAGCTAGAGGCAGGATTCCGGTCGACGGGCACGCGACGTCATGCTCGAGGCCTGCGAGGCCGCGCTGTCAGCATGGGCGTGTGCGTTCATCTTCATGGGCGCGAATGCTCGCATGTGCTGCGGCGCAGCGCAAGGACGGATTCGGTTGCAGGTGCAACCGGGCACGGATCAGGGACCGCTGGCGGTGGACTGGGCCGGCGTGACGTACGGCACCACGGAGATGCGGATGCGCAGGCGGTTGCCGGGATCTTCCGCCAGGCGCGAACGGTACTTCACGCCCTTGTAGATGTAGTCCACGTCGTAGGCGATGGGGCGCTGGAACTCGCGCTCGATGGGCACCACGCGGCAATTGACCTTGACCGGCGGCAGCGTCACCGGAGGCGCCTGCGCCGGTTCCTCGTCACCGCCGAACCAGCCACGCACGGAGCTGACCATCCTGCTCCAGCGACTCTCCTCCTGCTCAGGCGCCGCGGCCTCGGGCCTGGGAGCGGGGACTTCGTCGCAACGCTGTTCGGTGCGCGTGGCCCGCAGGGTCTGGTAGACCGGCTCGACACCCAGCACCTGCGCATAGTCCAGGCGGACGTTCTCCGTCGGGATCACCCGCTCCTGCGCCACGGCCGGAGCGGCGAGCAGAAGGCAGGCAAGGAAAAGGGTGGAGCGGAGGCGGAGCATGTGGCCTGTGCGTGGAATCCCGGTGTCACAGTGTAGGGACCGCGCCTTGAGTGGGGCTGAACATCGGCCGCTGCCGCGCGCCTTGGCCCTCGCCTCCGGCTCAGGCGGTAGAATTCCCAGGCTCTCCCCTGCCCTGTTCCCATGACCCTGCGCCTGCACAACAACCTCACCCGCCGGGTCGAGGACTTCCGACCGCTTGGCCCGATCCCCACGATGTACGTCTGCGGGCCCACCGTCTACAACTACGTCCACATCGGCAATGCCCGCGGTCCGGTCGTGTTCGGCGTGCTGGCGGCCCTGCTTCGCAGACGCTACGGCGGTCTGCGCTACGCCCGCAACATCACCGACGTGGACGACAAGATCAACGCCGCGGCCAAGGAGCTGGGCGTGGCGATCTCGGCCATCACCGACCGCTACGCCGCCGCCTACCGCGAGGACATGGCCGGGCTGGGCGTGACCGGCGAGTTCGCCCCGGACATCGAACCGGCGGCCACCGACCACATCGTCCACATCATCGCGATGATCGAGCGGCTGATCGCCGGCGGGCATGCGTACGCCGCCGAGGGACACGTCCTGTTCTCGGTGGGCAGCTTCGCCGACTACGGCAAGCTCTCCGGCCGCGACCCCGAGGAAATGCTGGCCGGCGCGCGTGTCGAAGTGGCCCCGTACAAGCGCGATCCGGGCGACTTCGTGCTGTGGAAGCCGTCCACGCCCGACCTGCCCGGCTGGGCGTCGCCGTGGGGCATTGGTCGCCCGGGCTGGCATATCGAATGCTCGGCCATGGCCGCCGCCCACCTGGGCGAGACCATCGATATCCACGCGGGCGGCGTGGACCTGCAGTTCCCGCACCACGAGAACGAGGTGGCGCAGAGCGAGTGCGCACACAAGCACGCCGACGGCTCTCACAAGACCTTCGCCCGCTTCTGGCTGCACAACGGCATGCTGAACTTCGGCGGCGCCAAGATGAGCAAGTCGCTGGGTAACATCGAGAAGGTCCACGACCTGCTGCAGCAGCATCCGCCGGAAGCGCTGCGCTACGCGCTGCTGTCCGCGCACTACCGGCAGCCGCTGGACTGGTCGGAGGCGCTGGTGGAGCAGTCGAAGAACACGCTGGACCGTCTGTACGGGACGCTGCGCGACCTGGGTGATGTCGATGCCGTCGCGGCCACGCCGCAGGTCATCGAAGACGCGCTGGACGACGATCTCAACACGCCGCAGGCGCTGGCCGAGGTCGCACGCATCGCCGCTGACGCGCGCAGGGCCAGCGATGATGCGGAGAAGCGGCGCCTCAAGGGAGAACTGCTCGGCGCGGGCCTGGTGCTCGGTCTGCTTCAGCAGGATCCCGCCGAGTGGTTCGGCCGTGGCACATCCTCCGACGACGATGCCCGCATCCAGGCGTTGATCGACGAGCGTGCGGCGGCGAAGAAGTCCCGCGACTTCGCCCGTTCCGATGCCATCCGCGACCAGCTGGCGGCCGAGGGCATCCTGCTGGAAGACACGCCGCAGGGCGTGCGCTGGAAGCGGGCGTGAGCCGATCTTTCCTTCTCCCGTCGGGAGAAGGTGGCGCGCAGCGCCGGATGAGGGTGTGGCGAGATCTGGATGCCGGCACCGCACGGACTTCGCCGTACCCTCTCCCCAACCCCTCTCCCGGCGGGAGAGGGGCTCTAAACGCCGGACCTGACCGATAGCCCGATGACCGACACGATCTTCCCGCTCGAACCCACCGCTGCCGACGCGCAGGCCGCCATCAAGGACGAATTCGCCTTCTTCGGCGACTGGTCCGAGCGCTACCAGTACCTGATCGACCTGGGCCGCAAGCTGCCCGCATTCCCCGAGGAGTGGAAGCGCGAGGAGCACCGCCTGCTCGGCTGCCAGTCGATGGTCTGGATCGTGCCCGAGGGCGATGCGGCGAAGCTGGATTTCCACGCGGTCAGTGATTCGGCGATCGTCTCCGGACTGATCTTCCTGGCGCTGCGCGTCTACGCCGGACGTCCCGCGGCGGAAATCCTGGCCACCTCGCCCGACTACATCGCCGACATCGGCCTGGCCAAGCATCTCTCGCCCACCCGCAGCAACGGCCTGGCTTCGCTGCTGGCCTTCATCCGCGAGACGGCCGCGAACGCGCAGTGAGCGGAACCGGTACGCCGTCCGCGTTCTCGCTGCTGCGCAACCGTGGCTATGCGGCGGTCCTGGCGTACCGCATCTGCGCCCTGCTGTCGTACCAGATCGTCGCGGTCACCGTCGGCTGGCATATCTACGAACTGACCCGCGATCCGTTCTCGCTGGGCCTGGTGGGCCTGGCGGAAGTACTGCCGTTCTTCTGCGTGGCGCCGTTCGCCGGCTACCTGGTCGATCACCTGCCGCGGCGGCGCGTGGGCATCATCGCCTGTGCGGCGCTGGCGACCACGGCGGTGATCCTGGTGGCCGTCGCCGCCGGCAAGCTGCCCTTCCGTGGCACCTGGCCGATCTACGCGGCCATCGCGCTGACCGGCATGGCGCGCTCCTTCCTGGGCCCGGTCTACAACGCGCTGTTCGCGAAGGTGCTGCCGCGCGAGGATTTCGTGCGCGCGGCGGGATTGGGCAGCGTGATCTTCCAGGCGGCGCTGGTCACCGGCCCCGCACTGGGCGGCCTGCTGGTGGGCTTCGGCGGCAAGACGCTGTCGTACGCGATGGCGGTGGTGTTCGCGCTGATGGCGGCGACCGTGCTGGCGCGCCTGCGCGTGGAGGAACCAGGCCCGCCGGCGGTGAGCTTGCCGGTGTTCGCCAGCATCGCGCAGGGCGCGCGGTTCGTGCTGGGCAACCAGATCATGCTGGGCGCGATGGCGCTGGACATGTTCTCGGTGCTGCTGGGCGGTGTGGTGGCGATGCTGCCGGCCTTCATCCACGACATCCTGCACTACGGCCCGGAGGGCCTCGGCATCCTGCGGGCGATGCCGGCGGCGGGCTCGGTCTGCGTGGGGCTGTGGCTGGCCCGTCATCCGCTGCAGAAGCACGCTGGGCGCGTCCTGCTGTTCGCGGTGGTGGGTTTCGGCCTGAGCGTCATCGCGTTCGGGCTGTCGCGCAGCTTCTGGCTGTCGGCCGTCATCCTGCTGCTGTACGGCATGTGCGACGGCGTGTCGGTGGTGGTCCGCTCGACCATCCTGCAGCTGTCCACGCCGGACGAGATGCGCGGGCGCGTGTCGTCGATCAACGGCATCTTCGTCAGCTCGTCGAACGAGCTGGGCGCGTTCTACGCCGGCACGATGGCACGGCTGCTGGGGTTGGTGCCGGCGGTGATCGTGGGCGGATTCGCGATCCTGACGGTGGCCGGCGTGACGGCCTGGAAGGCGCCGCGGCTGCGGCGGCTGGACCTGCGCGACCTGCAGTAGCCCGGGATGCGGACCGGGCCGGCAAAGAAAAACCCCGCCGAGGCGGGGTTTTTCGTGAGTGGAACGTACCGGGTATCAATCGCCCTGCTGCTTCTGCAGATGCTCCCAGCGTTCCTGCGCGTCGATCGTGCGTTCGGCGGTCAGGCGCGCCTCCAGGCGGTCCAGGCCGATCTCTTCGCCGGTGTCGACGCAGTAGCCGTAGTCGCCGGCGTCCAGCCGCTTGAGCGTGCTGTCGATCTTGCCGATCAGCTTGCGGTAGCGGTCGCGGGTGCGCAGTTCCAGCGAGTTCTCGGTCTCGCGGGTCGCACGCTCGGCCTCGTCGCCGATGTCGCGGACTTCGTCCTTGAGGTTCTCGATGGTCTGCTTGGACTCCTCGACCAGGTCGGCACGCCATTGCAGCAGGCGCTGGCGGAAGTACTCGAGCTGCAGGGCGCTCATGTACTCCTCGTCGGGCGAGGGCTTGTAGCCGGTCGGCACGATCGGACGGCCGGTGGCTTCGTCGGTCTTGTAGGGCACTTCTTTCACCTTGCCACGCACGACCGGCGCGGAAGGCCGGGCCGCCACGGCGACCGCGACCTTCCCCACGGGACGGGCGACGGCGGGACGGGGGCTGGCGGGCGCTTCGACGGCAGCAGCGGTTTTGGCGTTCTTGGTATTCGTTTTCGGGACTGGCACAGGCTTCGGGGGGGACGGAACCTTGGCGGCGGGCGCCGGGGCCTGGGCAGCCGCCTTGGCGGCGGTTGCAGGCACGGGAGTCTTGGTCGCAGCCGCGGTGGGGGCGGACTTTGCCGGAGCCGGCTTTGCGGCAGGCTTCGGTGCGGGGGTGGGAGCGGATTTCACGGCCTTGGCCGGCACTTTCGCAGGAGCCGCCTTGGCGGCGGGCGCCTTGGTGGCCGGCGCGGGCGCGGGCTTCTTGGCGACTGCGGGCTTGGTCGCCTTGGCGACCGCCTTCCTGACCGGCGCCGCCTGTTTCGCCGCGGGCTTGGCCACCGGCTTCTTCGCCGGGGCTGCCGCCTTCTTGGCCGGCGCGGCCTTCTTGGCGACCGGCTTCTTGGCGACCGGCTTGGAGGCCGCTTTCTTCGCCACCGGCTTGGAGGCCGGCTTCTTGGCGACAGCCTTCTTCACGACAGGCTTCTTGGCGACGGTCTGAGCGGGTTTCTTGGCGGCCTTGGCGGCCTTCTTCGCAGGTTTCTTTGCAGCCACGAACAGCGCTTCCTTGTTCTTCCCGAGTGTCGGGAAAGCGCGCTTTTATAGCCTACCCTGCGGGCAGCGGCAACCCGACGCGGTATCATCGGGCCATGCTCGCCCGCCTGCTCATCCTGCTGCTGAAGGGCTACAAGCGCTTCATCAGTCCTATGCTAGGGCCGCGGTGCCGCTTCGTCCCTTCGTGTTCGGAGTACGCCATGGAGGCGATCGGCCGCTTCGGACCCGTCAAAGGCGGCTGGATGGCGATTCGCCGGATCGGCCGCTGCCATCCCCTGCACCCCGGTGGCCACGATCCCGTCCCTCCGCGGAGCGACAGTTTCTCCCCCCATTCCTGCACAGGACACCACTGATGCCCTCCACCGTCATCGTCAACGCCCGTCTGGTCAACGAAGGCCGCGTCACCGAAGGTGACCTGCGCATCGAAGACGGACGCATCGCCCGCATCGCCGCCGAGATCCGGCCGCAGGGCGACGACCTGGTGATCGATGCCGCGGGCCGCCTGCTGCTGCCGGGCATGATCGACGACCAGGTCCACTTCCGCGAACCCGGCATGCCGCACAAGGGCGACATGGCCACCGAGTCCGCCGCGGCGGTCGCGGGCGGCCTGACCACCTTCATGGACATGCCCAACACCAGCCCGCCGACGCTGGACGCGGCCGCGCTGGAGGACAAGTACCAGCGTGCCAAGGGCCGGGCCTGGGGCAATTACGGCTTCTACATGGGCGCGAGCAACGACAACCTGGACGCGATCCGCACGCTCGACCCGAAGACCGCGCCGGGCATCAAGGTGTTCATGGGCGCATCCACCGGCAACATGCTGGTCGACAATCCGGACACGCTGGACGCGATCTTCCGCGAGGCGCCCACGCCGATCATCACCCACTGCGAGGACACGCCGACGATCGACGCCAACCTGGCGGCGTTCCAGGCGAAGTACGGCGACGCGCTGAGCGCCGAACACCACCCGGACATCCGCAGCCGCGAGGCCTGCATCGCGTCCACCCGGCTGGCGATGTCGCTGGCGCGCAAGCACGGCACCCGCCTGCATGTGCTGCACATCTCCACCGCCGACGAACTGGCGCTGTTCACGCCCGGGCCGCTGGTGCAGCCGGACGGCAGGTGCAAGCAGATCACCGCGGAAACCTGCATCCACTTCCTGCGCTTCGACCGCGCCGACTATGCCGCACTGGGCAACCTGATCAAGTGCAACCCCGCCATCAAGGATGCCGGCGACCGCGAGGCGCTGATCCGCGCGCTGGTGGAGGACGTGATCGACGTGCTGGCGACCGACCACGCGCCGCACACGCTGGAAGAGAAGGAAAAGCCGTACGTGCAGGCACCGTCCGGCCTGCCGCTGGTGCAGTACGCACTGGTGGCCGCACTGGAACTGGTCCATGAAGGCCGCATGGACGTGACCCGCGTGGTGCAGAAGTTCGCCCACGCGCCCGCGCAGCTGTTCGACGTGAAGGAGCGCGGCTACCTGCGCGAAGGCTACTTCGCGGACCTGGTACTGATCGACGACGAGCCGTTCACCGTGAAGCGCGAAGACGTGCTGTCCAAGGTGGGCTGGTCGCCGTTCGAGGGCCGCACGTTCCGCTCGCGGGTCGGCGCCACCTGGGTCAATGGCCGCATGGTCTGGAACGGCGAGCACCTGCTGGGCACGCCGAATGGCCAGCGCCTGGAGTTCGCGCGTTGAAGCTGGTGGTGGCGGCGCTGTTCGCCGCCGTGTGCGCCGGATGGATTCCGCTGGTCGCCGCGCAGGATGCCGCATCGGCGGTGCCGGTTCCGCAGGAAGAGCGTGTCGTGTTCCCCGCCAGCGTGTCGCAGGGCGCGCTGGTGTTCGGCAAGGTGCCGCCGGGCAGCCGCGTGACCTATCGCGAACGCGCCCTGCGGACGACCGGCTACGGCACCGTGGTGCTCGGCGTGGGCCGCGACGAGACCGGCCCACTGCGACTGGAGGTGGCCACGCCCTCCGGGCGCACGGAAAGCGTGAGCATCGCGGTGACCCCGCGCGACTGGCCGGTCGAACGCATCGATGGCGTGCCGCCGAAGACGGTCAACCCGCCGCCGGCCATCGCGGCCCGCATCGAACGCGAGCAGGCCCAGGTGACCGCCGCGCGCCTGCGCGACGATGCCCGCGCCGACTTCGCCCTGCCCTTCCAGTGGCCGGTGCAGGGCCGCATCAGCGGGCGCTTCGGCAATGCGCGTGTCTACAACGGACAGCCGGGCGCCGGCCATTCCGGCATGGACATCGCCGCGCCGAACGGCACCCCGGTCAAGGCGCCCGTCGGCGGCATCGTGACCTTCGCTGCGCCGGATCTGTATCTCACCGGCGGCACCGTGCTGCTTGATCATGGTCACGGCGTGAGCTCGAACTTCCTGCACCTGTCGCGCCTCGACGTGAAGGTGGGTGATCGCGTAGAGCCCGGACAGGTGATCGGCGCCGTCGGTGCGACCGGGCGTGCGACGGGGCCGCATCTGCATTGGGGCATGAACTGGTTCGACGTGCGCATCGACCCCTTGCTCGTCCTCGAACGCGGAAAGTAAACGCCTATTGTTCGCCAACCGGGCGCGTTGCGACGCGCTTGAGCGCCGTGGCGCTTCAGGTTTCGGGGGGCGCGGTTCGACACGCGCATCGACCCCCTGCTCGTCCTCGAACGCGGCAAGTAACCGCCCTTTGTTCATCAGCCGGGCGCGTTGCGACGCGCGTGCGCCGACGACGCAAACCCTTCCCGCCATCCCGACGCAGCCGCGACGATGGCTCGGATCTCGGAAGAGCAACTGAATCGCCCCGGATCGTCGTCCCAGCGAACGCCGGGACCCCTTTGCTGTTGCGTCCGCCCGCTTCTGCGTCGAAGCGCCACATAGGAAGCAACAGCACGAGCCACTGGGTCCCGGCGTTCGCTGGGACCACGGATCAAGATGCAACGGGGTCTCTACCGCCATGCCGACGTCTTGCAGAGCCGAATGCTCAGGCCGGGACTTTCCGACGTGCAGTCCCTGCAGAGGCACTGGATCCCGGCACACGCCGGGGCGACGGGTACAGGGAGTTCCCAGCAGGCAGGTGGCGCCAGCCCGCTTACAGGCGCCCGAGATAGCGGCTGGCGGGGCTGTCCGCCAGATCGCGCGGGCGGACCAGTTTGGGGTTCGGCGGGCCCACCTTGGGCCAGGCCGTGCCCAGTACGGCGTCCACGCGGTTGGCGACTTCCGCATGCGGCGATTCCAGTCCCAACCGCTCACGCAGCGCCATGATGGAAGCGTCCAGCGCGGCATCGTCCAGCTGCAGCGCATCCACCGAGTCCCAGACCGGCGCGCCGCCGGTGACCGCATCGACCCCGAGCGCGTCCTGACCCAGCGCCTTGTGCTTCGGCTTCAGCATCTCGCGCACTTCTTCCTGCAGCTTGATGTAATCCACCTCCGGAAACGGCAGGTCGCTCGGTTCGCCCGGCACGATCGGGCGCGCCAGCCGCCGTGCAGGCACCGTGTCCGCGTCGGCGAAGGCGCGATAGGCGAACTCGCTGCAGAGCATCCTGTCCGAATCCGCGCGGATCGCATGGTCGGTCGCCTCGCGGATGAGCCAGCGCAACCACACCGGCAGATGCCTGGGTTTGCCGCGCAGGGCGACCAGCAACCCGATCGTCACCAGGTCGTCCTGTGCGAACGTGGTGCCGACCAGCGAGCGCGCATGCCGCAGTACCGCAGCGCGGTCATCGTCTCCCAGCGGGCTGCCGTCGGCGGCCAGCGAACGGTAGGCATCGACGAACACCACCGGCCCATCCGATGCCAGCCGCGCGGCCAGCGGGCTCTCGGCCACGATGGGGCGGATGCCTTCGATCAGCAATCCGTCCGCCGACACCAGCGATACGTGGCTGTAGATGCTGTCGCCGAACCAGGCGATCAACTTCGACAGCTGGCTCTTGCCGAGCATCAGCAGCAGGTCACCGACCTGCAACTGGTCGACAGGGAAACGGGAAGACGCGGACGTCGGTTCCACTCAGGCTTCTCCTGGTTGCGGGGAAAGGTCGCCGGTGACGCGGTCGCGTCCGGCCGATTTGCTGGAGTACAGCGCCACGTCCACGCGCTCCAGCAAGCGCTCGAAGGTTTCGCCGTCGGCCAGCTGCGCCACCCCCAGGCTGAGGCTGGTGTCGATGACGCGTCCATCGATGGTCAGCGGACGGTTGTTCACGGCGGCCCGCAGGTGTTCGGCCACCACCAGCGCGTTGTCGAACGTGGTGTCCGGCAGCAGCACCAGCATTTCGTCGCCGCCGTAACGACCGAGGAAATCGCGCTTGCGCAGCTTGCCCCGCGTACGGGTTGCCACCAGCCGCAGGCTCTGGTCGCCGACCGGATGGCCATGCTCGTCGTTGATGCGCTTGAAGTGGTCGATGTCGAAGAACACCACCGACAGCGGCGTGCCCTGCGCATGCGCCGCCTCCACCTCGCGCTGCAGTTGTTCGATGATCGCGGTGCGCGAGAGCACACCGGTAAGTGCGTCCTGGGCTGCGAGCCGACTGGCCTGGTCGCGATCGCGGCGCAGCTGCTGCATGCGGTCGGCCAGGCCGACCGTCAGCACCAGTCCGGCCAGCGCGAAGCCCATCGGGAACGCATGGATCAACCAGACCGGTCCCACCCACCAGCCGAGCAGTTCGCCCACGCGCGCGGCGGTCAGCACCATCATCGGCAGCCACGAAAGCAGCAGGAAGAACGCGGGCCGCTGCCGGCGCACCGTGCCGCGTACCGCGGCCAGCAGCACGGCGGCCGTGGCCACCAGCAGCACGCCATTGCCGAGTCGGGGCACCCAGGTGTGGGTCGTCGCCAGCGAGACGAGGATCAGCGCGCCCAGCAGCAGGTTGCAGGCGCGCAGCAGCCACAGGATGCGGGGCCCGTTGCGCGCCAGTTCCAGATAGAACGCCAGGAAGGTATTGCTGGCGATCACCGACAGCATGCCGGCCACGCGGGCCATGCGCGGGTCCGAACCGAGCACGTGACCGAATATTTCGATAGTGCGCAGTTCGCCGCCGGCCAGGGCCAGGAACAGCGCCTGCGACAGCAGGGTCAGCGCGAGGAAGCCGTAACTGCGCTCGCCCAGCCCGATGCAGAAGCCCAGTGCCAGCACCGCCAGCACGCCCAGTGCGCCCAGCACCATCGCGCGCCACGTGACGTGCTCCAGGTCCTGTCGATGGACCGATCGCAAGGGCTCGATGGACAACGGCATCGGCGTGCCGCCGACCGACTGCACGCGCAGGTAGAGCGGCTGCCCCGCACGCACGCCGTCAGGCAGCGGGAACGCCAATGCGCGCGCCGAGAACGCCAGGTCGGCGTCGTCGCCGAACAGGCTCCGCGTCAGCGGCGGCCCGTTGCCGGCCCACAGGGTGATGCGGTTCTGGTACGGCGCACGCACCACCAGATGCGGCTGCAGGCCCGCATCCACATCGACCGGGCTGACCACGCGCCACCAGCGCGGGTCGGTATCGGCTTCGAAGATCAGACCGTCCGGGGCGGGCGCGAAGCGCCCGTCGAGCGCACCGGACACGACATCGCGCGCCGGCGCGTCGTTCGCGAGCCGGGACACGTGGAGCGTCTGTGCAGTGGCAGGCAGGGCCGCCACGCTCAGCCAGAGCCAGAGCAGCAGGCCGCGTACCGGGCGCCGTGGATTCCCCATATCCATTCCGCCGTACCGTCAGCGGCGGAGCATAGCGCGGATATCGGATAAATGTGACTCGAGGGCGGGGCCGCCCCGCGGCTCAGTCGTTGCTGCCGCTCACCCGGGCGACCGCATCGTGCGGATGCAGGCTCTCGTAATGCGCCACGGTGGCGTCGTAGCGGGCCACGCGCGCGTCCGAGGCCAGGACCGACGCCACCCGTCGCGCGGCGTCCTCGCAGAACATCAGGTTCTCGGCGTTGAGGCGGGCGAAGGCCTGTTCGTCGACACGCTTGACGGCGGTCTGCACCGGCGTGCCCAGGGCGGCCTCGAGGGCATCCACCAGCGCGACCAGCGGCAGTTCGTCGAACTGCGGGCGCAGTTCGACCCGCACGCTGGCGCGGCTGCGCTGGGCGTGCGGGGTGGCGGCCAGGCCGCGCTCGGAGGCCAGCCAGTCGTGCACGGCAGCGACCGACAGGCCATGGGCCGTGGCGAAATCGCCGGCGAAGCGGTCCGCATTGGCCTGCCGCGACAGCGCTGCGGAGGCGGGACACGTGCTGGAGTATTCGACGGAGAACGACAGCGCCAGCTGGAGATGGCCGTCGACCAGCGTGGCGTCGATTTCCACCGGATAGCGCTTCCAGCCGGCGTAGTCGCTCTCCAGCGCCTTGCGCTGCAGAAGGGCTTCGTAGCGGATCTTCAGGCGCGCACTGGTCGCCAGGCCGGACTGCGAGGCGACACTGTCCTGCAGCAGGTGCCGCAGGCCGGCCGGCGTGATCGCTTCGCGCGCCAGCCCGTCCTGCAGCTGCAGGTAGAGGCGCGACATGTGGATGCCGCGGGCATCGGGATTGGCCAGGTTCACCGACAGGTCGATGCTGGCGGCCACCTGCAGTTGCCCGCCCTGCCCGTCGGCGATGCGCACCGGCAGCGCAATGTGCTCCATGCCGACCCAGTCCAGGGGACGGGCCAGCGGCACGCGCTGGTGCGCGACATCGGGAAGATCGGCGCGGGGCGCCGCGGGAAGCGAGGGAGCCATGGTCATGCACGGGGGAATGGATGCCGCGCATTGTACGCCCTGCCCCGAATTCCCCGATGAAACAGTCCGTTACGGCCCGTTCCTGCGGCTATCGCAGCGATATGCGCGGCCTTCAGTCGCCGCGCGCGGCACGCCAGCCGGTGAACAGCAGAACGGGGCGCGATGGCAGCGGTGCGGGCGCTCCCGTGCGCGACAGTCGCTCCAGCCTGCCCCGCGCATACGCGGCGAGCACACGACGCTCGCGCGCACCCTGGCGCGATGCAGGCCAGCGCTGCAGGACATCCGTGGCCCAGCCCCGGACGGACGCCGCATCGTCCGCCTGCCGGAACGCCGCCGGCACGGCGGCGGTACCCACGTCGGCCAGACGTGCGGCCAGCACCTGCGCCACGACGGTCTCAGGATCCGGCGCGCGACCAAGTACGTAGGCTTCCACGGCGGAGACCGCAGCGCCATAAGACGCCAGCGCCGCGAAGGCCTCGTCGCGGCCCGCCGGCGTTTCTCTTGCGGCGGCCAGCACCGGCAACGCGTCGGCCAACGACGCCCACGGCGCGCGCACCGGTTCCAGCCGGCGGCCGAGCGGATGGCGCGAGCGCTGCGCACTCCAGCCACGCAGTTCTTCGCCCCACCACGCCAGCTTGGCATCGGCCGGCAGCGGGTCGCCGCTGACGTTCAGGACGTCATCGAACTCCTGCAGCAACGCGAACCACGCCTGCGCGATATCCCGGCGCTCGGGCGACACGAAGATCTCGGCGACCGACCACTCGGGCCAGCGTGCACGCCATTTGTCGAGGAAGCTGTCGAGGGCGGCGGAGTCGGACATGCAATGGAACTCTGTAGGAGTAGTACCGGCATGCCGGCACTGGTAAGTCGCGACCATGATGCCGGGACCCTCGGGCGACTGGCCATGACACGATGGGGGCGCCGGCGGAATGACCGGAACCGCAGCCGTGCGGTCGCGACTTACGTCGCTCCTACAACAAGCCGGCTCCCAGGCCACGCCGCAGCATGCTGCAATTCACCCGCGGTCTCGCACATCACGTCCGCGCTCCACTCCGCCGGGACCTCATGCGCCTGCCGATATCCCCACAGCGCCGCGATCGACGGCATGCCGGCGGCATGGGCGGCCTGGATGTCGCGCTCGTCGTCGCCCACGTACACGCAGTCGGCGATGGCGATGCCGATGCGCTCGGCGGCGACCTGCAACGGCAGCGGATGCGGCTTCTTCTCCGCCAGCGTGTCGCCGCCGATCAGCACGGCGCAACGCGTCTCCCAGCCGAGTTGCGGCAGGATGTCGCGCGCCAGGTATTCCGGCTTGTTGGTGACGATGCCCCAGGTGCTGCCGGCCGCTTCGAGCGCATCGAGCATCTCCGCCACGCCGTCGAACAGCACGCTGTGGCGGCCGAGCTCTTCCTGGTAGATCGCCAGGAACTCCGGCACCAGCGCTTCGCGAGGTTGCTGTTCCATGTACGGGAACGACGCGGCCAGCATCGCGCGCGCGCCCTTCGAGACGTGGGGACGCAGGCCGTCGAGCGTCATCGGACCGAGACCGCGCGAGGCACGCATGCGGTTGGCGGTGGCCAGCATGTCGGGCGCGCTGTCGAGCAGCGTGCCGTCCAGGTCGAACAACGCCGCGCGCGGGAATCCCGTCGCGGTCACGGCTTCACCGCGCTGGCCAGATAGTTCACGTCGGTACGCGAGGTCAGCCGCGCGCGCTGCCGCCACGGTTCGTAGGCCAGGCCGGTGACGTCCTGCAGCCGGAAGCCGGCCTCGCGCAGCCACGCGGCCAGTTCCGACGGCTTGATGAATTCCTGGTAGTGGTGCGTGCCCTTCGGCAACAGGCGCGCGATGTACTCGGCGCCGACGATGGCCAGCGCGAAGGCCGCCGGCGTGCGGTTCAACGTGGACAGGAACAGCTGCCCGCCCGGCTTGAGCAGGGTGTGGCAGGCGCGGATGATCGAGGCCGGGTCCGGCACGTGTTCCAACATCTCCATGCAGGTGACCACGTCGAAGCTGCCCGGTCGCTCCTCGGCCAGCGATTCGACCGACCGCAGCTGATAGTCCACCTGCACGCCCGACTCCAGCTTGTGCAGTCGACCGACCTTCACCAGTTCCGGGGCCAGGTCGATCGCGGTGACCTGGGCGCCCTCGCGCGCCAGCGCTTCGCTGAGCAGCCCGCCGCCGCAGCCGACGTCGAGTGCGGCGGCGCCGGAGAGCCGCACGCGGTCGCGGACGTAGGCCAGGCGGACGGGGTTCAGCGCGTGCAAGGCTTTCTGGGGACCATCCGGGTCCCACCAGCGGTTGGCCAGCGCACCGAACTTGTCCAGTTCGGCCTGGGTGAAATTGTCGTCGCGGGGGGAAGTCGTGGTCGTCATGGCGTCATTGTCTCAGATCGTCATTCCCGCGTAGGCGGGAACCCAGTGACTTCCGTCCAAATCTGCGCCTGACCCGCAAGGCCCTGGGTTCCCGCCTTCGCGGGAATGACGGCTCAATCAGGACAGCCGAATGCCCGCGATCCGCTCGCGCCACTGCCGCGCATTGGCGAGGACGCCGTCGATGTCGATATCCACCAGCACCCGCTGCCGCAGCTTCGCCTTGCCGGCGATCCACACATCGCTGACCTGCTGGCGGCCGGTGGCGTAGATCAGCTGGGACACCACGTGGTGCAGCGGCTGCGTCTCCAGCGCGGACAGGTCCACGCAGACCAGGTCGGCTTGCTTGCCGGGCTCGATGGAGCCGATGCGGTCGTCGAAGCCGATCGCCTTCGCGCCACCCAGCGTGGCGGCGCGCAGGGCGCTGAAGGCGTCCAGCGCCGCCGCATCCTGCGCCACCGCCTTGGCCAGCAGCGCGGCCGTGCGGGTTTCGCTGAACATGTCCAGGTCGTTGTTGCTCGCGCAGCCGTCGGTGCCGACCGCCAGCGTCACGCCCGCGCGTTCCAGCGCGCAGGCCGGGCAGAAGCCGGAGGCCAGCTTGAGGTTCGATTCCGGGCAATGCACCACGCTGACGCCGCGCTCGGCGCAGAGGTGGATCTCCGCCTCGGTCAGCTGGGTCATGTGGATGGCGATCAGGCGGTCGTTGACCAGGCCCAGCCGGTCCAGACGCGCGATCGGGCGCTGTCCGTGTTTCTCCAGCGACTGCTCGACTTCCTGCGCGGTCTCGTGCAGGTGCAGGTGCACCGGCACGTCCAGCTGGTCGGACAGCATGCGCACGCGCTCGAAATTGGCGTCGTTGACCGTATAGGGCGCGTGCGGCGCGAACGCGGTGGCGATCAGGGCATCGTCGCGCCACTGGTCGTGCACCTCGCCGGCCTTGTCGAAGTACTCGTCGTCGGACGCCGCCCATGCCGTGGGGAAATCGATCACCGGCAGGCCGACCCGCGCGCGGAACCCGTGGTGCTTGTAGGTCGCCGCCTGCACGTCGGGGAAGAAGTAGTTCTCGTTGACGCAGGTGGTGCCGCCGCGCAGCATCTCGGCGATCGCCAGGGTGATGCCGTCGGCGACGAAGTCCGGGCCGATCACCGCGCCCTCGATGGGCCAGATGTGCTCCTGCAGCCAGACCTTCAGCGGCAGGTCGTCGGCCACGCCACGCAGCAGCGTCATCGGGTTGTGGGTGTGCGCGTTGACCAGGCCGGGAATCAGCGCGGCGTCGGGGCGCGAGACGGTCTCGCGTGGCGCGAAGCGCGCGCGCGCCTCGGCCAGCGGCAGGAGGGCCACGATGCGGCCACCGGTGACGGCGACCGCATGGTTTTCCAGCACCGCCCCGTGCGGGACGACCGGCACCACGAAACCGGCTTCGATCAACAGGTCGCAGGTGTCAGGCGCAGTGTCGGTCATGCAGGGTCAGATCCCGAAGCCCAGGGTGTAGGTGATGCCGAAGGCACCGGCGCCGAACAGCAGCCAGCACAGCAGCATCAGCGCCAGCGCGCGGCCGTATCCCAGCCGCGGTACCTGCGGGAACAGCCGCGGCAGGGTGGCGTTCCAGCACAGCATCACGCCCAGACCGGCGATCAGCACGCCGACCGCCCAGACGCCGAGGTAGAGCGCGAGCTGTCCCATCACTTCACACGGCTGACGTATTCGCCGGTGCGGGTGTCGACCTTGATCACTTCATCCTGGCCGACGAACAGCGGCACGCGCACCACGGCGCCGGTTTCCAGCGTGGCCGGCTTGCCGCCGGTACCGGCGGTGTCGCCCTTCACGCCCGGATCGGTCTCGATGATCTTCAACTCGACGAAATTGGGCGGCGTGACCTGGATCGGGTTGCCGTTCCACAGCGTCACCACGCAGTCTTCCTCGCCCTTCAGCCACTTCTCGGCGCCGCCCATGCCGGCCTTGTCGGCCTGCACCTGCTCGAAGGTCTCCTGCTGCATGAAATGCCAGTACTCGCCATCGGCGTAGAGGTACTGCATGTCGGTGTCCACCACGTCCGCCGCCTCGACCGAGTCGGTGCTCTTCATGGTGATTTCCTGCACGCGGCCGCTCTTGATGAGGCGGTACTTCACGCGGGTGAAGGCCTGGCCCTTGCCCGGCTTGACGTACTCGGTGTCGGTGATGATCGCCGGTTCGTTGTTGATCAGGATCTTCATCCCGTTCTTGACGTCGTTCATGCCGTAACTGGCCATGCTGCAGCTCCTGGAGGTGAGGCGGACCCACCGCGCAAGACGGCCGGCCGGATAGAATGGGGAAACCCGCCGGACCCGGCGGGTGCTTGTTTTCAGGCCCGACATGATACCCGCAGCCCCCGGACCCCGACAGCCCGCCCCCCTGCCCACGTCGCGCTGGCAGCAGGCCTGGCGCGACGCCGTGCGCGATCCACGCGAGTTGCTGGCGCTGCTGGGGCTTGAGGCGCTGGCCGGACGGGTGTCCGACGCCGCCGCCGCGCAGTTCCCGCTGCGCGTGCCGCGCGGCTTCGTGGCCCGCATGCGGCACGGCGATCCGCACGACCCGCTGCTGCGCCAGGTGCTGCCGCTGGACGACGAAATGCGGCCGGTTCCCGGCTACGGCCTGGATGCGGTCGGCGACGGTGCCGCGCGCACCGGCACGGGCGTCATCCAGAAGTACCGGGGCCGCGCCCTGCTGGTGGCGACCGGCAGCTGCGCGATCAACTGCCGCTACTGCTTCCGCCGCCACTTCCCCTATGCCGACGAAACCGCCGCGCGCGACGGCTGGCGCGAGGCCGTGGACCTGATCCGCGACGACGCCGGCGTGGAGGAAGTGCTGCTGTCCGGCGGCGACCCGCTGTCGCTGTCGAACGGCAAGCTCGCCGAGCTGACGGATGCGCTGGCCGGCATCCCGCACCTGCGCCGCCTGCGCATCCACAGCCGGCTGCCCGTGGTGCTGCCCGAGCGGATCGACGACGGCCTGACCGCTTGGCTGGCCGGCGTGCCCTGGCCGGTCACGGTGGTCATCCACGCGAACCATGCCAACGAGTTCGACGGCACGGTGGATGCCGCGCTGCGGCGCCTGCGCGATGCCGGCGCCCACCTGCTGAACCAGGCGGTACTGCTGCGGGGCGTGAACGACGACGTGGACGCCCTCGCGGCGCTCAGCGAGCGCGGCTTCGCGGCCGGCGTGCTGCCCTACTACCTGCACCAGCTGGACCGGGTGGCCGGTGCCGCCCACTTCGAGGTCGACGATGCGCGGGCGCGGGCGCTGCACGCGGCGCTGGCGGCCCGCCTCTCCGGTTACCTGGTGCCGCGGCTGGTGCGCGAGGTGGCCGGCGACACGGGCAAGCGGCCGCTCTGACCGGCGCGCCGTCGGCCATGTCCGCATCTGCGACGGCTGCATTGGACTCATCTCACGTGTTCAGGTATTAAACCCGCACCTCTCGCGGACGCGCTGCATGCAGATCGGCAAAGACACCACGCTACGACTGACCCTGGTGGACGACAGCGCCGAGGACGCGGAGGCCATCGTCTCCACCCTGCGCAACGGCGGCATCGCCGTGCGCCCGTTGCGGCCTCTCGATGCGGCGGAACTGGGGCAGATGGTCGCCGCGCAGCCGATGGACCTGCTGCTCGCCTCGCGCACGGCCAAGGGCATCCCGCTGGCCACCGTGCTGTCCCAGGTGGACGCCAGCGGCAAGGACATCCCGGTGATCGTGCTCGCCGATGCCATCAGCGAGGCCGAGCTGCTGGCCGACCAGGCCGCCGGCGCGCGCGCCATCGCCCTGCGCGGGCGGCCCGAACACGTGCTGACGGTGCTGCGCCGCGAATGGGCCGACCTGGACGCGCGCCGCTCGCAGCGCCGGCTGGAAAGCCAGATGCGCGAGACCGAGCGCCGTTGCGATGCGCTGATCTCGTCCTCGCGCGACCCCATCGCCTACATCCACGAAGGCATGCACATCCGCGCCAACGACGCCTACTTGGAGATGTTCGGGTTCGAGTCGTTCGAGGATGTCGAAGGCCTGTCGCTGCTGGACCTGGTGGGGCCGCAGTACGTCAACGACTTCAAGGCCCTGCTGAAGAAGCTCAGCAAGGGCGAACCGCCGCCGCCGCGCTTCGAGCTGGAAGCCCGCAGCCTGGACGGCGACAGTTTCCCCGCCACGCTGGAGTTCGCCACGGCCACCTATGAGGGCGAGTCCTGCGTGCAGGTGATCTTCCGCCGCCGCGAGGAGTTCGACCCCGAACTCGCCCGCGAGGTCGAAGACCTGCGCCAGCGCGACATGGTCACCGGCCTGCTCAACCGGCCCACCTTCCTGCGCGAGCTGGAGAACGCGGTGGCCCAGGTCGCGCGCGGCGAAGACCAGTACGCCCTGCTGCTGGTCGAGCCCGACCACTACCAGCGCCTGCTGTCCGAGATCGGCATCGACTCGGCCGACGCCCTGGCCGCCGCGCTGGCCGCGCGCCTGTCGGAGAAACTCGATCCGGGCACCATCGCGGCCCGCTTCGGCGAACGTACCTTCGCCGTGCTGCTGCGCGGCAACCATGCGCAGACCGCCACGCTGGCCGAGAAGCTGCGCGCGTCCTACGCCTCGCACGTGTTCAACGTCGGCGAGCGCTCGGCCTCGGTCACCGCCAGCATCGGCGGCGTGCAGATCGGCGAGAAGATCGCCAGCGTCGGCCCGGTGCTGACGCGCGCCACCGACGGCCTGCAGACGGCGACCAACCTCGGCGGCAACCGCATCGAGATCTTCGACCCCGGCGCGGTGGACCGCGCCGAGGAAGAACGCGTGCAGAACTGGATCCAGCGCCTGCAGTCGGCCTTGCAGGACGGCAGCTTCCGCCTCCACTACCAGCCCGTGGTCAGCCTGCAGGGCGAACCGGGCGAAGTCTACGAAGCGCTGCTGCGACTGGAATCCAACGGCGAGATCGTGCAGCCGCACTCCTTCATCGGCATTGCCGAGGACAATGGCCTGCTCGACGCCATCGACCGCTGGGTGGTCAACCGCGCCATCGAGGTGCTGGCCGAGCGCAAGCGCGCCGGCCACGACACGCGCCTGGTAGTGAAGGTCAGCCCGGCCTCGTTCGCCGACAACCGCCTGCTCGACGTGATCGCCACGCAGCTGGCCGCCCACGATGTGCCGGGCGACCGCTTGTGGCTGCAGACGCCGGAAGCCAAGGTGTTCACCCACCTGCGGCAGGCGCAGGCGTTCCAGTCGGCCGCGGCCAGGCTGGGCTGCCAGGTGGGCCTGGAGCATTTCGGCGCGGGCCTGGACTCGTTCCAGCTGCTGTCGCACTTCCAGCCGACCTTCCTCAAGATCGACCGCGTCTTCAGCGAGGACCTCGGCAAGAACCCCGAACACCAGCAGAAGATCCGCGAGATCGCCGAGCGCGCGCAGGCACTGGGCATCCTGACGGTGGCCGAACACGTGCAGGACGCGGCGACCATGGCCTTCCTGTTCACCGCCAGCCTGGACTACGTGGAAGGCAACTTCCTGGCCGCACCCGGCCCGGCGATGAACTACGACTTCAGCTGAGGGAGGCTCCCCCTCTTCCCGATTTCGCGGGGAGAAGGAACAGAAAACCCGCCTTGCGGCGGGTTTTCTTCCAGTGCATCGGGAACGCGCTCAGGCGAGCGTGCCCTGCTGCGCGCGCAGGGCGGCGATGCGGTCCTCCAGTGGCGGATGGCTGAGGAACAGTTTCTTCATCCCGTGGCCGATGCCGCCGGCGATGCCGAACGCCTCCACCTGCGCCGGCAGCGTGCTCGGGCGCTGCTGCTGGCTGAGGCGTTCGAGCGCGGCGATCATCTTCTGGCGGCCGGCCAGCGTGGCACCGCCGTGGTCGGCGCGGAACTCGCGGCGACGCGAGAACCACATCGCGATCATCGTCGCGAACAGGCCGAACACCACCTCCAGCGCCATCACGATGATGTAGTAGGCGAACCCGCGGCTTTCGCCTTCGCGGTTGCCGGACAGGAAACTGTCGACGATGCCGCCGACCACGCGCGCCAGCACGATCACGAAGGTGTTCAGCACGCCCTGCAGCAGCGCCATGGTCACCATGTCGCCGTTGGCGACGTGGGCCACCTCGTGGCCCAGCACGGCCTCGGCCTCGTCCTGCGTCATCGAGCGCAGCAGGCCGGTGGACACCGCCACCAGCGCATTGTTGCGGTTGGCGCCGGTGGCGAAGGCGTTGATCTCCGGGGCGTCGTAGACGGCGACCTCGGGCATGCCGATGCCGGCGGCCTGGGCCTGGCGCTGCACGGTGGCGACCAGCCAGCGTTCGGCATCGTTGCGCGGCTGCTCGATGACGACCGCCCCGGTGGCGCGCTTGGCCATCCACTTGGAGGTCAGCAGCGAGATCAGCGAGCCGCCGAAACCGAAGATCGCCGCGAACACCAGCAGCCCGCCCATCTGGCTGGAATCGACGCCCAGCAGGGACATGACGACGCTGGCCAGGGCCAGGACGGCCAGGTTGGTAGCGAGGAACAACGCAACGCGCGTGAACACGACGGGTATCTCCGGGAAGTGTGGTGTGCGGACGGTAACGACCGCAGAATTGCGGTTGTGCCCGTTTGAATTCAAGCGTCTTGCTGACCGCGTGGTTCAGCTTTCCTTTCTCTCCGACGAATGAGCGACAGCGTTCCCTCCCCGTATCGCGGCCGTTTCGCGCCCTCGCCCACCGGTCGGCTGCACTTCGGCTCGCTGGTCGCCGCACTGGGCGGCTGGCTGCTGGCGCGCCATCACGCCGGCACGTGGCTGGTGCGGGTGGAGGACCTCGACCCGCCGCGTGAAGTCCCGGGCGCCGCGCAGCAGCAGCTTGCGACGCTGGCCGCCTTCGGCCTGGTCTCCGACGAACCGGTCGTCTGGCAGAGCACGCGCCATGCCGCTTATGCCGATGCCCTCGCGCGCCTGTTGGGCGACGGCAGCGCATTCGAGTGCCGATGCAGCCGCAGCAACCTGGCCGCCAGTGGCGGCATCCATCGCGACTGCGTCGCGCACGATCGCACACGGCCGCCCGCCGTCCGCCTGCGCGTGGCCGACGGCACCCGTGTGGTCTTCGCGGATGGGCTGCAGGGCGAGGTCGTCCAGCAGGTGGACCGCGAGGTCGGCGATGTGGTCCTGCGCCGTGCCGACGGCTTCTGGGCCTACCAGTTGGCGGTGGTCGTCGACGATGCGGCACAGGGCATCACGCACGTCGTGCGCGGGGCCGACCTGCTCGACTCGACGCCGCGGCAGATCCTGCTGCAGCGTGCGCTCGGCCTGCCCACGCCCGCGTACCTGCACCTGCCGCTGATCGTGGATGGCGAAGGGCAGAAACTGTCGAAGTCGATGGCCGCCCTGCCCGTCGACGACGACGCGCCGCTGCCCGCCCTGAAGGCAGCGTGGCAGGCCCTGGGGCAACCGCCAGCGGCGCTCGACGGGGCGCGGACGGTGGCCACGGCCCTGCAGTCCGCCATGCGGGAATTCCGCCCGGATCGCCTGCCGAAAGTGAGGTCAATGACGTTCGCTGCAACGCACAACAATCCTGTCGCGGGCGCTGTCTAGAATCGGATGGCCGTCGGCTTGTACGGTCCAAGGAGATTCCCCACATGACATCGCGCGTCGCCCTGGTCACCGGCGGCACCGGAGGTATCGGTACCGCCATCTGCAAGAAGCTGGCCGACATGGGCCACAAGGTCGCCACCAATTACCGCAACGAAGAGAAGGCGCGCGCGTGGCAGGCGCAGATGAAGGCCGACGGCTACGACTTCGCGCTGGTCAAGGGCGACGTGACCTCGCCGGACGAAGCGGAGGCGATGGTCAAGGAGGTCGAGCAGACGCTCGGCCCGGTGGAAGTGCTCGTCAACAATGCCGGCATCACCCGCGACGGCACCTTCCACAAGATGTCCGCCGGGCAATGGGGCGACGTGATCAACACCAACCTCAACTCGGTGTTCAACGTCACCCGCCCGGTGATCGAAGGCATGCGCGACCGCAAGTGGGGCCGCATCATCCAGATCAGCTCGATCAACGGCCTGAAGGGCCAGTACGGCCAGGCCAACTACGCCGCCGCCAAGGCCGGCATGCACGGCTTCACCATTTCGCTGGCGCGCGAGAACGCCAAGCTCGGCATCACCGTCAACACGGTGTCGCCCGGCTACGTGGCCACCGACATGGTGATGGCGGTGCCGGAGGAGGTGCGCGCCAAGATCGCCGCCGACATCCCCACCGGCCGCCTCGGCAAGCCGGAGGAGATCGCCTACGCGGTGGCGTTCCTGGTGGACGAACAGGCCAGCTGGATCACCGGCTCCAACCTCGACATCAACGGCGGCCACCACATGGGATGGTGAGGCCCGTCGCCTCGCCCCGATGATGTCTCACACGACGCCCCGCAAGGGGCGTCGTCCGTTCCGATGCTGCGCAGCATGTTTCCTTCGCTGAACAGGGCGCCCCTGCCTTGTGGCCTGTTGCAAGCGCTGTTGCGCTGCGTCATGCTGCCGTCATACGCGTTTAGAGCGAAGACTCAATGGCTGCGATCCGTATCATCAAGAAGTACCCCAACCGTCGCCTGTACGACACCGAGATCTCCAGCTACATCACCATCGAGGACGTGCGCCAGCTGATCGTCGATGGCGAGGATTTCGAGGTGCGCGACGCCAAGACCGGCGACGACCTGACCCGCACGGTGCTGCTGCAGATCATCAGCGAACAGGAACAGGACGGCGAGCCGATCCTGTCCACGCAGTTGCTCAGCCAGATCATCCGCTTCTACGGCGACTCGCTGCAGGGCTTCATGGGCAACTATCTGGAGCGCAGCATGCAGTTGTTCATGGAACAGCAGCAGCAGTTCCGCAGCCAGATGGGCAACCTGCTCGGCCAGACGCCGTGGACCATGATGAACCAGCTGACCGAGCGCAACATGGAACTGTGGCAGGAATTCCAGCGCAACCTGACCGGGGGCATGGGCCGCCCGACCACGGTCAAGCCGAAGGAAACCCCGCGCGAGACGCCGAAAACGCGCGCGCGCTGATCCAGAACGTGGTGAAACCCGGCCCGCGCCCCGTTGCGCGGGCCTTTTTTTGAGCCGAGACACAGGAATTCCGCATGACGCAACGCATTGCCGTGGTGACCGGGGGCATGGGCGGGCTGGGGCTGGCGATCTGCCGGACACTGGCCCTGGCCGGCCGCAAGGTGATCGCCGCCGACCTGCCCGCCTCGCCGGAGCGGCTGGAACACTTCCGTGCGCAGACCGCCACGCTGGACATCGAAACCGCCACCGTCGACGTGGCCGACTTCGACGCCTGCGCCACGTTCGTGCGCGATGTCGAAGCCCGCCACGGTGCGCTCGACATCCTGGTCAACAACGCCGGCATCACCCGCGACGCGACCCTGCGCAAGATGGACAAGGCGCAGTGGGACGCGGTGATCGGGGTGAACTTGGACAGCGTGTTCAATCTCTGCCGCCACGCGGTGGACGGCATGCAGGCGCGCGGCTTCGGCCGGGTCGTCAACATCAGTTCGGTCAGCGGCCAGACCGGCAACTTCGGCCAGGTGAACTACGCCGCCGCCAAGGCCGGCCTGCATGGCTTCTCGATGTCGCTGGCGCGCGAAGTCGCGCGCAAGGGCGTCACCGTCAACAGCGTCTCGCCCGGCTACGTTGAGACGCCGATGACGCGCGCCATGCCCGACGAGGTGCGCGACCGCACCGTCGCCTCGGTGCCGGTCGGCCGCATCGGCCAGCCGGACGACATCGCGCGCGCGGTCGCCTTCCTCACCGCCGACGACGCCGGCTACATCACCGGCGCCAACCTGCCGGTCAACGGCGGACTGTTCATGAGTTTCTGAGCGGCGCGCCGCGTCCCCGTCTTCCCGTTCCCTGCGAATCAACACGCACCTTCGACAAGGATTCCCGATGAAACTCACTCCTCCCACCTTCGGTGTCTGGCTGATCGCGCTGCTGCTCGGCGGTGGCGGCATCGCGGCGAAGTTCGGCTACGTGCCGGTGCTCGCCCCGCATGCGTTCTGGCTGGTGGTCGCCGGTTTCGGCCTGCTGGTGGCCGCCACGCTCTTCAGCAAGCTCTGAGCGTTGCCGGTCGCGTCCCGGGCTTGCCCGGGACAGGCCGGCGGCGTACCGTCGCCGTACCACGCTACGTGGTACGCAGGAGAGGAAGCATGCAAGCGTTCGTCAGGCTCGCGTTGTCCTCATCCGTCCTGATCCTGCCTGCACTGGCGGGATGCGCGACGCCCACGGCCAGCGGACAGGCGACGCCGCGATGCACGGCGGTCGGCTGCGTCGAGCCGCTCGACCTGGCGGCCGCGGGCCCCGGCTCCACCGTACTGCTCGTCCAGTGCATCGGCGCCACGCAGACGCAGCGCCGCTATCGCCTCGAACCCGGCGGATGGACGCTGCAGATGTACGAAACGGTGGAGGTCGCCCCCTGCCCCGCGCCTCCCGCGCGCTGACCGCCGATGGAGCTGATCGCGCACCTGCTGGCGGACCTGTGGTCGAAGCGCCGGCTGCTCGTGCTGCCGCGGCCGGCGATCGCCGCCGGGCTGGGCGGTTCCACCTGACCGTCAGGGAGCCGGCCTCCGCCGCAATGGCCATCGGCTGCGCGCTGCCGGGGCGGGTCATCGGCTTGGTACTGGACCACCTGCGCGACATGCCGCCCGACCCGGTGGACTGACCGTCATTCCACCTCGAAGCGGTCGAACGCGATCTCCAGCGTCTCGAACAGCGTCTGTCCCAGCGCCGCATCCATTGGCGAGGTCAGGTAGCCCGCGGGCCGGGCCCGCAGGAAGCGCCAGCGCATGGCCGGATTGCCCTGTTCGTCCAGCAGCGTCACGCTGACCGTGCGCCGCGCATCGCCGCCGTTGCGCGCCTCGTCCCACCACTGGTACCAGGCCAGCGACCCGATCACGCCCCGCCGCAGCACCAAGTGTCCGTAATGCGTCAGCGTAGATAGCTTGGCGCCCTCGAGGGTCTTGTCGTTGCCGTTGCGGTATTCGTTGAGCTGCAGCCGCGCATCGGGGAAGGTCACTTCGGACACACCGCCCTGGGCGCCGTCCTCCCCGGTTCCAAGATCGACGTGGAAGTTCATGCCGGCATAGGGACGGTCGCGCTGTACGGCCATGGGCAGGGTCCATGTGAGGGAGGGAAGCCGGTGCTGGCATGCCACCGACGTCTTTTCCAACGCAGAGATGCCGTGCCGGAGGTCAGCAAGGTCGGATTCGCGGGACGAGATCGCCTGTCGAGCCCCATCGATGGAGCCGGTAATCCCTCGCGCAAGGCTTGGAATGCCACGCGTCGCGCCCGGAAAGCCGTCGATGGGAATCCGAGGGCGATACCTTGGCATTCGGAGCGCGATCGATGGGATGTACTGTGAGACGGATGACATTCCGAAAGCCATCGATCGCATTCGGAAACCCATCGATGGCTTTCAGTGTGAGATGCGCGGGGCTCGTAAAGCGATCGATGGGGCTGCGAGGGCCATACCCTGGCTTTCCGAGCCCGATCGTTGGTATTCCGTGTGAGACGAGAGGGGCTCGGAGCATCATCGATGGAGCTCCGAGGGACATCGATGGCATTCGGCATGCCATCCGCGCCAATGGGCGTGAGACCGGAACGACGGTTCGTCACGCTCCCGATGGTGCGACGCCCTATTCCGTCGCCTGCTGACCGATCCAGAGGCGGTTGCCATCCGGGTCGTCGATGCGGAACTCGCGCATGCCGTAGAAGGTGATCTCGAGGTCGGGCACGTCCAGGCCGTTCTCGCGCGCCTGCCGGTGAAAGGCGACCAGATCGGCCGGATACAGGTACAGCACCGCGCCGCGCGGCGCATCCGGATTCACGTTGATCGACTGGTCCAGCATCACCCGGCATTCGCCCCAACGGAGCTTCGCCCAACCCCAGTCGTCGCGGCGCTCCTCCACGGTGAAACCGAGCTTTTCGTAGAACGCGAGCGCACGCGGCAGATGGCGGACGGGTTGCATGGGGATGATGCGTGGGGACATGAGGATGTGCTCTACGTAGGATGGGTGGAGCGAAGCGATACCCATCACAGCATCTGTGGGGCCTCACCAGAACAGGGGCACCCAAGGTTACAACCGCCTTACGAACTCAGTGCCGCGATCCACTCCACCGCCGATTGTTTGGTGAGGGGACGGCTCTGCACAGGATTCGCCAATTCATTCAGCGCAATCGCGGCCTGTGAATCCGGGACGATATCGACATCATCCCGGCATTCAATTGCATTCGCCCAATCTTCCACGTCTTCCCTCCCGATCTCTCCGGAAAGAAAACGGGTGAGCACGTCGACAACGTGAACTGTCTGCAATCTGACCAGCGCCTGTTCGGAATCCCATCCAAAGACCGAGAGATCACGTGCGACGTCAACGATGGGGCGCCTGAAATGAAGAAGCTCCCGAAGCAGGCGTGCCCGCGCTTCGCTCACCTACGCCGCTTCCCACACCACATCGATGCCGTCCGACTCGCCCACCGCATTCCGCAGCAACGCGACGAAGCCGGCGCTGGCGCCCAGCGCTTCCAGCGCGTCGATCGCGGTGTGCTCCACGTAGTAGTCCTGGTCGGTCGAGGATTCCTCTTCCATATGGCCGGCCAGCAGCTGGAAGTCTTCCTGCGAGATGGTGCCCAGCGTACGGCCGGAGTCTTTTTCCGTCAGACGAATGCTCATGCGGTGCTGCGCTCCTTGAAGAAGGGGATGAAACTCAACGCGAAGGGGGCGATGCCGGCGGCGCCTGCAGGAACGCGGCCAGTCCGCCGAGCTGCTGCCCCTGAACCTTGTCGACCACGGGCGCGAACTTGCCGATGTCATCCGGCGTATAGCCGCCGACGCGGTACCACAGCGTGATGCGGGTGCCGGCGTTCTCCTCGGCGAAGCGCCATTCCAGTGCGCCGTCCAACCCCATGCCCTGCAGCGGGCCGAGGCCACCGGTCATACGCAGCAGCTTGCCGGGATCGGTGAAGGTCACCGTCATGTGCCAGGCCTGCCGCGCGCCGTCGATCTCGCAGAAACATCCGCCGGCCTTGTCGCTGATCGACAGCTTCGACGCATCGCCCCACCAGGTGTGGTCGGCCGGCCACCAGCGGCCGACATCGTTCACCAGCGCGGCATAGGCGACCTGCGGCGTGACCGGCACCCATACCGAATTCTCCAGGGTGAAGCCCTGCGGCGTGGCGTCCTTGACCTCGGCGTGTGCGGGCGCCATCGCGGCCGCCGTGGCCAGCACCGTCGCGCGAAGCAGCCGCCTCACTGTGCCGCACCCTGCGGGCAGAACCGGGCGCGATACTCCTTCGCCTTCGGCATCAGCGCGGTGAGGTTCTGGATGCGCGTGCCGGGATTGGGATGCGTGGACGAGAACTCCGGCGGCGCCTGCCCACCGCTGGCCTCGCTCATGCGCTGCCACAGCGGCACGGCTTCCTCGGGATTGAAGCAGGCAGCGGCGGCCAGCATCAGGCCCACTTCGTCGGCCTGCGTTTCGTGCTCGCGCGCATACGGCAGCAGGTAGCCGTACCCCATCGCCGCCATCACCATCTGCTGCTGTTGCGGATCCATGCCGCTCATCGCGCCGGCCATCTGGCCGATCTGGGTGAGCTTCTGCTGCGACATGCGCTGCGCACCATGGCGCAGTAGCGCGTGGGCGATCTCGTGGCCCATCACCACCGCCACGGCGTCGGCATTCTGCGCCACCGGGATCAGACCGGTGTACACCGCCATCTTGCCGCCGGGCAGGCAGAAGGCATTGGCCTGGTCTGACTGGATGACGTTGACGTCCCAGTCGAAGGACTTCCAGTTGCCGCTGGGCTGCGTGCCCTTCTCCGCCGCGATGGCCGCTTCCACCTCGGGCACCTTGGCGATCAGGCGCTGGGCGATGGCGCGCACCTGCCGGGCGATCTGCGAATCCGGATCGACCGGGCGCTCCTGTTGCAGGATTTCCTCGTACGCCTGCAGGCCCAAGGCCTTCTCTTCCTCCACGCCGATGGAGCCATCGATCAGCACCTTCTCGCCGGTGTAGGGATCGACCACGCGGTTGTTGAGGTAATAGCAGCCGCCGTAGACCAGGAAGCCCAGCAGGATGAGCCAGCGCAGGTTGCCGAGCCCGCCGCCACGCCGTCCGCCGCCCTGCCCGCGCCCGTAAGGATCTTGCCTCATCACCCTCTCCCTGGCGGCTAGATGCCGCGAACGACGCGGAAGCCCACCCGCGCATTAGTCATATCCGAATCCGACGACGAACGCCATGCGGCGCGCGCCTGGGCCGGGGAACTGGCCCACGAGCCGCCGCGCACCACGCGCGAGCGGCAGCCGGGATTGAACCATGCCGCGCCGTCCGCGGGCGCGCGCCGATAGCTGGCGTGCCAGCAGTCGCCCACCCACTCGCTGATGTTGCCTTCCAGGTCCTTCAGCCCGAACGCATTGGCGCGGAAGCGGCCCACCGGCGCCGGCCCCCAGTAGCCGTCGCCGTAGCCGACGAAGGCGTTGTTCCAGCTGCGTCCGCTGGGCGAGCGGTCGTTGCCGCCGGTCAGGTTGGCCACGCCCCGCGGCGGCTGGCCGTTGCCCCAGGGATAGCGCCCTTGCTGGCCGGCGCGCTGGGCGTATTCGTATTCGGCCTCGCTGGGCAGGCGGTAGCCGTGGCCGGTCTGCCCGGCCAGCCATTCGGCATAGGCTTCGGCGTCGTACACGCTGACGTGCAGCACCGGCATGTCGTCGCTGGCGGGCTGGCCGGCGTAGTCCGACTGCCAGTCCACCCCGCTGCGCCGCACGAAGTTGCCGCTGCGCTCGTCGTAGACGATCGAGTGCCCGCGGCGGGTCGCGCGGGGACGGTACTGGGTGGCTTCGACGAACCGGCGGAACTCGCCCACCGTCACCGGGTGCCGGGCCATGGCGAAGCCGCGGTCGAAGCGCACGTAGTGGGCAGGCTTTTCGGCATCGGAAGCGCCAGCCTCGTCCTCCGCCGCGCCCATCAGGAAGCCGCCATGCGGCACCACCACCATCTCGGGCCCGCGGCCGCCGTGATGCAGGGCGTCGGTGAACGCCTGCCCGGGCCGGAACAGGCCGTAATGCGTGGCCAGGTCGATGCGCTGGCGGAAGTCGGCGGCCACCCGGTTGCCCGGCTCGGCGATGCGCAGCACTTCGGCCAGCTTCACGCGCGCCTCCTTCAGACCCAGCGGCGTGGCCATGTCGCGCACGCCGGCGTCGCGCAGTTCGACGATGCGGGCCAGGCGGATGGCCTCCACCCGCACGCGGGCATCGGCCACCGTCTGCGCGTCCTCGCGCGCGTCCGCCGCATGGTCCAGCCAGGTACGTGCGGTGGTGAAATCGCTGGCCAACGCGGCCTCCTCGGCGCGGCGGATCATCGCGCTCTCGACCGCCGCGACGCCCTGCCGGGCGCGCGCCTGGCCCGGCTTCCACTTCAGCACCTCGCGGAAACCCGCAAGCGCACCGCCGCCGGCTTCGCCGAGGGCGCCTTCGCGCAAGGCGCCCTCGGCGGCCACGTTCAGCCGCGTGAGCTGGTCGATCTCGTCCACCCGCGCCAGATAGCTGCTCACCGCCGCGTCGGCAGGCGCGACGGTCCGCGCCACAGCGGCGATCTGGCGCGCGCGCCGCAGCGATTCGGTGCGGTCCTCGGCATGCCGCAGCGCCTGCGCGCCCTGGTCGAGCAGGCGATCGAGGCTGCGGCCCAGGCCGGCCTTGGCGCGCGCATCGGCGGGGTCGCGCCGCTGCAGGGCGAGATAGAGCGGGATGGCATCGTCGGCGCCGTCGAACAGGCGCCCCTCGGACAGCGCCGTCGCCGCCCGCGCGTGCGCGTCGGCCACGCCGTCTTCCGCTAGCACCACGCTCGGCGGGCGCCAGGTCAGTTCGTCCACGGCGCTGTCGTCGCCGGTGACGGTGACGCTGGGCATGCGGATCGCATCGGCGCCTGCGTCCGCGTCGGCCGTGTCCGCCGCATCGCGCGAACAACCGGCGATCCAGGGAAGCGATAGCAACAATACGGCGAAAAGCGCGCGCAAACACCCTCCGTGATGGGAGCCAACCGCCCCCGTGAGAGAATGCCGGCCGACAAGACCGGCAGACGAGACGGGCCGAGCCCGGACCTTAGGTTATTGTCCCCTGACTGAGCAAACGACGCATCACGCGGAGATTACGTGCCCCACTGGATCGACACCCCCGCCACGCTGGACGCGCACCTGCAACGCCGGCCCACGCGGATCGGCCTGGATACCGAATTCGTCCGCGAGCGCACCTTCTGGCCCCAGCTCGCGCTCGTTCAGATCGCCCTCGACGACGACGTGCTGCTGGTCGACCCGCTGGCGCCAAGCATGACCGATGCGCTGCGGCCATGGCTGCTGGACACCTCGATCACCAAGGTCATGCACAGTGCCAGCGAGGACCTGGTGACGTTCAAGGTGGCCTGCGATGCGCTGCCGACGCCGCTGTTCGATACGCAGATCGCCGCCGCCATCGCCGGCGTCGCGGCGGGCATCGGGTACCAGAAGCTGGTGGAGCGCGTCACCGGCGTGGTGCTGCCCAAGGGCGAGACCCGCTCGGACTGGATGCGCCGTCCCTTGAGCGACGCACAGCTGCATTACGCGGCCGACGACGTGCGCTACCTGTTCGCCATCCACGACACGCTGCAGGCGCAGCTGGCCGCCCAGGGGCGGCAGGCCTGGGTCGAAGAGGACTGCGCCCGGTTCGTCGACAACGCCGCGCACGACGAGGGCGAACGCTGGCCGCACCTGTCGATGCGCAGTGCGCAGTTCCTCGACGCCGATGAGCAGCGCCGGCTGGTGCGCCTGCTGCGCTGGCGCGAGGCGCAGGCGCGCGCCAGCGACAAGCCGCGCAGCTGGATCCTGGACAACGAACTGGCGGTGGCCCTGGCGCGCACGTCGCCCGAGGACAAGGGCGCGCTGCTGCGCGTGTTCGACAGCCATCCCAAGGCGCCGCGCAAGCTGGCCGATGCGGTCTGGCAGGCGTTCGTCACGCCGCTGGACGATGAGGCGTCCATGCCGCTGGCCCGTGCCGCCACCGATGGCGACAAGGCGCAGGTCAAGCGGCTGCAGGATGCGGTGTCGGCGCGCAGCCTGGAACTCGGCCTGCCCGACGGGGTACTCGCCTCGCGTCGCTATCTGGAAGCCCTGCAGGAATCCGGCCAGTGGCCCGCAGCATTGTCCGGCTGGCGGCGCGGCGAACTGGCCCCCGTGCTGGACCCGATCCTCGACCGTTCAGGCTTGGCACCGGCGTCCGCCGCGGGCTAGAATGGCGCCGCTCGTGTGGGGCCATAGCTCAGCTGGGAGAGCGCGTCGTTCGCAATGACGAGGTCGGGAGTTCGATCCTCCCTGGCTCCACCAATATCCGAAAGCCCCGCTTCGGCGGGGCTTTTTTTTTTGGGGAACTGTCCTTTGTCCTCTTCGCCTCGCAGCGGGCCATAAGCTGTAGCGACCGGAGCGGTCTGCCGACGGATTTATAGCTCTTGCCACCCTGTTGACGACTCAAAGACTCTCCTCCGAGAGCTTTTAGCAATTTGAGCGACACCGGGGTGGCCATCGAATTTTACATGGACTCCGTCAGAAGCCCTGCAGAGCTGGCCCAGCGCCCGAGCGATTCACGCAACGACGGCAAGGGGCCGAAAAACCTCGCTTGCAATGAGGTGTCTGCAATGTAGCGGCCCGATGAGACATAGTCCATTGAAGCACCGACGTCGCGAAGGAATGGCTTGAATAGGCCCATGATGCGGAACATAAATGAACGCATGGGGCGAGGCACCTCTGAAAGGCTTATTTCGCGGCCGACCAGCGTCGACAATTCTTCGACGATCAGCCGGAGCGTCACAGGCTGGCTCATTCCCAGATCGATACGAAGACCATCTATGCCAGGCGTATCGACTGCGAGCGCCAGCGCCCGGGCCACGTCCTCGGAAAGAATGGTTGACGCAGGTGCGTCCACGTCGGCCATCGCACGGAATCGACCACGATTTAGGTCATTGAGGCTCATGTTCAGCAGGGCATCCAAGAAGCCACCCGGGCGCAAGGAAACGAATGGCATACCGCTGGCTTCAAGGTACCTCTCGGTCAAGGCCTTCTGATGGAAGTGGGGCACTGATATCGCTTGGTCTGCAGTGAGGATGCTAGTGAAAATGAAACGACGGATTTGCGCAGCATTCGCCGCGTCGATCAGTTGCCTGTTGCCAACATCATCTACGCTGCCCAGCGTGTCTCCCTTCCTTCTGCGGGCATACCCGTAAGCGGTGGTGATGACCGCGTGCATCCCATCCAGCGCAGGCGGTAATGTCTCCCTGCGAGTAATGTCGCCTCGCACTGTTTCAAGACCATCGCGGCGAAGAGAACTGTCGTCAGTCCCATTCCGAACCATGCATCGCACATGGTGCCCCGAGCGCGCGAGCAAGCGCGCCGTCATTCCGCCAACAAGACCCGTGCCACCGACTATAAGAACGTTACTCATGGCAATCTCTCAATAGGCTGTTAATCAACATATTGATTAACAATACATTGCCTGTCAAGACGTTCGCGTTTACGCTTCACGCATGAAGAAAGAACACCGTGGACAGGCATCCGTTGTTGAGGGCATTGGGCTAGTGCAACGCTTGGCAGCGTTCGGGCCTGCGTACACGCGCTGGATTGGACGGAACTTGCCAACGGACGGGATCTCCGCGCCCCGGCTCAGGTTGTTGGCGGCACTGCACGAGCAGGGTTCGATGTCCATCCGGGCGCTGACCCAGACTCTGAATGTCAGTGCCCAGAATGTGTCGGTCATGGTGGATGGCCTAGAAGCCCAGCGATTGGTGCAGCGCCGAGACGATCCTGATGACCGGCGTGTAGTCTTGGTCGAACTTACGAAGCAAGGCCGAATCGTAGTGAGCGATGGCATGGACACCCATCAAGCTGCAGCCGCAAGCTTGTTCTCAGTCCTCTCGCCATCCGAACGGGCCGTTTTCGCCGTGATCTTGGACAAGCTCATAGAAGAGCTACGGAGCCGCGGCACATAAAGCAGATCGTCAGCGTGTGACGTGCGCTCCGCAAGAGGAGCCGAATCTAGGCGTTTCAGCGTACATGCGGGTCTTTGTGATCCACGGGATACCCCAACGTGATTTGTGCGACACAACAGGCTGCCCCGCAGGCGCTCAAAGAAAAACCCGCCGGCATGACGCCGGCGGGCTTGGGAGAGCAAGGTACCGCGGGGATCAGAACTTGTAGTTGACGCCCAGCAGGTAGGTGCGGCCCCACTCGATGTACTCGAGCGGACGGTCCTTGGTGCCGGCATAGGTCTGGTACGCCTCGTCGGTCAGGTTGCTGGCCTGCAGCAGGATGCTCAGGCCGCCCAGCGCGTGACCTTCCGGGAACGAGTAGCTGATCTGCGCGTCGGTGATGTTCTCGCCGACCACGTAGCGCAGCGAACGGTCGCCGTCGAAGTTGCCGATCTCGCCGATGAAGTCCGAACGGCGACGCTGGCTGACGCGCGCCTCGAACCCGTTGCGCTCGTAGTACGCCGTGAAGTTGTACACACGCTCGGACAGACCCGGCAGCATGATGTTCTGGCTGCCCACGCTGCTCTGCGCGTTCGGCGGCGGCGGGATGGTGATGTCGCTGTCGTTGAAGCCGGCGCTGGCGATCACGCCGAAGCCCTGCAGCGCATCGCTGAACAGGTCCAGCGGCAGCGAAGCGGTCAGCTCCAGACCCTTCAGCGAACCACCCGTGCCGTTGTACGGCGCGGTGAAACGGCCGATGCTCTGGGTCGGCGGCTCGCCCGGTCCGGGCACGTAGTCGGTCAGCAGGTCGCTGAAGTCGTAGCCGTCGCGCGCCTCGGTGTAGATGTAGGTGCGCAGGTCCTTGTAGAAGAACGCCGCCGCCACGTACGCCTTGGTGCCGAAGTACTTCTCCCACGACACGTCGAACGCATAGGCCCGCCACGGATCCAGTTCCGGATTGCCGCCACCGCCACCGGGCTCGCCGGTGGCCGTGTTGACGCCGAACTCCAGCGAGGCGCGCAGTTCGTCCACGCGCGGACGGGCGACCTGCTCGGCCAGGCCCACGCGCAGCGTCTGGTCCGCCGGCAGCGAGAACGCCAGGTTCAGGCTCGGCAGCACGTCGGTGTAGGTCTTGCCGCGGGTGATCGGCTGGACGTTCTGGCCGGCCGGACGCGTGCCGTCCCAGTAACGCGAGGTCGAAGACTGGTCCACGTGCTGGACCTGGAAGCCGATGTTGCCGCGCACCGGCACCGAGCCCCATTCGGTGTCGATGTTGGCGCGCGCGAAGCCGGTCGAGATCTTCTCGTTGACGTCCCACGCCTTCGGAATCAGGTAGGACAGGTCGTCGACCGGATTGAAGGTCATGTAGCGGGCGACCGCCGCCGGCACGTTCCACGACGGGATGTAGCCGATGCCGGCGAAGCTCAGGTCCACCAGGCCGTACTGCAGGTCGGGCGCGATCGCGCTGACACCCTGCGCGCCGAGGTTGATGTTGCCCTCCGGCTGGCGCTTGGTCTTCTCGCGGTCGGCGTAGTTCAGGCCCAGGTCCAGATCGGTGAACCAGCCCATCGCTTCGGGCAGCGGGAACGAGGCCGCCAGCTTCACGCCGCGCAGTTCGTCCTCCACCTTCGGCGTCTTGCCGTAGCCGGAACCGTAGATGGTGTTGGCCAGGAACAGGCGCGAGGCGTCCGAGTAATCCAGCCCCGGCGCCATCTGCGAGAAGCTGCCGCGGCGGATCGCCAGCTCGATGGTGTCGAGCTGCGGGTTGGGCAGCAACTGCGTGTTGTTCTCTAGATTGATCTCGTCGCGCGAGGTCATGGACCAGCTGACGTCGGCGGTGAGGCGTACCGAGCCGACGTTGAACTCGTTGTTCCAGCCGAACGCCTGGATCTCGTCCTCGCGGTAGTTGTACATGCCGCGCACCAGCGGGTAGACGCCGGTCAGCGTGCCGCCGGCGAACGAACCGTTGCGCAGCGACACGTTGCTGTAGACGCAGTCCGGGTTGCACGGGAAGTTGCCGTTGTACTGCGTGTTGACTTCCCACTGGTTGGCCGTGTTCTCCTGCTCGGCCTCGGAGTAGAACAGGTCCAGCGTGCTGGTCCAGGCATTGGACGGGCGGAACTGCAGCGTGGCCATCACGCCGTCACGCTTGGTCTCGCCGGTGCGGCGCAGGGCCTTCATGCCGTCGGTGGCGAACGTGCCGGCGGGCAGGCCCGGGCGGGCGTCGGTCTTCCACGGCTCGTACAGGCCCACCTGGTTTTCCTGCACCGGCGTGGTCGAGTGCGAATAGCCGATCGAGAAGCCGAAGGTGCGCGCTTCGTTCTGGGTGATGTAGCTGGCGTTGATGCGCTCGCCGTAGGCCGAGGCATCGGCGGCGGCGCCCAGCGAGTTGCGCTGGCCGCGCACGCCGATCGCACCGACCGGCGCGTCGAAGCTCAGCGGACGCACGGTCTGCATGTCGACCGTGCCGGACAGGCCCTGGCCGACCAGGCCGGCGTCGGGCGTCTTGTACACGGTCACGCCGCTGACCAGCTCGGACGGATACTGGTCGAACTCGACGCTGCGGTTGTCGCCGGTGCTGACCATCTCGCGGCCGTTGAGCAGCGTGGTGGAGAAGTCGGGCGACAGGCCGCGCACGCTGATCACCTGCGCGCGACCGGCGACGCGCTGCGCGGCCAGACCGGGCAGGCGCGCCAGCGACTCGGCGATGCTCACGTCGGGCAGCTTGCCGATGTCTTCGGCGGAGATCGCTTCGACGATGGAGGTGGAATCGCGCTTGACCGAAATCGCACTCTCGATGCCGCGGCGGATGCCGGTGACGACGACGGTGTCGAGTTCGGTCGCGTCGGTCGCGGGCGTCTGGTCGGTGGCGGTCTGGGCGGTCTGGGCCTGTACACCGGTCGCGGTGAGCGCGATGGCGGACGCCAACGCCGCGCTCAGCAGGTTGCGCTTGAATTGCATGTTCCCCTCTCCAAGGACGTTGTATGCGATGAACCGGCGACGTCGCACATTGCGATCGCCCCGGTCTTCCATGCCAGGGCAAGGCGCCCCGGAATGTGCGGCCATGGTAGTGGCGTGCGCAGTCGCACAAATCGCACTGCATACGTATTCATGCATATTTCCGCGGCGGTCCGTAACACGCGTTCCATACGGGAAAACCGCGGCCTGAACGGATCGCGCCATGCGCGGGCACGTGCTTCGGCGCAACGGCGGAGCGCGGGATTCGCAGTGTTTCCGGTGCCGCGCGAACGCGCGTACTCGCCGCACGCGTGGCGACGCGCATGGCTCAGCGCGGAGGGTCCTGACGGCCGGTCGCGAATGCCCACGACAGGAGCGCCGGCAACATGCGCGCCCAATCCTCCTGCGTGTGCCGTCCATCCTGCAGCCGCCAGACCACGACGTCCGCGTCCGCAGACGAAGGAACGGCCGGATCGACCGCGATGCTCAGGCGGTGCTGCGCCAGGCCACGCAGGGGCATGGCGGCGACGCCTTCCGCATCGCCGCCCAGCGCCAGTTCCATCACATCGTCCAGGGCATCGTTGATGCCGTCGCCATCGCGGTCGTCGGTCTCCTCGTGCGTGCCCACCGAGAGCCACCAGCGCACGCCGGCCGGCGGCGCGTCGGCATCCACCCAGCGGTGCGCGATGCGCGTGCGGCCGGCCGCCTGCGGGCTGCTCCGATCCGCGGGCAACCACAGCGATGGCGAAAAGGCACCGATGCGGCCGAAGCGATCCGGGTACCGCCACCCCATGTTGAAGGCCTGCAGTCCGCCGAGCGACCAGCCCAGCAGGGTGCGGCCCGACGGTCCGTCCTGCGTGCGATAGGTGCGATCGATATGCGGCACCAGCACCTGCGCGATCCATTCGGCGTAAGCGTGCGCCTGCGTGCCTACCGGCCCGGCGCGGGAATCGCCCGGCACGCTGGCGCCGCGCGCACGATCGGACAGGCCGTAGGCCGCCATGCGATCGGGCGGCATGGCGATACTCACGACGATGATCGGCACGATGCGTCCGCTCGCCACCAGGGCGCGCGCGGTCGCATCCAGCCGCACGGCGTCGCGGTCCTGCCCATCGTTCACGTACAGCACGGGATAGCCGACGGCGCGGGCCGGGTCGTAACCGTCGGGCAGATGCACGGTGAAGGCGATGCCATCGGCGGATAGCGCGGCGGCGGGCAGGCGTTCGTGGTGCAGCCCGGATGCGTGGACGCGCGCGCAGAGCGCGGCGGCCATCAGCAGCACGCCGAACGCCCTCGCTGCCGCGTTACTCCACCACATACACCATGGCCGTGCGCGCCGGCACGGTGAACAGCCCACTGCCCGCCTGGTAGCGCCCGTGCCGGCGCGGGCGATCGTCGGCGGCTTGCGGGGAACGGTGTACGGGATGCAGCGTCCAGCGCTTGCCGGCATGTTCGGGCAGGACCAGGCGCTGCGCGTCAGTCGACACATTGATGAAATAGAGGAGTTCGCGGAAGCCCGCATCGGCCCGTCCGCTGCCGTCCAGATGGCCCACCACCACCATCGGGTTCTGCCCTGTCCCGCTGTTCGGGAAACGCAGGCGCTGCCGCACCTCCTGCGCGTCGTCGAGACGGAACAGCGGCGAGCTGGCACGGATGCGCAGCAGGTCGAGGAACGCGGTGCGCGCGAACGCGATGTCCGCGGGGCCGGGCTTGATCGCAGGGTCGGCCAGCAGCGGTCGCATCAGCGGCCAGTTGGCCGCGTTGTCGGTGGCCGGCGGCAATCCCGTACCGAAGAAGTTGTCGCGGCCGCGCCAGTCCAGGCGGTTGAACCAGTCGCCGGAATCGTAGCTGTTGCGGTCCAGCGACTTGGAGCGCAGCGTCTCGATGCCCGCGTGGAAATACGCCACGCCCTGGCTGAACGCGGTCACCGCCATGCCCAGCACCTGCACGCGTGCGCGGTCGGCGGCCGGGGTGTCGCGCGGCAGCTTGAACACGTTGATGTCGAACAGGGTCTGGTTGTCGTGGTTCTCGGCGTAGTTCACCGCCTCGCCGGGCTGGCTGGCGTAGCCGGCCGGCTGGCCCTTGTAGTCGATGTCGCTCAGCATCCTGCTGCGGCCGTCCCACGTCTCCAGCGGAAAGTCGCGCAGCGTACCGGCCAGGCCCACGCGCACCAGGTCCGCCGCCTTCAGCAGGTCCTCGCGGGGACGCGCCGGGTCGGCCATCGCATTGGGCGCGTACACCAGTCCATTGAGCCAGCCCTGCTCCTTCACCAGCGCCTCGCCGCTGTCGGTCGGTCCACCGCCCCGCAGTGCGTCCCGCGTGCGGTCGCTGAAGGTGCCGATGCCGGACCCGTTCAACGACCGCTGCGAGGCCTGCACGAACCGGGCGCCGTCGGCGACCTCGCCGAAGTTCCAGCCCTCGCCGATCAGCTGCACCTCGCGACCGGTGGCGGCCTCGACACGGCGCTTCAGGGCTTCCATCGCCGCGCGCGGCTGGTGCCCCATCAGGTCGAAGCGGAAGGACGCGATCCGGTAATGCCGCGCCCACAGCTCGGCCGAATCGATCATCAGCCTGGCCATCATGGCGTGCTCGGTGGCGGTGTTCTCGCAGCAGGTGGACTGCTCCACCGCGCCCGTGCCGTCCAGGCGGTGGTAGTAGCCGGGCACGATGCGGTCCAGCACCGAACTGGCCGCCTGCCCGGAGGTGGTGGTGTGGTTGTAGACCACGTCCATGCCCACGCGCAGGCCGATCGCGTTCAACGCCATCACCATGCGCCGGAACTCGACGATGCGGCGCGCACCGTCGACCGCATCGCTGGCGTAGCTGCCTTCCGGGGCATTGAAGTGGAAGGGGTCGTAGCCCCAGTTGAAACAGTCGCGCGCGGCGACCGCCATCACCGCCGCCTGCTGGGCTTCGCTGTCCGGCGGCGCATCGGGAACGTCCGGCGTCACGCAGCCGGCCTCGGGGATGGTGGCGATGTCGAACACCGGCAGCAGGTGCACGTCCGTCATGCCGGCATCGGACAGTGCGCGCAGGTGGCGCATGCCGTCGGAGCCGCTGTCGGTAAACGCCAGATAGGTGCCCCGATGCGCGGCGGGCACGCTGGCATCGCCGATGGAGAAGTCGCGCACATGCAGTTCGTAGACCGCCATATCGGTCTGCGTGCGCACGCGCTCAGGGCGCGGCGCGTCGTCCCAGCCTGCCGGCTTCAGTGCGGGTGCGTCCAGGTCGGCTATGTAGCTGCGCCGGGAGTCGGTGGTCAGGCTGATCGAATACGGATCGGTCACCCGGTTGCGCACGAAGCCCAGTCCGCGCACGTACACATCGACGAGATAGGTGTAGTAGCGGCCCGACAGGTCGTCCTGCGTGCGCCACGACCAGGCGCCGGTGGCGTCGTCGCGCACCATTTCGTGCATCGCCAGCGCCGGCGAGTCGCCGCTCGCGTACACGCAGACCGCCACCGTGCGCGCCGTCGGCGCCCAGAGGCGGAAGGCGGTTGCGCCATCGGCGACCCGCGCGCCCAGGTCGGGCAGCGCGGTCGCGACGGCGTACCGGTCGTCCAGCGCGCCCGGCGATTGCAGGGCCGTACTGTCGAGGACGCGACCGGCGGCGTCTTCCTGGACCAGCAGCAGCTGTCCGCGCAGCCAGCGCGGAATCCGGTCTGCCTGCGCGTCAGCGACGGCGAGGTCCACGCCCGCCGGCACGAAGCGGAAGCGCTCGGCCAGCGCCGGCGGCAGTGCATCCGCACGCGACAGGGTCAGGTGGGCGTCGCCACCGGCCACCGGGCGGCCGCGTGCGGCGACCAGCGTGGCGTGTTCGGCGTAATGCAGCCGATAGCGGCCGTCGGCCGGCTTGCCCGGCCAGCGCACGGTACGTGCGTCCAGCCAGTAGGCGGATGCGTGGTCGTCGCCCGCCGCTGCGGCGCTCGCCTGCAGGCGCATGGCGGTGTCCGGCGCGTCGCAGGCCGCATGGCGATGCGCGTCCGTATCGCCGGCAACCGCTGCCCACGGCCAGGCGGCCGCCGCCAGCACGCCGACCGCCAGCCATCGTCTCCGCGATGCTCCGTTCATCCGCCTGTCCTCCACCTGGTGGCACCGCCGGGGTGCGCCCGCGCGGCCACGCCTCAGTCGATGCGCGCGTAGAACACGCCGCGCGGAGGCAGCGACAGGCGATCGCCCGCGAGCGCGCCCTGCAGCAGGCCGTGTCCGTCGACCGCGTGCACGACGAGCCCGGACGGCAGCCGCCAGTCCACGTCCTGCGGCGAGAGGTTGAACACCACCAACAGGCGCTGCCCGTCGCCTTCGCGCACGAAGGCCAGTACCGGCTCGGGCGCCTCCAGGAAGCGGATGCCGCCGCGGCGCAGCGCGGGCTGGCTGCGCCGCCAGGCCAGGAAGCCGCGCACCCGATTGAGCACGGAGGTGGGATCGTCCTGCTGCGCGGCGACATTGATGGCGCGATGGTCGGCGGGAATCGGCAGCCACGGCTGCCCCTCGCTGAAGCCCGCCTGCTCACCGTCGCTCCACGGTATCGGGGTGCGGCAGCCGTCGCGGCCCTTGAAGTTCGGCCAGAAGGTCTTGCCGTAGGGGTCCTGCAGCGCCTCGTAAGGGACGTCGGCTTCCGGCAGGCCCAGTTCCTCGCCCTGGTACAGGCAGACGGAGCCGCGAAGCGAGCACACCAGCGCCACCAGTTGCGCCGCCAGCGCGGGCGAGGCATCACCATTGCCCCAGCGCGTCACCGCGCGCTGCACGTCGTGGTTGGACACCGCCCAGCACGGCCAGCCTTCGGCCATCGCCGCTTCCAGCCGCTCGACCGTGCCGCGGATGTAGGCCGCGCTGCCGTCGTCGGTCAGCAGCTCGAAGCTGTAGCCCATGTGCAGGCGCTGGTCGGTGACGTACTCGGCGGTGGTCGCCAGCGAGTCCTCGGAGGAGATCTCGCCCAGCGCGGCCGCGTCCGGATACCGGTCCAGCAACGCACGCAACCGCTCCAGGAACGGCAGGTTCTCCGGCTGCGTGTTGTTGTAGTAGTGGTACTGGTAGGCGTAGGGATTGTCGGGACTGAAGCCGCGCCCCACGCGCTGGTCCTTCGGCTTGGGCGGGTTGTCGCGCAGCTGCGCGTCGTGGAAACAGAAGTTGATGGCGTCCAGGCGCAGGCCGTCGACGCCCCGGTCCAGCCAGAACTGCACGTTGTCCAGCGTGGCCTGCTGCACCGCCGGGTTGTGGAAGTTCAGGTCGGGCTGGCTGGCCAGGAAGTTGTGCAGGTAGTACTGCTCCCGGCGCGGCTCCCAGCGCCAAGCGACGCCGCCGAACAGCGACATCCAGTTGTTGGGCGGCGTGCCGTCTTCCTTCGGATCGGCCCACACGTACCAGTCGGCCTTCGCGTTGTCGCGGCTCTCGCGGCTCTCCTTGAACCACGCATGCTCGGCCGAGCAGTGGCTCAGCACCTGGTCGATCATCACCTTGACGCCCAGCGCGTGCGCCTTGGCCAGCAGGCGGTCGAAGTCCTCCAGCGTGCCGAACAGCGGATCGACGTCGCGGTAGTCGGCGATGTCGTAGCCGAAGTCGGCCATCGGCGACTTGAAGAACGGCGAGATCCAGATGGCATCCACGCCCAGGCCGGCGATGTAGTCGAGCTTCTCGACGATGCCCGGCAGGTCGCCGACGCCGTCCCCGTTGGTGTCCAGGAAGCTGCGGGGGTAGATCTGGTAGATCACCGCGCCGCGCCACCAGTTGTTCTTCGTCATCGATGCACCCGTCGCAATGCGTAGCGCACCCCTCCGGTGCGCTCGGCGGGCGCCACTATTCCACGAGCCGTCGCCACGCGTGAGTGTGACGCGTGGCGCGCAGGCATGAATACGTATGCAGCTCATGCGCCCGATGGCTCGCGTCCGCGGGCGACCGTCGCAGGTCGATCCGCAGGCAGCATCTCGGAAAGGCAGGCGCACCAAGGGTTTGCGACATGCGCGTGGAGATCACGCCCACGTCGAAGCCCTTCGCAGCGCAGGGCGATGTTGTTTGCGGTGCAGCATGGAATCGGCCGCGCTTGTCGGCAAGATGCCGCCACGCTCGCCATGGCGAGTACGCACTTCGACCGCACCACGCCGCCAGGGAATCCGAATGACCGCCAAGCCCCGCCTGTCCTTCTGGCAGATATGGAACATGTCGTTCGGCTTCCTCGGCATCCAGTTCGGATTCGCGCTGCAGGGCGGCTTCATGTCGAGGATCTTCCAGACGCTCGGCGCGGAGAAGGACGCCCTGCCCCTGCTGTGGATCGCCGCGCCACTGACCGGCCTGCTGGTGCAACCGGTGATCGGCTACTTCAGCGACCGTACCTGGCATCCGTGGCTGGGCCGTCGCCGCCCTTACTTCCTGGCCGGCGCGATCCTCAGTTCGATCGCGCTGGTCTTCATGCCGCACTCGCCGACGTTGTGGATCGCCGCCGGCCTGCTGTGGGTGCTGGATGCCAGCATCAACATCAGCATGGAACCGTTCCGCGCGCTGGTGGCCGACAAACTGCCGGAGGAACAGCGCTCCTACGGCTTCGTGCTGCAGACCCTGATCATCGGCATCGGCACCTGGGTGGCCAGCAACCTGCCGTGGTTCGTCACCCAGCTCGGCGTCCCGAACGAGGCCGGTCCGGGCGTGGTGCCGCCGTCGGTGAAGATCGCCTTCGCCATCGGCGCCTTCGTGTTCATGGCCAGCATCCTGGTGACCGTGCTCACCACGCGCGAGTATCCGCCGGAGGATCTGGAACGCTTCAAGGCGGAAAAGCGCGCGCAGGGCAATGTCGTCAGCGAGATCTTCCATCATGTGGTCCACATGCCCGCCCAGATGCGCCGGCTGGGCGTGGTGCAGTTTTTCAGCTGGCTGGCGTTCTTCGCCATGTGGAGCATGGCGACGCCCGGCCTGACCGAGCACGTGTTCAAGGCAGCCGCACCAGATCCCGCCGCGTTCGACATGGCGGTGCCGGCGCAGGCAGCGGCATTCCAGTCCGCCAACGCCGCGTTCCAGGACGCGGCGGACCTGGTGGGCTCGTACATGGGCTACTACGGCCTGTCGTCGATGCTGGTGGCCCTTCTGCTCAGCTTCTATGCCGCGCGCCTGCCGTTGAACCGGAAGGCCGTGCACGCCGGCTCGCTGGTGCTGGGTGGCCTGGGCTTCCTGTCGATGTGGTTCGTGCCGCAGCCGTCGTGGCTGATCGGCTCGTTCGCGCTGGTCGGGGTGGCCTGGGCCAGCATCCTGTCGATGCCGTACGCGCTGCTGTCCAGCCATGTGCCCGCGGAGAAGATGGGCATCTACATGGGCATCTTCAACATGTTCATCGTGGTACCGCAGATCGTGGCGGCGACCGTGCTCGGCCCGGCGTTGCGGGGCCTGTTCGACAACCAGGCGATCTTCGCCCTGGTCATCAGCGGGGCAAGCCTGCTGATCGCGGCGTTGTCGCTCGCCGGCGTGCGCGAAACCCGCGATGCCCCCTCCTCCATCCAGCCGCAGGTGCACTGATGCGTCTTCCCACCCCCCGCCCGCTCGCCCTGCTGCTGGCCTCGTTGCTGTCCGCGCCTGCGGCCGCGCTGGCCGCCGCGCCTGCCGATACGTTCTACGGCACCACCGAACCCTTCGCGAAGGAAGCCGTCTACTTCGTGCTGACCGATCGGTTCGTCAACGGCGACCCGTCGAACGACCAGCGCGACCAGGGCGGCAAGCACCGCACCTTCGACCGCCCCACCCCGGGCGCACCGGCCGGGCGGAGCGACAACGTCGGCTATCTGGGCGGCGACTTCAAGGGCGTGCTGGACAACGCCGGCTACATCCGCGACCTCGGTTTCACCTCGGTGTGGATCACCCCGATCGTCGACAACCCGGACGAAGCCTTCACCGGCGGCGACGAGGTGACGTGGGAAGGCATGTTCACCGACCGTGGCAAGACCGGCTACCACGGCTACTGGGGCATCAACTTCTACATGCTCGACGAGCACCTGCCCAGTGAAGGCCTCGACTTCGCCGGATTCACCCGTGGGATGAAGGAACAGAAGCTGGACGTGGTGCTGGATATCGTTGCCAACCACGGCTCGCCTGCCTACTCGATGCCGACGATGCAGCCGCAGTACGGCAAGCTCTGGGACAAGGACGGGAAACTGGTCGCCGACCACCAGAACCTGGATCCGGACAAGCTCGACCCGCGCCGCAAGCCGCTGCACGCGTTCTACAACACCGGCGGCGGACTGGCGCAGCTGTCGGACTTCAACGAACACAATCCGGCGGTGATGGACTATTTGGTCGGCGCGTACGAGCAGTGGATCGACCAGGGCGCCGCCGCGTTCCGCGTGGACACCATCGCCTGGATGCCGCACGCGTTCTGGAAGGAATTCGCCGACCGCATCCGCGCGAAGAATCCGGGCTTCTTCATGTTCGGCGAGAACTTCAACTACGACGCCGCCAGCATCGCCGGCCACACCTGGGCGCGCAACGGCCGCTACAGCGTGCTGGACTTCCCGCTGAAGGCGAAGCTGACCGAGGTCTTCGAGAAGCCCGGCACCGGCTTCGAGGAGATCGGCAAGGCGCTGTACCTGGAAGACGGCCCGTACGCCAATCCGTACGACCTCATGACGTTCTACGACAACCACGACATGGCGCGCATGAAGGCCAGCGATCAAGGCTTCATCGACGCGCACCACTGGCTGTTCACCGCGCGCGGCATTCCGGTGATCTACTACGGCTCGGAGGTGGGCTTCGAGCGCGGCAACGCCGAGCACGCGGGCAACCGCAATTACTTCGGCCAGGAACGCATCGACGCGGCACCGCAGAGCCCCATCTTCGCCCCGCTCAGGCGCATCGCCCAGTTGCGCCGGGACACGCCGGCCCTGCAGCGCGGCCTGCAGCTCAACGTGCGCCTGAAGGGCGACCAGGCGATCTTCTACCGCGTGCTCCAGCACGAGGGCATCAACCAGACGGCGCTGGTGCTGCTGAACAAGGCCGACGCGCCGGTGACGTTGTCGGTGTCCGATCACCTGCAGGCCGGCACCTGGCGCGATGCGTTCACCGGCAAGACCCAGCGCGTGCGCGACCGCCTGCAGGCGGACGTGCCGGCGCATGGCGTGCGCGTGTTCCTGCTGGACGCGCCGATCACCCGCGCCGACACCCGCGCGCGCCTGGCCGAACTGATGGAGCGCAAGTCGCCGAAAGCGGATTGAGCCAAGAAGACCGCTGTAGGAGCGACGTCAGTCGCGACCGCACACTTTGATTCCACATCACCGCAGGATCGTGCGACACGCTGTGAATTCCGACATCCGGCGCCGTCGGCGTTTCCTGATCCGTCTGGGGTGCGGTCGCGACTGACGTCGCTCCTACAGGAGACCCCTCATTTCACGGCGGTGGAACCGCGCAGCGCCAGCTTCACCGGGATGACCTGGCTTTCGGCCGGTTCGCCATCGATCAGCGCCAGCAGCGTTTCCACCAGCAAGGTGCCGGCGCGCTTGGTGTCCTGCTGCACGGTGGAGAGACCGGGGTTCATCGAACTGGCCAGCGGGATGTCGTCGAACCCGGCCACGGCGACATCCTCCGGCACCCGCTTTCCGTGCTCCATCAAGGCCTTCATCGCGCCGACCGCGATCAGATCGCTGGCGGCGAACACGGCATCGAACGCCACGCCCCGCGCGAGCAGCGCGCTGGCCGCTTCATGGCCCGACTGTTCGGTGGTGATCGCATCGACCTGCAGCGCGGGATCCGCCGTCAGGCCGGCCGCTTCCAGTGCCTGCCGGTGGCCCAGGTAGCGCTCGAAGAACTCCGGATAATGGTTGGAGGCGTGGCCGAGGAAGGCGATGCGGCGGCGACCCTGCGCGATCAGGTGCGCGGTGATGTCGTGGCCGCCCTGGGTGTTGTCGCAGCCGATCGACACGCCGGGCGTGTCCGGCTGCACGGCGCCCCAGCGGACGAAATGCGTGCCCTGCTCGACCAGGCGCTCCAGCCGGCCACGCGATTCGAGGTAGTCGCCGTAACCCAGCAGGATGATGCCGTCGGCCTTCTTGCTGTCCTCGTAGTCGGCCTGCCAGTCGTTGGACAGCTGCTGGAACGAGATCAGCAGGTCGTAGCCGCGCAACGCGCTGGCGCGGGTGATGCTGCCGAGCATCGACAGGAAGAACGGATTGATCGCCGATTCGTCCGGCGTCGGGTCCTCGAAGAACAGCAGCGCCAGCGTGCCGGAATGCTGACGGCGCAGGTTGGAGGCGTTCTTGTCGACCTTGTAGTTGAGCTGCTCGGCGATGGCGAGGATGCGCTTGCGCGTTTCCTCGTTGACCATCGGGCTGCCGCGCAGCGCGCGCGACACGGTGGGCTGCGACACGCCCGCCAGGTGGGCGATGTCCAGCGAGGTGGCCTTCCCCTTGATGGGCGCGATCACGGACGGCTTCGGCTACGGACGACGGAGGGCAGGATCATGCCACGCCCGGCCGCCGGCGGCGATCCGGGGGCGCGAGGCTTGCCCGGCTTTCCTCGCCCTTGTGGGAGCGACATAAGTCGCGAAAGGCCACTGGTAAAGCTTCATCGCGACTTACGTCGCTCCCACACGAGCAGTCGCAGCCGGCTTCCATCCACCGCTCAGGACTTGCCCGGCTTCGCCCGTGCAGTGCCGTGCAGCTGCACGCCATCGGCGTCGGTGACGCTGACGGACACGTCGATGCCGTGACGGACGCTCTCGGTCACCACGCAGAAGTTCTCGAACTGGGCCAGGATGCGTTCCAGGGAAGCGTGCGCCGCGCCGGCCTCGGCCAGCCGGATATCGGCGTGGAGGTGGCCGACCCGCAGCCGGCCCTGCTCGTTGCGCACCAGTTCCGCCGTGGCGTGCGTGACCAGCCTGCCGGGCGTGTTCCTGAACTTGCGCAGCGCGAACAGCAGGCTGGCCGACAGGCAGTTGGCCACCGCCGCCACCAGCAGCCGCGTCGGGTTCGGGCCCTCGCCCTTGCCCAGCGGCGGCGGCTCGTCCGCCATCAGGTCGGCGATGGTGGTGTCGTCGAAGCGGATGCGGAAGCTGTAGTCCTCTTCCTGTTCGAGGGTGATTCGGATCTCTTGCGACTCAGTCATGGACGGCTCCGTTCGATGGACAGCGGCAGGCATGGATCATGGCATTGCGCGCCGGTTCCAGGGCATCGCCGCCAACAGGCGCGCCATGCCGCAGAAACCGCTGACGCCGGCGAACACCAGCCCGGCGCCGACGAAGCCGGACAGCAGCAGACCATAAGGCGACAGCGTGGCCGCCACCAGCACGCCCGCCAGCACCAGCGAACCGGCGGCGATCTGCACCTGCCGCATCAGTTCGATCGGCTGGCGGCGGTCCTGCCGGACCGGCAGGCCGGCCCGCTTCCAGGCGTCCAGTCCGCCGGACATCAGGAACGCCTCGCATCCCGCCGCAGCCGCCAGCGTGGCGGCGTTGGCCTGCGTACGCACGCCGGAACGGCAATGGAAGATCACCGTCTTCGCGCTGCCCGTGGACAGCGACGCCGTCGGCTGCGAGACCGGCCACAGCATCGCGCCCGGGATGTGCTCGCGCGCATGTTCGTCGTGATTGCGGATGTCCACCAGCAGGGCGCCGTCGGCCAACAGCGCCTGGGCCTGTTCGGGTGAGATCGAGGGAATCGTCATGGGTGCCTCCTCAAGGGCAGTACAGGTCTTTCAACAGCGCCACGACCCGCGCCACGCGCGGTTCGGCGATGCGGTAGTAAACGCTCTGGGCCTCGCGCCGACTTTCGACCAGCCCGTCGTCGCGCATCCGGGCAAGATGCTGCGACAACGCGGACGGGCTGAGCCCGACCTGCTGCGCCAGTTCGCCCGCACTACACTCGCCCTGCGCGACCAGGGTGCACAGGACCAGCAGCCGGCCGTCATGCCCCAGTGCCCGCATCAACGCCGCCGCGTCGGCGGCGCTGGCGCGCAGCTGGTCCAGTTCTCGTTGCTTGAAGGGCATCGGGCTGCCTTTACTTAAGATGCCTCTTAATTTAGTATTTTCTAAATCAAAAGACAACCCCCAGCGGAGATCCCATGGCCACCCCTGCCCTGCACGCCTGGTTCGACGAGGCGACCAACACCGTCACCTACGTGGTCTGGGACCCGGCCACGCGCCATGCCGCGATCATCGATCCGGTGCTGGACTACGACCACCGCTCCGGGCGCGCCTCGCACCGCGCCGCGGACACGCTGCTCGGCTTCATCGCCGACCATGAGCTGGCGGTCCAGTGGATCCTGGAAACGCATGCGCATGCCGATCATCTCAGCGCCGCGCCCTACCTGAAGGAGAAGACCGGCGCCCCGGTCGGCATCGGCGAACACATCACCGAGGTGCAGCGCACGTTTGCGCCGGTGTTCGGACTGGACGATGTCAGCGGCGACGGCCGCGAGTTCGACCGCCTGTTCCGCGACGGCGAGATGTTCCCGCTCGGCGGGCTGCAGGTCGAGGTGATCCACACGCCCGGCCACACGCCGGCCTGCGTGTCCTACCGCATCGGCGATGCGGTGTTCGTCGGCGACACGCTGTTCATGCCCGACTACGGCACCGCGCGCGCGGACTTCCCGGGCGGCGATGCGCGCACTCTGTACCGTTCGATCCAGAAACTGCTGGCGCTGCCGGACGACACGCGCCTCTACCTGTGCCACGACTACAAGGCGCCGGGGCGCGACCACTACGCGTGGGAAACCACGGTCGCCGACGAAAAGTCACACAACGTCCACGTCGGCGGCGGCGTGGACGAGGACCGTTTCGTGGCGATGCGCGAAGCGCGCGATGCGACGCTGTCGGCACCGACGCTGCTGCTGCCGTCACTGCAGGTCAACATCCGCGCCGGCCGCCTGCCGGCGCCGGAAGACAATGGCCGACGCTACCTGAAGATCCCGCTCAAGCTCTGACCGCGCTCAGCCGCCCGGCGTGGCCGAGGCCCGATGGGCGGCGACCCCGGTTCCGCAGTCGGCGCCCAGCAGGTCCGACTGCGTCAACCAGGCGGGATCGGGGTAGTACGCGAACAGGAAGGACCCGCCGCGGATGCTGTCGATCAGCGGCTGCGCCACCGCGGTGCGCACCGCAGGGCACCCCAGGCTGCGCCCCAGCCGTCCCTGCGCGTTGACCAGCGCATCGCTGACATAGGGTGCGCCATGGATGACGATGGCGCGCTCGCGCGCCTTGTCGTTGAAGCCCGGCTCCAGCCCCTGCAGACGCAGCGAGTAGCCATTCGCACCGCGATAGGATTCCTGGGTGACGAAGGCCCCCAGGCTGGACATGTAACTGCCGGTGGCATTGGAGAAGCGTGTGGCCAGGTTCTCACCGGTGTTGCGTCCGTGCGCGACGCGTTCCTCGAACAGCAGGCGGGCGGCGTCCAGGTCGAATACCCACAGGCGCGGCTGGGTGGACGGCCGCGAATAGTCGATCACGCTGAGCCGGCGCATCGGTACGGACTCGCCGCGCCGGATCGAACAGGTCATCGCACGCGCCGCCAGGGACAGCACCTCGCGGTCGAGCGAGGGCGCCGCGCGGTGCAGTCGCTCGACCAGGCGCTCGGGGGTGACGACGGCGGTCGATCCGGCACGTGCGCCGGTGGCCGGCGAGAGCGCCGCGGCAGCGATGCACAGCGAAAGCAGCGAGGGGAATCGGTTCATGCGGAGGCCCGGATAGCGATGGATCACGCCGGCGTCCCGATTCCGTCCGCAAGGCTCAGCGCGGTACCGGAATGGGGTTGCCTTCGTCCGATTCCAAGACCGGCACGGAGGGCCGGTCATCCGGCGTTGCGCGCACGCCCGGCAGATCGGACAGCAGTACGGTCGTCCCGGGCTTCAGCACGCCGTACAGGCGACGGGCGAAATCCTGCGGGAGCCAGAACGAATCCCCCAGCGACCGCAGCGGCGGCATCGGCGCGCCTGCTTCGCCCAGTACGCGATGGGCCACCCAGCGGTGCTCCTTCTGCTGCGGATCGAGCAGGCTGGGCACGTCTTCCATCCCGGTCGTCATCACCAGCAGCACGGTGCCGTTGAGCGCGAAGTCGCGCACCATCTGCAGCGGCGCCGCACCGATCAGCACGCCATTGCGCAGCACCGAGACGCGCTGGTCGTACAGGCTGACCAGGATGCTGACCGGCCCCTCGGGCGAGGCGGACTCGTTCCAGTACACCTCGTAGGGCGCGAGCTCAGGATGCGCTGTCTGCCCCCCGGCGGTGACCGGCGCCAGCACGGCCGGATGCACCAGACTGGCCGGCGAAGCCTTGGCGTTCGCCACCACCACCGAGTCGCCGAAACGGGTGATGCCGAACAGCTTCTCGGCGAACGCCTGCGGCAGGCGGACGCAGCCGTGCGACGCCGGATAGCCCGGCAGGTGGCCGCCATGCAGCGCGATGCCGTCCCAGGTCAGCCGCTGCATGTAGGGCATCGGCGCATTGTTGTAGAGGTTGGAGCGGTGGTCCTTGTTCTTCTGCAGGATGGTGAACACCCCGGTCGGCGTGTCCTTGCCCGCCTTGCCCGAACTGATCGTCGACACGCCGATGGCGATGCCGTTGCGGTACACATAGGCGCGCTGCTCGTCCAGGCTGACCACCAGCACCACCGGACCCTCGGGCGCGATCTGCGGATACCACAGGAACTCGCCCGGCTCGAGCGCACGGACATCGGCCTGCGGCACCGCGGATTGCGCGTGCGAGATGGACGGCGTGGTCGCGGCGAACAACGCAGCGAGCAGGAGGGTGGACGACAGGGTGCGTTTCATGGGCGGGAGCTTATCGCAGGTCGCTCATGCATCGAATATAGCGACGCCCCTCTGTAGGAGCGACGTCAGTCGCGACCGCAGACTCGTGACCACTCGGAAATCCTGTCCACCATGTTCCCGTCCCGCACGAAAAAATCTCTCCATCAGGCCGGGCGGTCGCGACTGACGTCGCTCCTACAGGCGTATCAGCGTTCGACTAGGCCAGCAGGCGCTCGCGCAACGCGTCGTACTCGGCGGGGATCGGGTCGGCGTGTGCGGGACGCGCCAGCAGGTCGGCCAGTGCCGGTGGCACCTCGACGGTGCGGCCGATCAGGGGCTCCACCACGCTTTCGAACTTGGCCGGATGCGCAGTGGCCGCGACCGCCCAGTGACCGCGCACGCCTTGGGCGCGCAGGTCTTCCAGCACTTTCACGGCGGTTGCCGAGTGCGGGCAATGCACTTCGGCGTGGTCGCGGAACCGACGGGCGATCACCTCGCCGATGGTTGCGTCATCGACCGCGGACGCGCTGAACGCCGCGCGCAACGCCGCATCGTCGCCCGCGTAGAGCCAGCGCAGGCGCTCGAAGTTGCTGGGCGCGCCCACATCCATCGCATTCGCCAGCGTCGCCACGCTGGCCGTCGGTGCGTAGTCGCCACCGGCGAAGAAGTCGGGCAGTACCGCGTTGGCATTCGTCGCCAGGGCGATGCGTCCCAACGGCACGCCCAGTGCCCGCGCCAGGATCGCCGCCAGCGCGTTGCCCAGATTGCCGGTCGGGACGACAAGATTCAGTACTTCGCCGGTCGCCTCGCGATGCGTCAACGCCGCATGCGCGTAGTAACTCATCTGCGGCAGTAGCCGGCCCAGGCTGATGCTGTTGGCCGAACTCAGCGGTGCCTGCGCCTGCACGTGCGCGTCGTTGAGCGCCCGCTTCACCAGCGCCTGGCAGTCGTCGAACGAACCGGCCACGCGCAGCGCGGTGATGTTGTCGCCGAAGCAGCCCAGCTGGTGCGCCTGCCGCGGCGACACGCGTCCATCCGGATACAGCACCACCACGCGCAGGCCGGGCTGCCGATGGAAGGCCGCAGCCACGGCCGCGCCGGTATCGCCGGACGTGGCGACGAGGATCGTCAGTGGCTTGCCCGCATCGCGCCGCAGCCGCGTCATGCTCGCGGCGAGAAAGCGCGCGCCGAAATCCTTGAATGCCGCCGTCGGGCCATGGAACAGCTCCAGCACATGATCGTCCGGCGTTCCGAGCGGGCGCAGCGGCGCCGGAAAATCGAAGGCTTCGCGGCAGATCGCCGCCAGCTCGCCCCCCAGCGCGTCGCCGGCGAAGAACGGCGCCAGCAGCGTGGCCGCGGTGTCGGCGATGTCGCGCCCGGCGACCAGGTCGCGGGGCGGCGGAAGTGCGTCGGGAACATACAGTCCGCCATCGGGCGCGAGTCCGGCCGCGATGGCCTGGCTGAGCGTGGCGGCGGGTGCGGTGTTGCGGGTCGAGATGAAGTTCATGGTCTGTCGTAGGCAAGGCGCCCCGCGCAGCGCGGGACGACCGGGTGGGACGTCAGTCGGCGGGCAGCAGTTCGGCGCCGGTCGCATTGATCGGCGACACCCAGGCCTGGCTGTCGAAACCGGCGGCGGCGAAGACCGCCTGGACAGCGGGCGCCGCGATTTCCGCCTCGCCGCGCGACTCGAACCACGCGAACACGCTGGGCCCGGCGCCGGAAATGCTGGCGCCCATCGCGCCGGCGTCCAGCGCCGCCCGCTTGGCCGCCTCGAAACCGACGATCAGCGGTGCGCGACGCGGTTCGACCAGCACATCGCGCAGGCCGTCGCGCACCAGCGCGGCATCGCCCGCATGGCAGCCGGCCAGCACCAGCGCCAGGTTGGCGCTCTGCGCGACGAATTCCTTCAGTTCGTAGGCGCCCTGCAGCGCGGCGCGTGCGCGGCGCGTTTCGAGGATGGCCTCCGGATGCACGAGCACGCTGTGCCAGTGCTCCGGCACGGGCACGCGCACCAGACGGTCAGCCGTGGACAGGACCAGTCCACCGAGCAGCATCGGCCCGAGGTTGTCGCCATGCTTGCCGCCGCTGGCGACGGCCTCGCCGACCAGCGCATGCGGATACAGCTGTTCGTGCGTCAGCGGCGCATCGAGCAGCGCATTGGCCGCGACCAGTGCCGCCACGCATGAGGCGGCGGAACCGCCCATGCCGGAACCGAGCGGAATGCCCTTGTCGATCTCGACCTCGAAGCCGAACGGCAACGCCAGCGCCTGCCGCAGCGAGATCAATGCCGCGCCCGCCGTGTTTCCCGGCGCATCCAGCGGCAGGTCGACGGTGGCGCCGCGGATCGCGGCGATGCGCACCTCCGGCGTGTCGAGGCGACGGACCGTCACCGTGTCGCCGACGCCTTCGATCACATGGCCCAGGATGTCGAACCCCACACCGACGTTGCCCACCGATGCCGGCGAGAACGCCGTCGCCTGCGTCCTCATGCGGCGGAACTCCTCGTTTGCCCGTCGTCATGGCGAGAAGCGGTTAGACACGGATCGACACGGATCAAGGCGGATGAGAGCGCTGACGCTAAGGCAGCGAATCCGGGGGTACTTCGACGCGTCGTGCCCGGCTGCACCGGTGCGTCTTGCGCACCGACTGCACGTCTTCCATCTGCTTCTATCCGCTTTGATCCGTGTCGCAAAACGCTTCTCCCCAAATTCACAGCTTCGCCCCCTGCCCTGCCGCCACCCGCAGCACGTCGGCGAAGACGCCGGCGGCGGTGACTTCCGGACCTGCGCCCGGGCCCTGCACGATCAGCGGATTGTCGCAGTAACGGCGGGTGGTGAACTGCACGATGTTGTCGGTCAGGCGCAGGTTGCCGAACGCATGCGTCGCCGGCAGTTCCACCAGACCGACGCTTGCGCGGCCGGCCTCGTCCAGCCGTGCGACGTAGCGCAACACGTTGCCGGCCGTGCACGCCTTCGCCAGCCGCGCGGCGAACCCGGCATCGACCTCGCCCAGCCGCGCCATGAAGTCGTCGACGCTGGCCTGCCGCAACGCCTCCGGTACCAGGCTCTCGACCTGGACGTCTTCCAGCGCCAGTTCGCGGTCGGCCTCGCGCGCCAGAATCACCAGCTTGCGCGCCACGTCGGTGCCGGACAGGTCATCGCGTGGATCCGGCTCGGTATAGCCCAGGCCGCGCGCCTCGGTGACCAGCTGCGAGAACGGCACGCTGCCGTCGAAGCGGTTGAACAGCCACGCCAGCGTGCCGGAGAAGATGCCTTCCACCGACAACACCGTGTCGCCGGTGTCCAGCAGATCGCGCAGCGTGGAGATCACCGGCAGGCCGGCGCCCACCGTGGCCTCGTAACGGAAGCGCGCGCCGCTGGTGGCGGCCGCATCGCGAATGGCGTGGTAGCGCGCAAGCGGGCCGGCGCCGGCCTGCTTGTTGGGCGTGATCACGTGGATGCCGGCCGCCAGCCAGTCGGCGTAACGGTCCGCCACCACCGGACTGGCGCTGCAGTCCACGATCACCGCATGCGGCATGTGCGCCGACAGCAGGTGCTGGGTGAAGCGGTCCAGGTCGGCCGGCTGCGGACTGGCCTCGAAGCGCGCACGCCAGTCCGCGCCGATGCTGCGCTCGTCCAGCAGCATGCGCGTGCTGGACGCGATCGCGCGCAGTCGCAGGTCGAGGTTGGCCTTGCCGAGCAGCTGCGGCTGCGCCAGGCGCAGCTGTTCGATCAACGCGCCGCCGACGTTGCCCGGCCCGATCACGCCGACCGCGAAGGTCTGCGGCGACAGCCAGAAGCCGGCATGCGCCGCACGCAGCGCCTTGGTCGCATCGGCACTGTCGATGGCCACGGAGATGTTGCGTTCGGACGAGCCCTGCGCGATCGCCAGGATGTTGACCTGGGCCCGGCCCAGCGCGCCGAACAGCCGTGCGGACACACCGGGCGTACCGGCCATGCCGTCGCCGACCGCCGCCAGCACGCTCACGCCGTCGCGACGCTGCACGCGCTGGATCTGGCGAGTGTCGAGTTCGTGCGCGAACGCGTCCAGCAGCGCCGCCTGCCCCTTCGCCGCTTCGCTGGCCCTGACCACGCAGCAGATCGAATGCTCCGACGAGCCCTGCGAGATCATCACCACCGACACATGCGCGTTGCGCAAGGCCGCGAACACACGCTCGGCGGTGCCAGGCACGCCGATCAGGCCGGTGCCTTCCAGGTTGAGCAGCGCCAGGTCGGCGCTCAGCGTCAGTCCCTTCACCGGCCCCACCGCGTCGCGCTCGGCGGTGATGCGCGTGCCCGGATGCTCCGGATGGAAGGTGTTGCGGATGATGATGGGCAGGCCGCGTTCCATCGCCGGCGACATGGTCTGCGGATGCACGACCTTGGCGCCGAAGTACGCCAGTTCGCAGGCCTCGTCGTAGCTCAGCGCGCCGAGCTGCACCGCTTCGGGCACCACCCGCGGGTCCGCCGACAGCACGCCGTCGACGTCGGTCCAGATGTGCAGCTCGGCGGCGTCGTACAGCGCGGCGAAGATCGCCCCCGAGTAATCGCTGCCGTTGCGTCCGAGGGTGGTGAAGCGACCCTCGCGATCGCGCGCGACGAACCCGGTGGCCACCACCCGGCGCTGCGGATGGGTGGCCTGCCACGCTGCCAGCCGCTGCGCGCTGGTCTCCCAGTCGACCACCACGCCGAGTTCGCCGTGATCGACGCGCAGCACTTCGCGCGCATCGAGCACCGCGCAGTCCTCGCCCTGCAGGGACAGGTACTCGCCCAGCAGGCGCGCGGAACAGACTTCGCCCAGGCCCTGCACGCGCTGCAGGACCAGCTCCGGCAGGCCACCGATGACGATCAGCGCGTTGAGGATCTCCTCCAGTCGCTTGAACCGCTCGTCCACCCATTCGATCACCGGCCCCGCCGCCTCGCCGAGCAGCGCGACGGCCGCGCCGCGGTGGCGCGCGCGCAGGGCGTGCCAGGCGTCATGCCATTCCGGTCGGTTCTCCGCCGCCAGCTCGCAGAGTTCGATCAGCGCGTCGGTGACGCCCTTCATCGCCGACACCACCGTGACCTGCACGTCCTCGTCGCGCGCCAGCAGCAACTGCGCCACGTGGCGGTAGCGCTCGGCGTCGGCGACGGAGGTGCCGCCGAACTTGTGGACGACGGTGCGCGGTTTGGGCTGTTCGACTTCGGCGTTGCGGGACGACATGGGTCAGGAACCTCGGGTAGGAGGCCCGGCACGGCATCAGGAAGTGGGGTGGCCCTGCATCCTGATCCGGGTGCGGGGCCGTGGTCTGCGGTTTACGCGAACACAACCAGCCGCACCCGACGAGTCAGGGTGGTAATGGTGGTGGTAATGGACGTGCATCCGGCATCCGCGCGCCCCATCGCCGGCAACGGGGCCGGCGTGGACAACATGGCGTGCGAGGCATGCGGGTGCATGGACGAAGAAAAGCACGCCACCCCGGGGGGCTGTCAAGCGTTGCGACGCAACAAACCCAGGGATTTCATATGGATGCAACTGAAACCAATGGCGTGCGCCCTACAGCGTGCGGGTCATGAAGACGCTGTTCGGGTCCTCGGCATAATCGCCGAACGGGGCACAGGGAACGAAGCCTGCGCGCGTGTACAGCGCACGTGCCCGTGCGAAGTACGCCATCGATCCGGTTTCCAGGCTCAGTCGCCCGTACCGGCGCCGGCGGGCCTCGCCGACGATATGGTCGAGCATCCGCTGCGCGACGCCTTGGCGAAGATGCGTCTGCGCCGTGCGCATCGACTTCACTTCACCATGGCCCGCATCCAACGCGCGCAAGGCACCGCAGCCGGCCAGCGTCTCGCCATCCCACACCGCCCAGAAGCTGATGTCGCTCCCGCGCAGCGCGTCGAGGTCGAGCGCGTGCACGCTCTCCGGTGGCGACGTGCGATGCATCCAGTCCAGATGCTCCCGCAACAGGGCGGCGACAGCGGGATGACGAAGATCGTCGAGGCGGATGTCCATGCGGGCCGTCAGGTGGGGGACCGACGCCACAGTGCCACGCGGACCGCGGGCGGACCATGGCCTGCGCGTCCATGCGTCGTGCCGCGGCCCGCTTCGTGCGAGAATCGGCGCCGATGGCCCCGTAGCTCAGCTGGATAGAGCGGTCCCCTCCTAAGGGACAGGTCGTGCGTTCGAATCGCGCCGGGGTCACCATCTTTCCCATCGCCGCGCCGGCTGCGCGCCTCGGCGAATCGACGATCGATCCGTTCCCGCATCGGCAATCCGAGCAAAGCCCGGCACCGAATCATCGGCGTTCCGCGCAATCGTCGATGGGCCCGGAATCACTGGAAAAACACGGACTTACGCGAGGTCCTTCGGGCCGTCTCTGGTAGAATCGCGCACCTCTTCCGATGCTGCGCCTTCCGGCGGCATCCCGCGCAACGACCCTGGAGCTTCCATGCCTGCTGACCTCCTCAAGGCCCTCGGCCTTGCCCCCACCAACTCCGGCACCTACCTCGGCAGCGGTGAGTGGTCCACGACCACCGACGCCGGCCTGCTGCAGTCGATCAACCCGACCACCAACGAGGTGATCGCCGAAGTCTACGCCAGCAGCCAGGCCGACTACGAGAAGGTCGTCGCCCGCGCGCAGGCCGCGTTCAAGATCTGGCGCACCACCCCGGCGCCGCGTCGCGGCGAAGCCATCCGCCTGTGCGGCGAAGCCCTGCGCAGGCACAAGGACGCGCTGGGTTCGCTGGTCGCGCTGGAAATGGGCAAGAGCAAGCCCGAGGGCGACGGCGAAGTGCAGGAGATGATCGACATCGCCGACTTCGCCGTGGGCCAGAGCCGCATGCTGTACGGCTACACCATGCACTCCGAACGTCCCGGCCACCGCATGTACGAGCAGTACCAGCCGCTGGGCCTGGTCGGCATCATCAGCGCGTTCAACTTCCCGGTCGCGGTGTGGGCGTGGAACGCGTTCCTGGCCGGCATCTGCGGCGACATCTGCATCTGGAAGCCGTCCAACAAGACGCCGCTGACCGCCATCGCCAGCATGAAGATCTGCAACGAGGCGCTGAAGGAAGGCGGGTTCCCGGACATCTTCTTCCTGATCAACGACGCCGGCGTGGAACTGGCGCAGCAGTTCGTCGACGACAAGCGCATCCCGCTGATCAGCTTCACCGGTTCCACCCAGGTGGGCCGCACCGTCGGCGAGCGCGTCGCGCGCCGCATGGGCCGCAGCCTGCTGGAACTGGGCGGCAACAACGCCATCATCCTGGACGAGACCGCCGACCTGAAGCTGGCCATCCCCGGCATCGTGTTCGGCGCGGTCGGCACCGCGGGCCAGCGCTGCACCACCACGCGCCGCCTGATCGTGCACGAATCCATCTACGACACCGTGCTGGCCACGCTGATCAAGGCGTACAAGCAGGTGGAAGGCAAGATCGGCGATCCGCTGGATCCGGCCAACCTGATGGGTCCGCTCAACAGCCAGGCGGCCGTGCAGCAGTTCCTGGACTCCATCGCCAAGGCCAGGGCCAGCGGCGGCACCGTCGAAACCGGCGGCACCGCGATCGACCGACCCGGCAACTTCGTGCTGCCGGCCATCGTCACCGGCCTGAAGAACTCGGACGAGGTGGTCCAGCACGAGACCTTCGCGCCGATCCTGTACGTCATGAAGTACAAGACGCTGGACGAGGCCATCGACATGCAGAACGCCGTGCCGCAGGGCCTGTCGTCGTCGATCTTCACCCAGAACCTGAAGGCGGCCGAGCAGTTCCTGTCGGCGGCCGGCAGCGACTGCGGCATCGCCAACGTCAACATCGGCACCAGCGGCGCCGAGATCGGCGGTGCGTTCGGTGGCGAGAAGGAAACCGGCGGCGGCCGCGAGTCCGGTTCGGACGCGTGGAAGGTCTACATGCGCCGGCAGACCAACACCATCAACTACTCCGACTCGCTGCCGCTGGCGCAGGGCATCAAGTTCGACCTCTGATCCGCCGCGCCGCCGGCATGCCCGCATGCCGGCCGCCCCGGACGGGCCTGCATCTGGGATAATCGCGCCACCTTGCCGGGTGGCGCGTTTTTTTTGGCTGCCCGATCCCGCGCCATCGCCTCCCTGACCCCTGCACGGAGTTCCTGATGAACCAAGCCCGCACCACCAGCAGCCTCGCCACCGCCAGCCTCGTGTCCGGCATCCTGGGCTGGACCCTGCTGCCCTTCATCGGCACGATCGTGGCCATCATCACCGGCCACATGGCACGCGCCGAGATCCGCCGCAGTGCGGGCACGCTGGACGGCGACGGCATGGCCATCGGCGGGCTGATCCTGGGATGGGTATCGGCGCTGCTGTGGGTGGTCGGCATCGCGGTGATCTTCCTGTTCCTGGGCGGGATGGCCTGGCTGGCGACGTTGAACTGAGCCCGCGCGCGTCCATGTATTCGTTCGCCCGCCCCTTCCTCTTCGGCCTCGATGCCGAGACCGCCCATGGCATGGGCCTGAAGGCGCTCGACCTGGCCTACCGCACCGGCACCACGCCGCTGGTGGCGCGCCCCATCGCCCCCATGCCGACCAAGCTGATGGGCCTGACCTTTCCCAATCCGGTGGGCCTGGCCGCCGGCATGGACAAGAACGGCGCGCACATCGACGCGCTGTTCGCGCTGGGGTTCGGCTTCGTCGAGATCGGCACGGTCACGCCCAAGCCGCAGCCGGGCAATCCGAAGCCGCGCATGTTCCGCCTGCCGGAGCACCAGGCCGTCATCAACCGCCTCGGCTTCAACAACGACGGCGTCGATGCGCTGGTCCGCAACGTCGAACGCGCGCGCCGCGACCGCGGCCTGCTCGGCATCAACATCGGCAAGAACAAGGACACCTCCAACGAGCGTGCCGCGTCCGACTATCTGTACTGCCTGGAACGCGTCTACCCGCTGGCGGACTACATCACCGTCAACATTTCATCGCCCAACACCGCCGGCCTGCGCGAGCTGCAGGAAGAACAGGCACTGCGCCAGCTGATCGGCACGCTGCGCGAGGCGCAGGAAGACCTGGCCGCACAGCACGGCAAGCGTGTGCCGATGCTGGTCAAGATCGCGCCCGACCTGTCCGACAGCGACATCGACGCGGTGGCCCGGGTGCTGGGCGACATGCAGGTGGACGGCGTCATCGCCACCAACACCACCGTCTCGCGCCTGAGCGTGCAGGACCATCCGCACGCGCGCGAAACCGGCGGCCTGTCCGGCGCACCGCTGATGGGCCAGGCCACGCTGGTGCTGCGCCGCCTGCGCACGCGCCTGCCGCACAGCATCCCGCTGATCGGCGTGGGCGGCATCCTGTCCGGCGCCGACGCGGTGGCGAAGATGTCCGCCGGCGCGTCGCTGGTGCAGTGCTACACCGGCCTGGTCTACCGCGGCCCCGAGCTGATCCGCGAATGCGTGGAAGCCATCCGCCGCCGTCGCGAAGCGCCCAGCGGCGGTCCGGTGGCGCCGGAATGACGCCAGGCTATCGCGTCACCGCCCATGCGTCGTTGCGCGAGCGCACGACCTTCGGCGTTCCCGCGCGGGCGCCGTGGCTGATCGAGGTCGATGATGCGGCGGCGCTGGACGAGGTCCTCGCGCTGCCGCAGGCGACCGAGAACACTCCGCTGGTGATCGGCGGCGGCAGCAACCTGCTGTTCGCCGGCGACGCACCGGGTGCCGTCATCGCGATGGCCACGCGCGGCCTGCGCGTCCTGTCCGACGATGGCGACCATGCGCTCGTGCGGGCCGATGCCGGCGTGGCCTGGCATCCGCTGGTGATGTGGACGCTCGAACAGGGCCTGTGCGGCCTGGAGAACCTGGCGCTCATTCCGGGTACCGCCGGCGCCTCGCCGATCCAGAACATCGGCGCCTACGGCACCGAGGTGGGCGAGTTCATCCATGGCGTCGACGCCTTCGACCGCCACGCCGGCACGCGCGTGCGGCTGGACCGCGACGCCTGCGCGTTCGCCTATCGCGACAGCGTGTTCAAACACGATCCCGACCGCTATCTGGTGACCGCGGTGGAATTCCTGCTGCCGCGCCGACCCGCGCTGCGGCTGGACTATGCAGGCATCCGGGACGAGCTGGGGGCGATGGGCATCGCTGATCCGACCGCACGCGACGTAGCCGACGCTGTGATCCGCATCCGCCAGCGCAAGCTGCCCGACCCCGCCGTGGTCGGCAACGCGGGCAGCTTCTTCAAGAATCCGATCGTCTCGCAGGCGCAGGCCGATGCGCTGCAGGTCGACTACCCCACCCTGCCCGTCTTCCGCGGCGATGCCGCCCACAACCGCAAGCTGTCGGCGGCGTGGATGATCGAGGCCTGTGGCTGGAAGGGATACCGCGACGGCGACACCGGTGTGTCCGCCGCGCATGCGCTGGTGCTGGTCAATCACGGCGAGGCGACCGGCGCGCAGCTGTTGGCGCTGGCCAGGAAGATCGCCGCGTCGGTGCAGGCGCGCTTCGGCGTGGCCATCGAGCCGGAACCGAAGATCATCGGGGCGAGCTGGTAGCCCCTCCCATGATCCTCATCCTGCCTCGGATACAGTTCCCTCCCCCGCGTGCGGGGGAGGGTTGGGGTGGGGGGGATGCCGAAGCCGACCGCCCTCGGCAACCGCGATGGCAGCCAGTGCGGCGACCCATCGAACCCATATCCGCGCTCATGGACTCCGTTCGCCCCCTTCCCAACCTTCCCCCGCAGGCGGGGGAAGGGGCGGATCAGGAACGCTGATGCCGAGCCTTCCCACCCACTATCGCGCTGCGGTGCTTGTGCGACGTCATGCGGTCCGCACGCCGGCGCTTGTGATGATTGAGGGCCGGCCACCCGGAACGGCTCCCTCCCCCGTTCACGGGGGAGGGTTGGGGTGGGGGGATGCCGAAGCCGACCGCCCTCGGCAACCGCGATGGCAGCCAGTGCGGCGACCCATCGAACGCATACCCGCGCTCATGGACTCCGCTCGCCCCCATCCCCGTCTTCCCCCGCAGGCGGTGGAAGGGGCAGATCGGGAACGCTGATGCCGAACCTTCCCACCCACTATCGCGCTGCGGTGCTGATGCTGGGCAGCACTGTCCTGTTCGCGCTGATGGTGGTGGCGATCCGGCTGGCGTCGGCGACCCTGCACACGTTCGAGATCGCGTTCTTCCGCAACTTCTTCGGTCTGCTGGCGGCGGCGCCGTTGATCCTGCGCCATGGTCCGGGCTTCCTGAAGACCACGCAGTTCCCGCGTTACCTGTTCCGCTGCGTCATCGGCATCTGTTCGATGCTGGCCGGCTTCTGGGCCATCGGCCACCTGCCGCTGGCGCAGGCGGTGTCGCTGTCGTATTCCACGCCGCTGTTCGTCACCCTGGCCGCCGCGGCGCTGCTCAACGAACAGGTGCGCGCACGTCGCTGGACGGCGGTGGCGCTGGGCTTCGTGGGCGTGTTGATCATCGTGCGGCCGGGTACGGCGCAGTTCACCGTCGACGCGATGGTCGCGGTGCTGGCGGCGGTGATGAGCGCGCTGGTGGCCATCCAGATCAAGCAGCTGTCCCACACCGAACCGGCCGATCGCATCGTCATCTACACCACGCTGCTGTGGGTGCCGATGTCGCTGGTGCCGGCGCTGGCGGTGTGGGAATGGCCGCAGGGCATCACCTGGGTCTGGGTCATCGCGTCGGGGGTGCTGGGCACCGGCGGTCACATGCTGTGGACGCGGGCGCTGAAGCTGGGCGAAGTGTCGGCGCTGACGCCGATCAGCTTCATGCAATTGCCGGTGGTGGCGATCTTCGGCTGGCTGCTGTTCGACGAGACGCTGGACCGGTGGACGCTGCTCGGGGCCGGCATCATTTTCGGGGCCAATGCCTACATCGCGCACCGCGAGGCGGTGCTGTCCCGGCGTGCGGCGTCGGAGGCCTCGAGCGCAGGCGCCAAGCCGGGCGAATGAGCGCTGCGCGTGATCAACCGCGCCGGGTCTGCTTGCCCGGGCGCCTGCCTTCACGGTAACGCTTCGCCAGCTCGGCGTCGGCGTCATCCAGGGTCTTCGGATCGGCCGCGAGCAACGGCGCGATGTACTGGCGGTACAGGGGCTCCGCGTCGGCCGGCCGGCCCAGTTCGCGGTAGGTGTCGATCAGGTTCCATGCGGCGGTGCGTGTTTCCACGTGCGTCTCGCCGAGCGCACGCAGGCGCAGGTCGAACAGGCGCCGGTACTCGGCCAGCGCGTCCGGTACGCGGCCGAGCACCCGCAACGCCTCGGCGCGGATGACCATGGTGGCCTGTGCCTGCGGATGCTTCTCGCCCAGCGTCTTCAACGCCAGCGGCTGCACGTCGCCCAGCAGGCGCAGCGAGGCTTCCGCCTGCCCTGCGTTGAGCAGCGTGCCGGCGTGGTTGACCAGGATGGACAGGGTGTCCGGATGGCCCGCGCCGAGCGCGCGGGTGCGCGCGGTGATGACCTGCTCTTCCAGCGGCAATGCCGCGGCGTAATCCTCGAGCCGCGCGTGGGCCGTGGCCAGGTTCAGCCGCGTACGGACGGTCTGCGGATGGTCGCGGCCGAGCACGCGTTCGCGCGCCGCCAGCACGTCCTGCAGCATCGGAAGCGCGGCTTTCACCGATGCCTCGTCGGCGCCGTCGATCATCATCGTCGCCAGCGTGCTGCGCGCCTGCAGCGCGACCGGGTGTTCGCTGCCCAGCTTGCGCACGTAGCGGTCGGTCAGGTCGCGCTGCAGGGAGATCGCGGCCGCTTTCTCGCGGTTCATGATGCGCAGCACCGCTAGGTTGCCCATGGCCGACAGCGTGTCCTCGTGGTCGGGCCCCAGTGTGGCGGTGCGCAGTGCGACCACCTTCTCCATGTTGGCGCGCGCTTCCGGCAGTTCGCCGAGGTTGCGCTGCACGGCGGCCAGGTTGTTGGTCGCTTCGAGCGTGGCCGGATCCCGCTCGCCGGCGCTGGCCAGCAAGCGCGCCTGCACGGCTTCGATCACGCCCTTCGCGCGCGGCCGGTCGCCGCGGGCCGAGATCACCTGCGCCTGCGCCAGTTCCAGCTTCACCCGCACGCGGTCGTTGTCCGGCAGCGCGAACGCGCGCGGCAGCGCCTTCTGCAACGCGGCCTCGGCCTGGTCGATGTGCGCGCCCTCCAGCAGCGCCTGCACCTGGTCGTTGCGCGCACGCAGGGTGTCCTGCGCGCCTTCGCCGAGCACGCGGCTGCGGTAATCGGCCACCTGCGCGAAATGCGCAGCGGCCTTGTCGTAGAGGCCGATGGCGGCATACACGTGGCCGACAGACTCGCGCAGGCTGGCGGCCACGTCGGGCTGATCGGCGAAATCGCGTGCGATGGCCTCCTCTGCGTTCGCCAGCAACTGGCGGTCGACCAGGTCGCGCGCCAGGTCGCCGGTGCTGGTCTTGGCCAGGGTGGCGCCGAACGCGCCGGCCGCCGACGGGTCGACGCTGCTCACCTGGCGCACCAGCCCTTCCGACAGGCCCACGCCCATGGTCTCGATGTCGATGCCCTCCAGCATCGACTGCTGGAACGCCGCCACCTTCTCCAGTTCGGCACTGCGCGCCTCGGCCAGGCTGCGTTGCGTGCGCGCCTGCTGCAGGCCGTACAGCGACAGGCCCAGGCCGCCCAGCAACGCCAGCAAGGCGACGCCGGCCGCGAAGGCACCGGCGCGATGGCGACGCAGGAATTTGCGCCACGCATAGCGACGGCTCGGCGGCACCGCCGTCACCACGCGACCATCGAGATAGCGCTGCAGATCATCGGCGAGCGCGGCGACGGACCCGTAGCGGGCATCGCGATCGTGCTGCATCGCCTTCAGCACGATCCAGTCCAGGTCGCCCCGCAACCGGTCGCGCATGCGCGCCAGCGACAGGCCGCGCTCCAGCGCCATCTGTTCCGCCTGGTCCATGGGCAGCGCGGCCAGGCGCGACGACGGCGCCACCGCGGTCGGCGTCTCCGCGGCCCAGGTTTCGCCCACCGCATCCGGACGCACCCCGGTCACCAGTTCGCACAGCACCACGCCGAGGGAATAGACATCGCTGCGCGTGTCCACCTGGGTGGCGTCGCCCTGTGCCTGCTCGGGGCTCATGTACTCGGGCGTGCCCGCGCGCTCCAGCGCGGCGTCGCCGGCCAGCGAGGCGGCCATGGCGATGCCGAAGTCGATGATCTTGGGTGCAGGCCGGCCATCGAGCGTGTCGACCAGCAGGTTGCCGGGCTTCAGGTCCCGGTGCACCACGCCCTTGTGGTGCGCGTGCTGCACGCCCTCGCAGACGCGGATGAACAACGCCACGCGTGCGTCCAGCGACAGGCGCTGGTCGCGGCAGTAGCGCGTGATGGGGCTGCCGTCGATCAGCTCCATCGCGAAGAACGGATAGCCCTCCTCCGTGGTGCCGGCGTCGTAGATCTGGGCGATGGCGGGATGGCGCATCTGCGCCAGCACCTGCCGTTCCACCTCGAACCAGGCCAGGTGGCGCGCCTGCAGGCGCTGGACCCGCATCAGCTTGAGCGCCACGTCGCGGCGCACCGGCTCCAGCTGGGCGGCGCGATAGACCTCGCCCATGCCGCCCCGCCCCAGCAGACCCTCGATCCGGTAACGGCCCAGCCGCGCGCCGGGCGCGAGCGTGCCGTCCGGCGCCGTGGGCGCGTCCTGCAGGCGCGTGGCCAGGCTCTCGGTGGGTGCGAGGTCGTCGTACGGATGCGATGTCATGCCACTGTCCCCGGTGCGCCCGGCCATGGTAGCGGAAGCGTGAGTTGACCGACCGATCCGTTACACTCGGGCCCGCACCTGCCAGTCGCCTTCGCATGTCCCGGGATTCCCACGATCCACCCACCACGCAACGGACCGTCCTGAGCGACGGCCCGCGACCGGCGTCGCACCGGTCGGCGTGCGTGGTGGTGATCCACGGCGAGGGCCTGGGCCGGCGCGCGGACATCGATACCGCACGGGTCCGCGTGGGCCGGTCGCAGGAAGCCGACCTGCACATCCCGCACAACAGCGTCTCGCGCCTGCACTGCGAGATCTGGCGCGACGGCGACAGCTACCGCGTCCGCGACCTGGGCGCCACCAACGCCACCCGCGTCAACGACGCGCCGGTGAGCGAAGCCGCCCTCGCCGACGGCGACCACATCACGCTCGGCGAGAGCATCCTGAAGTTCATCAGCCACAGCAGCGTGGAAGCGAGCTATCACGAGGAGATCTACCAGCTCGCCACCCACGATGCGCTGACCGAGATGTACAACCGCCGGCACTTCATCGAGTCCGTCGAGAAGGAAATCGCGCGTGCCATGCGCCACCAGCGCGAACTGACCATGTGCATCATCGACGTGGACCTGTTCAAGCCGATCAACGACCGCTACGGCCATATCTCCGGCGACCACGTGCTGAAGCAGATCGCCGGACTGGTACGCCGGCACGTGCGCAACGACGATACCGCCGCGCGGATCGGCGGCGAGGAGTTCGCCGTGTTGCTGCCCGAGTGCGGGCCCGAGGCCGCCTATGGCTTCGCCGAGCGCCTGCGCGAGGCGGTGGAGGCGGTGGTGTTCCGCCCCGGCGGCGAGGCGCAGCGCATCACCGTCAGCATCGGCATCGCCGCGCTGACGCCCGAGCGCGATACCGTCAGCCGCATGATGGCGGCCGCCGACGCCGCGCTGTACCGCGCCAAGAGCGAAGGCCGCAACCGGGTCTGCATCGAACACTGACGGCTCAGCCGGTCAGCGGCTCCACGCCGTATCCCTGCGCGCGCCACGCGTCGATGCCCCCGCGCAGCGGCAGTACGTCGCGGAAGCCGGCCGCGCGCAGCCTGCCCGCCATCCACGCCGCCGACACCTCGTCCGGGCAGGCACAGTAGATGACCACCTTGCCCTCGCGCGGATACGTGGCCAGGATACCGCCCAGCTCGCGCTCGTCGGCGAACACGGCACCCGGGATCACGTACGGGTCCACCTCGCGGAAGCCGGGCGCGCGGATGTCGAACACCACCGGCGACTGTCCGGCCCGGCGCAGCGCCTCAAGTTCCACCGGCTCGATGCGTGCGGACTCCAGCGATCTCAGCAGCGCGCGCCGGCGCCACCAGCGCCACGCGACGTAGGCCGCCAGCGCCAGGCCGATCACCACGCCGGCGCCGGTACCGAGTTGCGACAGGGCGTCGAGCACGGTCTCCACCTGGCGCGAGAAGATCACCCCCAGCCCCAGTCCCAGCGCCGCCCACAACGCCGCGCCCAGTCCGTCGTAGCGCAGGAACAGCGGCAGCCGCGCCTGCATGGCGCCGGCCAGCGGCACGGAGACCATCGACAGGCCGGGAATGAACTTCGCCACCGACAGCACGCGGATGCCGAAGCGGCCATAGAAGCGCTCGGTGCGCTTCATGCAGGTGTCGCGCGACAGCGACAGCCGGCACAGCGACTGCAGCGTGCGGTTGCCGTAGCGGCGACCGGCGAAGAACCACACGCTGTCGCCGATCAGGCTGGCGGCCACCGACACCGCCAGCACGCCGAGCAGCGGCAGCCACATCGCCTCCGGCTGCAGCGCCAGCCCGGCGCCGACCAGGATCAGCGTCGGCATGGCCGGTACCGGCAGGCCCAGCGACAGCGCCAGGACGTTGGCGAACACCAGCAGCACGCCATATTGGTCCACCACGTCCTGCATCGCGATCCCCGTCGCAGCGGCCGCACAGCGCGGCGAGCGGGCATGTTCGATCCATGTCCGCGCGACGGCAAGGCGCCGGTCCGCAACAATGCGTTGCCCGGTCGCATTGGCGCACGCCTGTACCAGATCGCGCGTGCGTGCTGCGACGCGGGATCGCTCCGTTTACCTGGGTACCCGCAGCGCCCGGGACGGGGGGCATCGCGGCCAATACCGGGGGCGAAGGCAGCCAAAGCGGGCGCCATCACGCGCACTTAATCCCTGCGCGCGACCGAGCCACGACCATCCGCCTTCGTACGGTGGCCGCCCCCACGGGTGCCGCACGCCCAGGCAGTCCATCCCGTTGAACGTCCCGCCTGACTCTCGCCGGAGGATCCGATCATGGTTGCACCCGTACGTGCCCCTCGCCTGCCGCTCGCCCTCGCCGCCGCAGCCTTCACGCTCGCCGTCGCCGCCCCGCTGAAAGCGGAGGAAGGCGATTACAGTTTCTGGCAGACCCTGGTGAACCTGGTGTCGCCACCCAAGGCGGACAACAAGGTCACGCCCGCGCAGCGCACCGGCCACTATCCGCTGCTGTCCAATCCGTCCGGCTTCAACGACGGCTTCCAGCCGGGCCGCTACGACGCGTGGCAGACCATCCAGCTGGCGCCCTCGACCGGCGCGGTGTGCGGCGACGGCTCGCCGTTCAAGTTCTTCGTCAACCGCGTGGCCGACACGCGCAACACCATCATCTACATGGAAGGCGGCGGCGCCTGCTGGGACTACGCCAGTTGCAGCGGCCAGAGCGGCATCCGCGGCGCGCGCAACCCGAACGGCATTCCCGACGACTACATGAGCCTGCTCAATCCGGGCGCGAGCCTGGTCAGCCCGTTCGTCACCCGCGTCAGTCCGTTCGAGTCGGTCAAGACGCAGGGCTGGAACATGGTCTACGTGCCCTACTGCACCGGCGACATCTACAGCGGCGACAAGGTGGCGGTGTACGAGGATCCGAGCGGCCAGAACGCACCGCTGGTCTGGCACCACAACGGCACGCGCAACGTGCGCGCGGTGGTGAGCTGGCTGAAGGACAACCTGCCGCGGCCCACGCAGATGCTGTCCACCGGCTGCAGCGCCGGCGGCGCGGGCAGCCTGACCAGCTACCACCCGCTGCGGCGCGACCTGGCGCCCACGCGCAGCTTCCTGATCGATGACTCCGGCCCGATCTTCCCCACGCCGAAGAACGGCAATCCGGTCGAGTATCCCTCGCAGCCGCTGATGGCGCTGATCCGCAGCGCCTGGGGCCTGGACCAGCCGAACGGTCCCCTGCCCTACCTCGCCAGCGGCCTGCCGCAGTTCGACCTCGACGAACTCGGCAGCCTGTATCCGGCGCTGTCCAGCAAGTATGCGAACGACCGCCTCGGCCACACGCACTTCTGGAAGGACCTCAACTACTCCTCGTACTCGTACGAGCGCTTCTATCCCGACATCGCCAACGCACCGGACCAGGCGACGAAGGAAGCCCGCATCCATGCCCGCTGGAACACCGACACCGCGCGCCTGCGCGACCGCCTGAACGGGTTGAACAACGTCGGCGGCTACTTCCCGCAGTACCGCGCGCTCAACGAGAGCCATTGCACCACCATCGTCGACTTCAAGAATGCCGACGTGCAGGCGCAGAACCTGGAACTGAAGCACTTCATCGACAGCGTGCTCGACGGCCAGGGCAAGGTGCTCGATGCCAGCGAGCAGGACGACATGGCCGACAAGGCCAAGCCGTTCAACCTGCTGTACTGGCTGGTGGACCAGTTGCTGGGGTGAGGTCCAGGTCCGGGGCCGTCGTGCTTCGACGGTCCCGGCATACACGGGGTTCTGCATGAAGAAATGGCTGACGCTGCTGGTGCCCTGCGTGGTGCTCGTCGCCGCCATCGTCTGGTGGACGCGCGACGAGCCCGGCAGGCCCATCGCACCGTCATCGTCGATGGACGCCGCGGATACCGTGTCCTCGCCCCTGGCGTCCCTGCAGGCCACGCCACAGGCGCGGCAGCACCGCGAACGCCAGCGCTTCGAGGCGGATGCGAAGGACTTCTTCGCCCGTGCCGCCTCGCTGCGCGCCGTCGAGCGCAGCGAACGCGCCGAAGCGCTGACGCGCCAGATCGATCGGTACGAAGCCGAAGGCGGCCTGTCCGCCGGCGAAGCCGTGCTGCTGCGGACCGCGCTGGTCAAGGCGACCGTGGACGACCCGGCGCAGCAAGCGGCGGAGGTGGCCGTGATCGCCGACCGCTATCGCGCACACGCCGACCGGCGCATGGCCGCCTTCGCCGCGCAGCAGGCGAACGATCCCCGCTTCCAGGCCTACAAGACGCGCGAGGCGCAGGTGGTGGCCGAAGTGATGGCGATGACGTCGGTGCCGGCCGGCCTCACCCGCGATCAGTACCTGCGCCAGCGACTGCAGGAAGAACGCGAGCGGGCGTACGCGCCGTGAAGGCCCGAAGCATCATGGGAAAGATGTGGGAGCGACGTAAGTCGCGATAGAGCACCCGTAGAGCCTCATCGCGACTGACGTCGCTCCCACAGGAACCCTAGCCTTTCACCTGCCACGGCCGCTCGCGGATGCGGAACAGCACCAGGTACACGCCCGATACCCACGCGATGCCCGCCGCGAAACCGCCCAGGATGTCGGACGGATAGTGCACCCCCAGGTAGATGCGCGAGGCGCCCACCAGCAGCGCGAACAGCGTGGCCAGTACCACCGCCAGCCAGCGCCAGCGTGTATGCCAGCACAGCAGCGCCACCACCATCGCCAGCGTCGCCGAGCCCATCGCATGGCCGCTGGGGAAGCTGAAGGTGTGCTCGGGCGCGATCGATTCCCACAGCGTGGGCCGGTCGCGCTGGAAGAACTGCTTGGTCGCCATGTTGAGCAGCGCCGAGCCGGCGAACGACACGCCGGCGAAGGTCGCCTCGCGCCAGCGACGCGCGACCAGCAGGGCAGCCGTCAGCGCGATGTCGACCGGCACCACGCCCCACTGGTAGCCGAGCGCCGACACCACCACGAAGAAGCGGTCCAGGGTCGGGCCGGACAGCGCATGCGCCTGCCAGAGCAAGGCATCGTCGAAGTAGAAGTCTTCCAGCTCATGGACTTCGTCCGCCAGTTCGACGAACAGCCACAACGGTGCCAGCAGGCACAGGAACAGCAGGACCAGCCGCCCGCCATGTTCGCGGAACAGGCCGGCGATGAAGCGCCGGCCGTTCGCCAGCGTGTCAGCCGCCCGCACGCGCGTACTTCGCCTCGACGTAGTCGTCGATCAGCGCGACGAACTCCTGCGCGATGTTGTCGCCGCGCAGCGTCACCTTCTTCTCGCCATCGACGAACACCGGTGCCGCCGGTGCCTCGCCCGTGCCCGGCAGCGAGATGCCGATGTTGGCGTGACGCGATTCGCCGGGACCGTTGACCACGCAGCCCATCACCGCCAGCGTCATGTTCTCGGCGCCGGGATGGGTGACCTTCCACTCGGGCATCTTGCCGCGCACGTGTTCCTGCACGACCTTGGCCAGTTCCTGGAAGAACTCGGACGTGGTGCGGCCGCAGCCCGGGCAGGCGGTGACCATCGGCGTGAACGCGCGCAGGCCGGTGGTCTGCAGCAGTTCCTGCGCGACGATCACTTCCTGGGTGCGCGACTGCCCCGGCTCCGGCGTCAGCGAGATGCGAATGGTGTCGCCGATGCCTTCCTGCAGCAGCACCGCCAGCGCGGCGCTCGACGCCACGATGCCCTTGCTGCCGATGCCGGCCTCGGTCAGGCCCAGGTGTAGGGCGAAGTCGGTACGGCTGGCCATGTCGCGGTAGACCGCGATCAGTTCCTGCACGCCGCTGACCTTGGCCGACAGCACGATGCGGTCGCGCGGCAGGCCGAGTTCGACGGCGCGCTCGCCGGAATCCACCGCCGAGCGGATCAGCGCCTCGCGCAGCACGCGCCCGGCGTCCCACGGCGTCTCGCGCGCGTGGTTCTCGTCCATCAGCTGCGCCGCCAGCGCCTGGTCCAGCGAGCCCCAGTTGGCGCCGATCCGCACCGGCTTGCCGTAGCGGATGGCGAACTCGATCAGCTGGGCGAACTGGGTGTCCTTCTTCTTGCCGAAGCCCACGTTGCCCGGGTTGATGCGGTACTTGGCCAGCGCCTCGGCACAGGCCGGCTCGCCCGCCAGCAGCTGGTGGCCGTTGTAGTGGAAGTCACCGATCAGCGGCACCGAGATGCCCATCATCTCCAGCTTCTCGCGGATGCGCGGGATGGCGGCGGCGGACTCGGGATTGTTGACGGTCAGGCGGACCATTTCCGAACCGGCGCGCCAGAGATCGGCCACCTGCTTCACGCTGCCGGCGATGTCGGCGGTGTCGGTGTTGGTCATCGACTGCACCACCACCGGACGGCCGCCGCCGACGATGGTGTTGCCGATCTGGACGGCCTGGGTGATGCGGCGCGGCCAGGGCGCGGCGTCGGTGGGGGGCGTGGGGCGGGTGACGGCGTCGTGCATGGCGGCATTGTAGCGTGGGCCACCGGCCGGCCCCGTGCACGCCCCTGCGACGCCATGCCGCAGGCCCGCCGCGCACGCTTGCACTAGCATGTGACCATGCCCAATACCCTGCTCACCCTGTCGCCGTCGTTCCTGCGCACGCTGTGCAACCTGCGCTGGGTGGCGATCGTGGGCCAGGCGGTGACCGTGCTGGTGGCGCTCGGCCCGCTCGGCATCGACCTGCCGCGCTGGCCGCTGTGGGGCGGGATCGGCGCGCTGGCGCTGTTCAATGTCTACGCCACCTGGCGCAGCCACCGGCCCGGCGAAGAAACCGCCGCCGAAGCCTTCGCCCACATGCTGGTCGACGTGGCCGTGCTGTCCTGGCTGGTGTCGTGGAGCGGCGGCATCGGCAATCCGTTCAGCTCGATGTTCCTGCTGCTGATCGCGGTCTCGGCGCTGGCGCTGCCGTTGCGCTGGGTGATCGCCACCGGCGTGGCCTGCCTGCTGGGCTATGTGCTGACCGCCATCTTCGGCCGCCCACTGCCGCACCTGCACGACGACGCCTTCAACGTGCACCTTTGGGGCATGGGCGTGAACTTCGTGCTGTCGGCGGCCGTGGTGCTGTACTTCTCCACGCGCCTGGTCGCCGCGCTGCGCCTGCGCGAACAGGAACTGGCCCGCCTGCGCGAGCGCTTCGCGCGCAACGAAGGCATCGTGGCGCTGGCCACCCACGCCGCGGCCGTCGCGCACGAACTGAACACCCCGCTGGCGACGATGACGCTGTTGACCGAGGACATCCGCGAGCACGCGGCCGAACCCGAGATCCGCGAGGACGCCGGCACCCTGCGCCAGTTGATCGACGTCTGCCGCGACCGCGTACGCGCGCTCGCCGCATCGGCCGACATGGGCGTGCGGCAGCGGGTGGACCTGGACGACGTGGTGCAGCGCTGGCAGCTGATCCGTCCCACCGTGGAACTGCAGCGCACCGGCGCGCTGCCGCCGTGGCTGGCGACCGATGCCTCCACCGGCCACCTGCTGCAGGCCCTGCTGAACAATGCGGCCGACGCCAGCCGCCAGGCCGGCTCGCAGCGTGTGGACCTGGACCTGCGCTGCGAAGACGACGAACTGGTCGGCACCGTGCGCGATTACGGCAACGGTTTCCACGAAGCCCTGCCGTTCCAGTCCGAACAACTCTTCCGCACCAGCAAGCCCGAAGGCATGGGCGTGGGGCTGGCGCTTTCGCACGCCACCATCGAACGGCTGGGCGGGCGCATGACCATGCGCGCCGTGCCGCCGAAGGGCGTGCAGGTGCAGTTCCGCCTGCCGATGGCGGCGCACGACGAAACTTCCTGATGAGAGGCATCCGATGAAAGGCCTGCTGGTCGACGACGACGAACTGTATGCGCGCACGCTGCAGCGCAGCCTGGCGCGCAAGGGCATCGAGACCGAGATCGCGCTGGACGCCGCCAGCGCGCTGGCGAAGGCGCGCGAGTACCGGCCCGACTTCGCCCTGGTCGATCTGAAGCTGGGCGCCGACTCGGGACTGAGCCTGATCGAACCGCTGCGCGCACTGCGTGCCGACATGCGGATCCTGCTGGTGACCGGGTATGCGAGCGTGGCCACGGCGGTGGAATCGATCAAGCGCGGCGCGGACGATTACCTGCCCAAGCCCGCCACCGTGCCGACCATCCTCCGCGCCCTGGGCCTGGAGGCACCGCTGGCGCCCACCGACGACGCCGACACCACGGAAGACACCATGACGCCGCTCAGCCGGCTGGAGTGGGAGCACATCCAGCAGGCGCTGGCGGAGACCGAAGGCAACATCTCCGCCGCCGCACGCCTGCTGGGCATGCACCGGCGTTCGCTGCAGCGCAAGCTGGCCAAGCGCCCCGGGCCGGAGCGGCGCTGGATCGACGAGTAAGCGTCAGCGCGCGGGATCGCGGTCGGCATCGGCCGCCGACCCGATGCCCATCCCCGCACCGGCGCCCATGCCGGCACCGCCCGCACCGCCGCCACCGCCCTGGCGTCCCTCGCCTTTCGCCCCCTCGCCCTTGCCCTTGGAGGCGACCGGCCGCGCCGGCCCCTGGCGGGGAATCGGCAGCGACGACGGAACCGGTTCGAGGTCCAGCACGCTGCGGATGAAATCGCGCAGCGACACCACCAGCGCATCGGTATGGATGGGACGACCCGCCGCCAGGTCGGCGGCGGCCTGCGCGGCCAGCCGTACCTGCTCGTCGGTGCCCAGCAGGATGATGTCCGACAGGGCGGCCTCGACCGCATCGCGGATACGCCGGGCACGGTCGCTGCCCTCGTCGAAGGCGTCGTCGCCGGCTTCGCGCGCCTGTGCCCGCAACTCGCGCAGGTGGCGCGGATCGACCTCCAGCGCACCCGTGAACGAGCCACCCAGCACCTTGTAGGCGGCGATCAGCGTACGCAGGCGCTCGTTGATCTGGCGGTTCTCGCGCGCCCGCCGCTCCTGCACCGTCTGCATCACCAGCAGGCGGATGCCGACGCCGATCACCGTGATCAGCGCCAGCCCCGCCAGCGTGGTCAGCAGGCCCTGCCATGAACTGAAATCGAGACCGCGCATGGCAGGAGTCCTTCGGATGTCCGGCCGCTACCTTACCGAACTCCATGCCATCGCCGCATGCCGCATCAGAGCATCTTGCGCAGCACGAGCTCCCAGCTGCGTGGATCGCCGAGATAGGCCATCGTGCTGCCCAGCGCGTACACCACATGGGTGCGGTCGCCGAGGTTGCGGCCACGCAGGGTCAGTTCCGTGCTGGCGTTCCACTTGAAGCCCACGTGTGCGCCCCAAGTGGCGTAGCCCGCCGTCGCCAGCGTGTTGGCGGCGTTGGCGTAGCGCGACGACACGCCGCGCACGTCCATGCCGGCAGACCAGCGTGGCGTGAAGGCGTAGTCCACCCACAGGTTGCCCACGCGCGAGGGCGTGTTGGTGGGCCGGTTGCCCGCGCGCGACACCGGGAAGCCGCCGACGTTCTCGTAGAAGTCGTCCAGCGTCGCATCGACCCAGGCCAGATTGCCTTCGACGCTCAACGCCTCCAGCGGACGCCAGCCGAACGTCGCTTCGATACCGCGGGACGACTGCTGACCGACCGGCAGCGTCTGTCCGGGGTTGGCCGGATCGGTGATGGCGAGGTTGCGGCGCACGATGCGGTATGCCGCCAGCGTCGCGAAGTTACGTGCATCGCGCGACTGGAACTTCGCGCCGACCTCGCCCTGGCGACCCGTGGTCAGGTCGAAGTCGCGGAGCGTCGCGAAGTTCGCGGTGCTGAGGATCCCTGCCGGCGGATCGGCGGCGGTGCTGTACTGCGCGTAGACGCTGGCCTGCGGGGTGATGGCCCAGTTCAGCGCGACACGTCCGGTGGTGGGCGAGTATTCGCGCTCGAATCGGGCGGGATTGGCGGCGCTCACCGCGCGATGGTTCACCACGTCCAGCACGATGCGGTCATGGCGCAGGCCGGTCAGCAGCGACAGTGACGGCGTCAGTTCGGTCAGGTTCTCGGCGTAGACGGCCTGCGTGTGCAGCCGGTTGTTGCGGTCGGGCGTGTAGACGATCGCGGTGCCGGGCACGTCCAGGAAGCGGCCCGGCGTGACGGCGTCGATCGGTACCGTGTCCACGGTGGCCGAAAGCGACAACGGGAAACGCGTCTGCCGGTTGTAGCTGGCATCCAGGCCCGTGGCCCACCGCGTGGGCAGGCCGAACAGCGTGCCGTCATGGCTCCATTCCAGGCGGTTGCCGTAGACCTGCTGGTCGTGCCGCTGCAGCAGCGTGCCCGAACGGATCACGCCGTCGTTGCCGGCGGTCAGGCGATAGCTCTCGACGTTGCGGTAATCCCGCAGCGCGTCGTAGCGGTAGACCGTGTTGCGCACGGTGTCGTGCTCACCCGGCGTCCATTCCAGCAGCGACCGTGCCCAGCGCACGTCCTGTCCGTAGTAGCCGTCGGCGACGTTGTAGTTGCGGCCGATGGTCTGCGGCAGCACCGACAGGCGACCGGTCGCTGGCTGGCGCACCGGCGTGCCCCAATACGGACGATGGTTGTCCTCCTGCTGGACCTCCACCGCCAGGGTGTGGCGCAGCGTGGGCGCCAGTTGCACCAGCCAAGAGGCCGCCAGCGTGGAGCCCTCGCGCTCCTGACCGTCGATCCAGCTCTCGCCATCGCGCGCGCTCGCATCCACGCGAACGGCCTGGCGCGCCTCGTCGCCGCCGATGCGCAGGTTGGCCCCCATCGCCAGCGTGCCGTCGCGGAACGAACCCCACGACGCCTGCACGGCGGCTTCGTCGCGGTCCAGTCGCGCCAACCGGATGACGTAGTTGATCGTGCCGCCGACCGCACCGGCGCCATACAGGAAGCTCGACGGCCCGCCGATCGCTTCCACCCGCTCGTACTGCCAGGCATCCACCGGGCGCGCGGCGATGCTGGCGTACTGCACGTCGATGCCGTTGAACAGCTGGGTGATCTGGCTGCCGGAGAAGCCGCGGTAGGTCACCGCATTGCCGTTGCCCGGCGGCGACGCGACGGTGAGGCCGGGAATGCCGGCCAGCGCTTCCTGCGTGGTGCGTACGCCACGCGCATCGAGCGCATCGCGGTCGATGACGGTGACCGACGCCGGGGTTTCCATCAGGGTCAGCGACAGGCGGGTACCGGTGCCGGCGAGTTGCTCGAGGCCGGCCCGGTGGCCCTTGACCTCGACCGTGTCGAGCTGGGTGGCGCGGGAGCCTTCGGGCAACGCGACGGGGTCCGCCGCGAAGGCGAACGACGGAAAGGACAGGGCTGCGGCAACGGCCACGGACAGGCAGGACGCACGCGGCGTCGCCCGGAAAGACAGGAACATGGACACTCCAAAGCACAAGGACGCGGCGCACGGGCCGCAAGGTCGTCAGTCAGGGGTCTTGTGATTCAGAGCAGGACGGGCGGCCCTTGTCCGCCAAGGCCGCGCAGGCGCAGTCGCTCCACGCGTGGAAGCGCCGGCCGTCCCACGGGGAGGCCGCCCGAGACGCGCGGGAACAGCAGCGCGATGCAGAGCAGCAGCAACGGCAATGCCGCGGACAGCGTGCAGTACGCGCAGTCGGCACCCATCGTCATGCCGGCGGGGGACGGCACCTTGCCGAAAGGGGCCTTGGCGACCGGCGATTCGGTCCGCGTATCGACCCACTTGATGCCATCGGTCGTACACAGCTCGGTCCAGCCGGCCAGCACCTGCGATCCCGTGGCGGTCACCCACCGCGTCACCGACGGCGCAAGGGCCATCAGCAGCGCGGCCAGCAAGGCGAGCTGCAGCATCGGTCGGAGGAAGGCATGCGAACGGATCACCGCGTGATTTTAAGCGGGAGGGCCGGAAAGATCAGACGCGACGAAGTGTCGCACCCGTACGCATCAGCGGAACACGACGCGCGCGCTTTGCAGCCGCGGCGTTTCACCGGCCACATCGGTCCACGCCAGCCAGGCGGCACCGTCGTGCCATTGAAGTCGCGGGATGCCGCTCGCGCGTCCGCGTGCGGAGAGGGTCGCGACCTCGACGCGCTGCGCCCCGCCCCAGGCGGGGTCGTAGCGCCCCAGTACCAGCGTCTGGCGTTCGTCCTGCGCCTGCTCCAGCCAGCTCACCAGCAGGTGGCCATCGCCGTGGACCAGGCCCAGGCGACCCAGCACCTGCATGCCCTTCGCCAGCGTCACCGGCGTGCCGAACGTATCGCCGGCGTCGTCCGAACGTGCCGCACGCAGTTCCGGCATGCCGCCGGCTTCCGTGTACCACGCGACCCAGACCGTGGCACCGTCCGCCACCGCCATCGGTCCGTTGACGGGGCAACCGGCGATCTGCCAGCCATCCGCATGCACGTCGCGGGGCGGCGTCCAGCGCTGACCATCGAAGCGGACGATGCGCGTATCGCGGATCTCGCCATCGCCACGGCCGCGATAGACGACCACCACGCCACGATCCGTCACTGCGGACGAGGTGGTGCAGCAGTCGCAGGTTGAGGTGTCCAGTGGCCACTCTCCCACCTGCTTCGCCTGCGCATCGTAGGTCGCCGCACGCAGCATCATCGCCGCACCGCCTGCGTGGTCGTGGCCGTCGGCGTCGTGGCCGGCATGTCCGGACGCGGCCTTCTGCCGGCTGTCGAGCCAGGCGATGCCCAGCCGGTCGCGCGCCTGCGGCCAGAACGTCACGAAGCCGTGGTCGCCCGGTGTTCCCGCAGGATGCACCAGCTGCGGTGCGCTCCACGTCGCGCCGCCATCGGCGGAACGTACCAGGTCGATGCCGTAGTCCATCCGCGACGGCCCGGTGCTGCGCAGCCAGTGCGCCCACAGCGAGCCGTCCGGCAGCGCGTACACGTGCGGCGTGTCGGCCCAGTTGACGAACCACGTCGCACCCTCGGCGATCGTGCGCGGCGCTTCCCAGTCCGCAGCCTGTGCGGGGCGTCGGCTGAAGCGCAGGCGATGGCCGGCCCCGTCCATCGGTTCGATCCAGCTCAACAGCAGCGCGCCGTTCGGTGTGGAGACCAGGTCAGGCTGTGCGGCACCGGGGGGCGATGGCAGGCGCAACGGCTCCACGAGGGGCGCGGATGCCGACGCAGCCGACGAAGGCGCATCCTCAGGCGAACAGGCCGCGAGCGCGATGAACAGCATCGGCATGATGGAGCGGGACCAGCGGGACACGGGCATGCGGACGATTCCGGCCATCAGGACCTCGCCATTCCACCACGGAACGCGACCGGCAGCCTGCGACCGCCTGTCGCAGGCCTTCGCGGCGACGGCCGACGCCAGCGTTTATCCTTGCACCATGACCGACACCGCACGCGACATCCTCACGCCCACCCAGCTCAACACGCTGGCGCGCGACCTGCTGGAGGGCGCGTTTCCGCTGGTGTGGGTGGAAGGCGAACTCGGCAATGTCACCCGTCCCGCCTCCGGCCACCTGTATTTCACCCTGAAGGACGCACGTGCCCAGGTGCGCTGCGCGATGTTCAAGCCCAAGAGCCAATGGCTGAAGTTCGCGCCCCGCGAAGGCCTGCGCGTGCTCGCGCGCGGCCGGTTGACCCTGTACGAAGCGCGCGGCGACTACCAGCTGGTCATCGACAGCCTGGAGGAAGCCGGCGAAGGCGCCCTGCGCCGCGCGTTCGAGGAACTGAGGGCCCGCCTGACGGCGGAAGGGCTCTTCGACGGCACCCGCAAGCGCCCCCTGCCCGCCCACGTGCGGCGCCTCGCCGTGCTGACCTCGCCCACCGGTGCGGCGGTGCGCGACGTGCTGAGCGTGCTGCAGCGGCGTTTCCCCCTGCTGGAGGTCGACGTGCTGCCCATCCAGGTGCAGGGCGAGACCGCAGCAGCGCAGATCGTCGACATGCTGCAGCGCGCCGCGCGCAGCGGCCGTTACGACGTGCTGCTGGTCGCCCGCGGCGGCGGCTCGCTGGAAGATCTGTGGGCGTTCAATGACGAACGACTGGCGCGCGGCATCGCCGCCTCGGCTGTTCCCGTCGTGTCCGCGATCGGCCACGAAACCGACTTCACCCTCGCCGACTTCGCCGCCGACCTGCGTGCGCCGACGCCCTCCGTCGCCGCCGAACTCCTGGTCCCGGACCGGCGCGACCTGCTGACACGCGTGCAGGGGCTGCAACGCCGTCTCTCCACTAACCAGGCGCATCGCCTGCGCAATGCCATGCAGCGTGCCGACCGCGCCGCGTTGCGTTTGAATGCGCAGCGTCCGCAGTCGCGACTGGACGCACTCCGGCGTCGGCAGGAGGACGCCGCACGCCGCCTGCATGCCCTGTGGCGGCACCAACAGGCCCGTCGCCTGGCCGCACTCCGACATGCCGATGCCGTCCTTCGCGCGCATGCACCGCAACGTCGCCTCGAACAGCTGCGCACGCGCCTGCTTGCGCTCGCGCCACGGCCCCAGGCCGCCGTCGCACGCACCCTTCAGCGCGACGCCCTGCGCCTGCGCGCCCTCGCCCGCTCGCTCGAAGCGGTCAGTCCGCTCGCAACCGTCGCCCGCGGCTACGCGCTGGTGACCAAGGAAGACGGCACGCTGGTACGCTCGGTGGCGCAGGTGCAGGCCGGCGATCGCCTGGAAGCGCAGGTCGCCGATGGCCGGATGAAGCTACGGGCGGAATAGCGGTATCGAGGCAACCCCGTTTCTTGCACTCTCTTCGTATCAGCCCACTCCCCACGAACAATCGTCTTGCCCGGAGTACGCCCCATGATCACCCGCGAACAACTGGTCGAGATGTTCGACAACATGGCCCGGGAGACGGCCTGGGACCTGCGCAAGCCGCTGGTGTGGGGCTACTTCTTCACCCATGGCTCGCGCGCGCCGCTGGAGGCGGTCGTCCCGCTGCTGCAGGAACAGGGTTATCGCGTGATCGCGCTGTACCTGGAAGACAAGGACCACCGCAAGGATCCCGACCTGTGGTGGCTGCATGTCGAGAAGACCGAGGTGCATACGCCGGACAGCCTGCACGAGCGCAACCAGGCGCTGTACCGATTCGCCGAGGCGCACGGCCTGGATGCCTACGACGGCATGGATGTAGGCGCGATCGACTGACGGAGGCTCGCCCCTGTGGCGCGCCCGCCAGGAATCGCGCCAGGCCTTCAACCCCGTTCCACTGCCCCACGCGTTCGACTCCCTGCCCAACACACGGAGTCACGCCATGTCGCACCGTCTGACCGTCACCCTGCTGGCCACCGCCCTGCTGGCCGCCTGCCAGTCCAATCCCACCGCCGAGCAATCGCCCGAGACCGACGCAGCCACCGCGGCGACTGATGCGTACGTCGCCAAGGAAGCCGCAGCCGTTGCGCATCGCGAACAGGCCACGCTCGACCGTGTGGTCGTCACGGGCGCCCGACTGCGCAGCGAGCAGGCCAAAGCCGCGATGGCGACCGGCCATGCCTACGCACCCGCATCGCCGCCTCCACCGCCCGCGCCGGTGATGACCCAGGAGTACCGCATCGCCAACGTGGCCATCGTTCCGCAGGCCAATCCGGCCAACACCGAGAGGTACGCCGAGCGCGACGACAATCCGGTGCGCCGGACGCTGGACGAGCCCGTCTCGACCTTCTCGGTCGACGTCGACACCGGCAGCTACAGCAACGTGCGCCGCATGCTGCGCGAGGGCCAGCGACCGCCGGCCGATGCCGTGCGCGCGGAAGAGTTCATCAACTACTTCCGCTATGGCCACGCCGCGCCCGCCGACCGCAGCCGCCCGTTCAATGTCACGACCGAACTCTCGCCGGCGCCGTGGAACGCCAAGCGCCAGCTGCTGATGGTCGGCATCAAGGGGTACGACGTGCCGAAGGCGACGCTGCCGCCGGCGAACCTGGTGTTCCTGCTCGACACTTCGGGCTCGATGGAGTCGCCGGACAAGCTGCCGCTGCTGAAGCAGTCCTTCGCCCAGTTGGTTCCGCAACTGCGTGCGCAAGACCGCGTCAGCATCGTCGTCTATGCCGGTTCGGCCGGCCTGGTGCTGCCGCCGACGCCCGGCAACCAGCATGACGAGATTCTGGCCGCGCTGGATCGCCTGCAGGCCGGCGGCAGCACCAACGGCGGCGACGGCATCCGCCTCGCCTACGCGATGGCGAAGCAGGCGTTCGTCAGGGACGGCGTGAACCGGGTGATCCTGGCCACCGATGGTGATTTCAATGTCGGCACGGTCAGCCAGGATGCGCTGAAAACCATGGTCGCCGACCAGCGCGCCTCCGGCATCGCGCTGACGACGCTCGGCTTCGGCACCGGCAACTACAACGATGCGCTGGCCGAGAAGCTGGCCGACGTCGGCGACGGCAACCACGCCTACATCGACACGCTGCAGGAAGGCCGCAAGGTACTGGTGGACGAGATGCAGTCCACGCTGCTGACCATCGCCCGCGACGTCAAGATCCAGGTCGAGTTCAATCCTGCGGTGGTGTCCGAGTACCGCCTGATCGGCTACGAGAACCGCGTGCTGGCTAACGAGGACTTCGCCAACGACAAGGTCGATGCCGGCGACATCGGCGCGGGCCACGAAGTCACCGCGCTGTACGAGATCACGCCGACCGGCAACGGCGCCGACCGACTCCCCGCGCTGCGCTACGGCGGCAAGCAGGTCGCCGCAGGCGCGTCGACCGAGGAGGTCGCGCATGTGCGCCTGCGCTACAAGCTGCCCGGCCAGGACAGCAGCCGGCTGATCGAGACACCGATCACACGGACATCGCTGACCACGAAACCCAGCGATGCGTTCCGCTTCGCCGCCGCGGTGGCGGCCTATGCCGACCTGCTGCGCGGTGGCAGGCGCATCGACGGCTGGAGCTGGAACGACGTGGCGATGGCGGCGCGTGCGGCGAGCGGCCGCGATCCGCATGGCCTGAAGGCGGAGTTCGTCGGCATGGTGGACCAGGCCGAGCGGCTGGTCGCCGTACGGGGCGATACGCCCGCCATCGCAGGCGAGTAAGGTCGATGCGGCCGTGGTCCAGGGACGGACCCCTTCATACGTCAGCAGCCCAGCCGACCGATGCCGCCCAGGCCGATATCCTCACGCCACGTCGGCGACGATCGCGTCCATCTGCGCCGCGGGCCGACCCAGCAGGTAGCCTTGGCCGAGGTGGCATCCCAGGTCCAACAGCGCCTGCCGCTGCTCTTCCGTCTCCACACCCTCGGCGATCGTCTCGATGCCCAGCGTACTGGCCAGCGCCAGGATGGCGCGCACCAGCGCCAGGCTTTCCGGCCGCGCTTCGTTGCCCAGGCCGGAGACGAAGCTGCGGTCGATCTTCAGCACCGAGATCGGGAAGCGGTGCAGGTAGGACAGCGCCGAGAAGCCGGTGCCGAAATCGTCCAGCTGCGCGAGGATGCCGTGCTGCCGCAGCGTACGCAGGATGCGCAGCGTGCGCGGCGCATCGTCGAGCAGCGCGACTTCGGTGATCTCGAGCCGCAGCCGCGACGGATCGGCGCCCTGCGCCTCGAACATCGCCAGCAGGCGGTCGCCGAAATCGGGCGACCGGAAATGCCGCGGCGAGACGTTCACCGAAATGTAGCCCTCCACGCCGCGCGCGATCTGCCGCACCACCTGCTCGTAGAGCAGCCAGTCGACCTGTTCGATCAGCCCGCTGTCCTCGCCCACGCCGATGAACTCGGCCGGCAGCAGCAGGCCGCGCCGTTCGTGCTGCCAGCGCAGCAGCGCCTCGTGGCCTATCACCCGGCCGTCGTCCATGCGGCGGATGGGTTGGTAGAACGGCAGGAAGTCGCGGTGATTGATCGCCCGGCGCAGGTCGGCTTCCAGGTCCAGGCTCTGCATGGCGGCTTCGCGCATCGCCTCGTCGAACATGGCGCAGCGGTCGCGACCCTGCTCCTTCGCCCGGTACATCGCCGCATCCGCATCGCGCAGCAGTTCCTCGCCGTTGCGGTAGCGCGGATGCCAGACGGCGATGCCCAGGCTCGCCGAAGGAAACAGTTCGCGCCCGCCCACCCACATCGGCAAGCCCAGCACGGCGAGCAGTCGCTGGGCGAAATCGCGCACGTTCTCCACGCCCTCGGCGTATTCGACCAGCAGCGCGAACTCGTCGCCGCCCAGGCGCGACACCACGTCCTCGTCGCGCACGCTCATGGTGATGCGGCGGGCCACCTCCACCAGCAGTTCGTCGCCGGCGGCGTGGCCCATGCTGTCGTTGACCAGCTTGAAGCGGTCCAGATCCAGGAACAGCACCGCGAACGCCTGGCCGTCGCCATGCCTTGCGCGCTCGATGGAGGCGGCCAACCGGTCCAGCAGGTGCGGACGGTTGGGCAGGCCGGTCAGGGCATCGTGCGTGGCCTGGTGGGTGAGCTGCTGCTCGATGCGCAGGCGCTCGCCGATCTGCGCGCGCAGCTGATGGTTGGCCTCGGCCAGCTCCCGCGTACGCTCGTCGACGCGCCGTTCCAGCTCGGCGTGCGCGCTGCGCAGCCGCTCCTGCGCGCGCTGGCGGTCCAGGCCGTTGCCGATGTGGTGGGCCACGAACGTCAGCAGGTTCTGGTCGTGCGAGGTGAACTTCACCTCTTCGGAATAGCTCTGCACCACCACCGTGCCGACGACGTCCTCGCCGCGGAACAGGGGCACGCCCAGCCAGCTGTGGGCCGGCGGACCGTGCTGCGACAGCTTGCCCTCTTCCGCCAGCTGGCCGATCAGCGCGCGATCGGCCAGCAGCGGACGACCGGTGGCGATGACGTACTCGGTCAGGCCGTTGGTCAGCCGCCGCGCCTTGCGCATCGGGTCGCGTTCGTCGATCGAATACGGGAAGTTGAGCTGTTCTCCATCGTCGGAGACCAGCGCGATGTAGAAGTTGCGCGCGTCGATCAGCTCGTCGACCACCACGTGCACGTCCGCGTAGAAACGCTCCAGGCTTTCCGAGGTGATGGCCAGGTCGGTGATGCGGAACAGCGCGCGCTGCAGCTTTTCGGCACGCTTGCGCTCCATGATCTCGGCCTGCAGCTCGCGGTTGGCGCGCTGCAGTTCGTGCGTGCGCACCGCCACGCGATGCTCCAGTTCGACATGCGCGTGCTTGCGGTCGAGCGCGGTGAGGATGTGCTGCGCCACGTAGCCCAGCAGCGCACGATCCTCGTCGGCGTAGCTGGCCGGCGCGTCGTAGCTCTGCACCACGATGGCGCCGCAGACGCGGTCGTCGCGGCGCATCGGCACGCCCAGCCAGTCCAGGCTGTCCGGGCCATGCGAGGGATCGCGCACGACGCCCAGCTTCTGCCGGATCACCGCCGATGGCCCGCGCAGCGGCTGGCCGTGGCGCAGCAGGGCGAAGGTCATGCTGTTGGCCATTTCCTCCTCGCCGAATTCGCGCTCGGGCTCGGCGACGTAGGGATCGCGCTGGTCGGCGAAATACAGGAAGCGCACGGTGCGGCGCTGATCGTCGTACAGCACGATGTAGCAGTTCTCCGCGTACATCAGCGAGTTCACCACCGCATGGATGCGGCGGAGCATCTCCGGCATTTCCAGGTCGGCACCGGCCAGGTCGGCGATCTCGTAGAGCGCCTGCTGCAGCCGCTTGGACTTCTCCAGCGACACCACCCGCGCCTGCGCGCGCGCCGCGTCCAGCGAGGTCACCAGCAACGTGCGCGCCAGCAGGACCCAGGACGCTTCCTCGGCCTCCGCCAACGGCTGTGGACACGCCAGCGCCAGCGCCACGCGGGCATTGCCGTCGGCATTGTCCCAGGCATGCACGCGCAGTTCGGGGCCGTCGTGCCCGACCCCGCCGTCGGCAAGCGCATGCTCGGCCAGGCGACGCAACGAGGCCGGCGCGTTCGGCGTGGCACCACCGCCGTTGCCCAGGGCCCAGTCGCGCCAGCACACCGCCAGTTCCGCGCCCTCCGGCAGCATGCCGCCCAGCACGCGCACGAGGTGGTCCGCCGGGGAGGCGTCCACGCGGTCCGGATTGTCGGCGCTGATCGATGGCGTAGGCATGACCGTGGTCCGACCGAGTCGGTGTGCGATATCCGGAGTCCCCAGCAGCGAGCATACCGCCTGCCACCCCCTGAACGGAAACGCCGCCGGCAACCCCTGCGCCACCGCCCGGACGTTCGCCATGGCTGTGCTCGCTCCCCTCGCCACTGCCGGTTTCCTCGTGCCCGTGACCGCCGCACGCGGCCGGGAATGCATGAACGCGGCGGTCGACGTCTCCGGTCCCGTCTTCACGGGCGCTCGGGGACCGCTTACGCTGGCGGCGGTGAACGACCTTGCCGAACCCGCCGATGAAACCCTGATGCTCGCCTATGCGGCCGGTGACGCGTCGGCCTTCGAGCAGCTTTACGCCCGCCATCGCGGCCCGCTGTACCGCTTTCTGTTGCGGCACCTGCGCGATGCGGCGCTGGCCGACGAGTTCTTCCAGGACACCTGGCAGCGCGTGATCGCGGCGCGCGAGGGCTGGAAACCGGACGCGGCGTTCGGGACCTGGCTGTACCGGATCGCGCACAATCGCCTCAACGACCACTGGCGCGCATCGAAACACCGCCCCGCGGCGCCCCATGATGCGGAGGAGCGCACCGCGCGCGTGCCGGACCCGGACACGCCGGAGCGGCAGCTGTCCGAGTTCGAGCAGCGGCGGCGGTTGCAGCTGGCCATGGACGAATTGCCGCCCGAGCAGCGCGGGGTGCTGCTGTTGCGGCTGGAGCAGGAACTGACCCTGGAGGAGATCGGCGAGATCACCGGCGTGGGCCGGGAGACCGTGAAGTCGCGCCTGCGGTATGCGATGGACCGGTTGCGGACGAGGTTGAACGAATGAGCATGCCCCACGAGCCCCTGACCCCCGAAGAGCGTGCCCTCGCGCAGTCGCTGTCGCGGCTGGGACCGCATGGCGGTCCGTCGCCCGACCTGGATGCGCGCATCCTCGGTGCCGCGCGCGCGGCGGTGCAGGCCGCCCCGGCAGGTGGTGGCCAGGTCCCGCCCACGCGTCGTCGCTGGCCGCTGGGCATGGGGGTGGCCGCCTCGGTGCTGCTCGCCGCGGGTATCGCCTGGCAGCTGCGGCCGATGCATGACGTGCCGGTCGCCAGCGAAGTACCCACGGATACGTCCGCGTCGGCCGGTGTGCCCGCAGGAAACGTGGACGTCGCCGCAGCCGATGCTGCGGCGCCGGTGCCGATCACCGACAGTCCTCCCGCGAGGATGGTGGCCGAGGAGGCGCCTGCGCCGATGGCCGCCAAGGTGATGCCACCCCCGCCCGTCGGACGCGCGGCGACCGCGTCGGGGCCGGCACGCCAGAACGCCGAGGCGGCCGCCCGCCAGGAGCCCGCACCGAGGCGCAGCCCGCTGGCGATCATTCCGCCGGCACCACCCAGTCCGCCCGCGCCCGCCGCCGCCGAGGCGGCGCCGCAGGCGTTCCCGGTGGATGCCGACGCCTATCTGCCGTCGGCTCCCGCTCCCGCCGCGGCGGCCGTGCCGGAGGCCGCACAGCGCGAACGCATGCAATACCGCGCGGCGACTCCGCAAGAGCAGGAGCAACGGCTCCGCTACGACGAAGCGCGGCGCGATGCGGCCGCCAAGGCCGAAGACAGCCGCACGCTCGACGCCGTCACGGTGACCGGAAGTCGGGTGAGTGCGCGCGAACGCCGCGCCAGGGCGGCCGAGATCACGTCGATACCTGCGCCTCCTGCAGCCCCCCCTGCTCCTCCTGCGCCAGCGGCCAGCGCCGGCAGCATCCAGCCCAGCGCGGCGCGCAACGCACTGCGTCGCACCGACCTGCAGGTGCCGGTCGACGCGGACACGCGACTGCCGCCCGAAGAATGGCTGGACCGCATCCGCCTGCGCCGCGACCTGGGCGACGACGCCAACGCCCTGCGCAGCCTGCAGTTGTTCGTGCAGGAGCATCCGTTCCAGCGCGTGCCGGACGACCTGCGCCCGCTGCTCGGCAACCCGTGAGCGAGACCCTCGCCGCACGCGCCTCGCAGCTGCTGGAGGTGAAGCACAGCCGTTTCCTCGCCCAGGCCGCGCCGGTCGACAGCGCCGACGCGGCACTGGCCTTCCTGCGCGAGATCGGCGACCCGGCCGCCACCCACAACTGCTGGGCGTACCGGATCGGCGACGAATACCGATCCAACGACGACGGCGAACCCTCCGGCACCGCCGGCCGGCCGATCCTGGCCGCGATCGATGGCCAGGGCGTCGACCGCGTGATGGTGGTGGTGACCCGCTGGTACGGCGGCATCAAGCTGGGTGCCGGCGGGCTGGTGCGCGCGTATGGCGGCGCGGCGGCGGAGTGCCTGCGACTGGCGCCGCGTGAGCCGCTCGTTGCCCAGGCGACGCTGGAACTGGCCTGCCCGTTCGATGATCTGGGCCACGTGCATGCCGCGCTCGCCGCCCATCAGGCGACGAAACAGGACGAAGGCTTCGACGAAACCGGTGCGCGCCTGCTCGTGCAATTGCGCGCCGATCGCGTGGACGCCTTGAAATCCCAGCTGCGCGACGCCACCCGTAACCGGGTGCGTGTGATCGATCCCGCGTGATCGTCCGGGCTGCGGCAGGTGTTTGTGGAAGGGGCTCCGGTGCGACAGGAGCATGGCGGCCTGGTCGGGGCTGAAGCCTCTTCCACAACCGCTTTGAGCACGGATTCCCATGAGCGCGCAGATCGAGACACAGGACGGCACCGCCGCCAAAACGAAACCGAAGCTGGGCACCCTGCGCGCGCTGTGGCCGTTCGTGCGCCAGCATGGCGGGCTGTTCACCGCGTGGCTGCTGGCGCTGGCGCTGGCGTCGGCGGCGACGTTGAGCCTGCCGGTCGCCTTCCGGCAGATGATCGACAACGGGTTCACCGACGGCGCCAACATCAACCGCGCCTTCCTGTTCCTGTTCGTCGTCGCGGTGGTGCTGGCGCTGGCCAGCGCCGCGCGCTTCTACTTCGTGTCGCTGCTGGGCGAAAAAGTGGTCGCCGACCTGCGCGGCCAGCTTTACGGTCATCTGATCGGCCTGGACGCCGAATTCCACGACCGCAGCCGCAGCGGGGAGCTCGTCTCGCGCCTGTCCGCCGACAGCGAACTCCTTCGCACCGTGGTGGCCACCAGCATGTCGGTCGCCCTGCGCAGCAGCGTCACCGTGATCGGCAGTCTGGCGATGCTGTTCGTCACCAGCCCGCGACTGGCGGCCTTCGCTCTGATCGGGATTCCGCTGGCGGTGCTGCCGATCGTGCTCGGCGCGCGCCGGCTGGAGAAGGCCTCGCGCGCCAGCCAGGACCGCGTGGCCGACGCCAACACGCTGGCCAGCGAAACGCTGGGCGCCGTGCGTACGGTGCAGGCGCATGCGCGCGAACCCTACGAACGCGGCCGTTTCGGCGATGCGATCGCCATCGCGGTGGATACGGCGCGCCGCCGCATCCGTGCGCAGGCGTGGGTAACGGCGGCGGCGATCACGCTGATCTTCGGTGCGATCACCTTGGTGTTGTGGTCGGGCGCGCACGACGTCATCGACGGCACGATGACGGCGGGTACGCTGGGGCAGTTCGTCCTGTACGCGCTGATCGGCGGTGGTTCGGTCGGTGCCCTGGCCGAGGTCTGGAACGAACTGCAGCGCGCGGCAGGCGGCATGGGCCGCATCGCCGAACTGCTCGGGGAGACCCCGGCGATCCGCGCACCGTCGGCGCCACGCGTGTTGCCGACGCCGGTGCGAGGCGAGATCCGCTTCGACCACGTGTCGTTCCATTACCCGTCGCGCCCGGACCTGCCCGCGCTCGACGATTTCGACCTGATCGTGCGTCCCGGCGAAACCGTCGCGCTGGTCGGTCCGTCCGGCGCCGGCAAGAGCACCGTGTTCTCGATGCTGCTGCGCTTCCACGATGCCGATACCGGCAGCGTGCAGGTCGACGGCGTGGACCTGCGCGAACTCGATCCCGCGCAGCTGCGCGAACACATCGCGCTGGTCCCGCAGCAGCCCACCATCTTCGCCGCCAGTGCGGCCGACAACATCCGCTACGGCAAGCTCGACGCCACCGACGCCGAGCTGCAGGCCGCGGCGGAAGCCGCCGAAGCCGACGACTTCATCCGCGAACTGCCGGACGGCTTCGACAGCCAGCTCGGCGAACGCGGCGCGCGCCTGTCCGGCGGCCAGCAGCAGCGCATCGCCATCGCACGCGCCTTGCTCAAGGACGCGCCCATCCTGCTGCTGGACGAAGCCACCAGCGCGCTCGACGCGCAGAGCGAGCGCGCCGTGCAGCATGCGCTTGAGCGCCTGATGGACGGTCGCACCACGCTGGTCATCGCGCACCGCCTGGCGACCGTCCTGAAGGCGGACCGGATCGTGGTGATGGACCGTGGCCGGATCGTGGCGCAGGGCACGCACGACGAGCTGCTGGCGGAGGATGGCCTTTACGCGGAACTGGCCCGCCTGCAGTTCCTCGACTGAGCACGCCGCGCGCCGTTGGTGCCGCGCGCCGCGTGGTCTAGCATGCGACGGTCCCCGGCCGGAGCCCCTGCATGATTCCCGACGCGTTGCCGCCGCTGCTGCGCGGCCTGGGTACCGCGCTGATCCTGCTCACCTCGGCGCTGGTGGTCGTGGTGGAACGCAACGCCACCGACGACGCCCCCGCGGCGGCAACGGAAGCACCGTTCGAGGCCGCCGCCGATGGCGCCGGCGGGGTCGACGCGCTCACCGCGGAGATCCGCCTGCTGCGCCTGCAGATGCGGGACAACGACCTGGCCGACAAGGTGTTCGAGAACCCGTGGTTCCAGTGGCTGGGCCTGCTGGGCACGGCCCTGATCTCGGCATCGTTCTTCGCCGAGTGGCGGATCAAGCGCGGGATCGCGCGCGCCGCCCAGGCCGCGGCGCCGCCGGACCTGCGCTAGCCGTTACGCGGCGGCGTCGGCCATCACCGGCAGCCGGCGCGGCCGGCTGGGGAAGGCGTGCCGCACGATCCGCCAGCACACCTGGCCGAACTGGGTCAGCAGCGTGCCGGTGTTGTAGTGCTGGCCATAGCGCGCGCAGATGGCGCGTACTTCCCTGGCCATTTCGGCGTAGCGGTTGGCCGGCACGTCGGGGAAGAAGTGGTGCTCGATCTGGTGGCTCAGGTTGCCCGACAGCACGTTGATCAGGAATCCGCCGCGCAGATTGGACGAGCCGCGCAGCTGGCGCAGGTACCAGTGGCCGCGCGATTCGTTCTTGATGCATTCCTTCGGGAAGGTTTCCGCATGGGCGGTGAAGTGCCCGCAGAAGATGATCACGTACGTCCACACGTTGCGCAGGCCGTTGGCCACCATGTTGCCCAGCAGCACCGGCAGGAAGAACGGACCGGCCAGCGCGGGGTAGATCACGTAGTCCTTCGCCAGCTGCTTGCCCATCTTGCGCACCACGGGCGCGGACTTCTGGCGCAGCTGCCTGGCGGACATCTTGCCGCTCCACCAGCGGCCCAGCTTCAGATCCTGGATGGCGATGCCCCACTGGAACAGCAGCGCGAACACGACCGCGATGGCCGGCTGCAGCAGGTAGAACGGACGCCACTTCTGCTCGGGGAAGATGCGCAGCAGGCCGTAGCCGATGTCGTCGTCCAGGCCGCGCACGTTGGTGTAGGTGTGGTGGCGGAAATTGTGGGTGTGCCGCCAGTTGTCGGCGGTGCCGACGATGTCCCAGTCGTAGGTCTTGCCGTTGAGCTGCGGATCTCCCAGCCAGTCGTACTGGCCATGGATGACGTTGTGGCCCAGCTCCATGTTCTCCAGGATCTTGCCCAGGCCCAGCGACAGCGCGCCCAGCGCCCACAGCACCCAGAACAGCCAGCCCACCGCGCTGTCGGCCAGCCACAGGCCGCCGGCGATCGCCGCGGCGAACAGCAGCGCGCGCCCGCCCAGGTTGGTGTAGCGCACCGCCTTGACCACGTTGCGGATGTAGCGCGCATCGCGCTGGCCGAGGGTCGCCACGGTGCGCGCGCGCAACGCGTCCAGTTCCTCGCCGAAGCGGTCGAGTTCGGCTGCGGTGAGTGTGCGGTTGCGTGAAGAGCCCATCAGAGGTCCAGCTCGAGGTCGGTGGCGGCGCTGTGGATGCACAGCTTCAGCGCCTGGGTGGGTTCGTGGATCAGTTCGCCACTGGGCAGGTGGCGGGCGCTGCCGGCGGACTTGCCGCAGGCGCAGGTGTTGCAGATGCCCATGCGGCAGCCGCTCGGCGGCTTGAAGCCGTGCTGCTCCAGGGCAACCAGCAGCGATTCGCCGCGCGGCACGCGCAGCGTGCGACCGCTGCGTTGCAGGCGGATGTCGACCTCGCCCTCGTCGACCACGGTGACCGGCGGCGCGGTGAACGCTTCCGCCCGGAACGCGGCGACCCGCGAAGCCACCAGCCCGCGGGCGGCTTCGACGAACCCGCCGGGGCCGCACGCCATCACCTGCTGCGCCGACAGGTCGCCCGCATGTGGGGCGAGCAGGGCATCGTCGATGCGGCCTTCGGCTTCATCCGGGGCCGCGGCAGCGTCACGGGTCAGCAGCAGCCGGAAGTGGAAGCGTGGATGGCGGGCCGCCAGCATGCGCAACTCGTCGAGGAAGCAGGCTTCCTCGCGGCGGCGCACCCAGTACAGCAGCGTGAGGTCGGCCGGCATGCCCTGCCCGGCCAGTTCGCGTACCAGCGCCATCAGCGGGGTGATGCCGCTGCCGGCGGCCAGCAGCAGGAAGGCACCCCCGGGCGATGCCGGTAGCGTCATCTCGCCGAAGGCTTGGCCCAGGTCGACGATGTCGCCGATGCGGGCGTCCCGGCACAGGTGCCGACTGACCTTGCCGCCTTCGATCGCCTTGACGGTCACCGGCAGCAGGCCGTCCGCGCGCGGCGGCGCGGTCAGGCTGTAGCTGCGGGTCAGGCGCACGCCGTCGACCTCGACGCCCAGGTTCACGTGCTGGCCGGCGCGATGGCCGGCCCAGTGGCGATTGGGCTTGAACAGCAGGGTCACGGCATCGGCCGAGGCCGGTTCGCGCGCGACCAGCCGCGCCAGCGGCCGCTCCCAGGTCCAAGTGCGATGGAAGCGGGTGGCCCAGAAATCGAAGATGTCCGGCTTCACGAGCGGCCGGATCAGGCGTTTCAGGGGACCGGGCCGGCGGGGGGTCGGACGGATCTGAGCATTCATGGCCTCACTATACCCCTGTGAAGACGCGTGTGTATACACTTGTATATTAATTTACGGGGCTATGATGCCCCTACTCCTCCGTATGCCCGGCGCCCTCGCGTGATCCCCAACCCGCAACCGCAGCTCCAGGACGACCACGGCCCCGGCCGCAAGGCGTCCATTTCGCGCGAAGACCTGATGGCGGCCGCCCTGAAACTGGTCGGCCCGCACCGCAGCGTTTCCTCCCTGAGCCTGCGCGAGGTCGCCCGCGAGGCCGGCATCGCGCCGAACAGCTTCTACCGCCAGTTCCGCGACATGGACGAACTGGCGGTGGCGCTGATCGATCTGGCCGGCCGTTCGCTGCGCAAGATCATCGGTGAGGCGCGCCACCGTGCCACCAGCAGCGACCGCAGCGTGGTGCGCGGATCGGTGGAAGCGTTCATGGAACAGCTGCGCGCCGACGACAAGCTGCTGCACGTGCTGTTGCGCGAAGGCAATGTCGGCTCGGACGCCTTCAAGCACGCGGTGGAACGCGAACTGCAGTTCTTCGAGGAAGAGCTGTGCATCGACCTGATCCGGCTGGCCGCGCGCGACAACGCGCCGCTGTACGAGCCCGCACTGGTCTCCAAGGCGATCACCCGCCTGGTCTTCGCCATGGGCGCCACCGCGATGGACCTGCCGCCGGAAAAGGATCCGGAACTGATCGAGCAGCTGTCGGAAATGGTCCGCCTGATCATCACCGGTTCCCGTGCGCTGTCGCGCGGCGGAGCCCGCTGACCGGCGACCTGCTCAGGGCGTGATGCGGATCGGCGTGCCCACCGGCACACGTTGCCAGATGGCCTCCATCTCCGCATCCGTCACCGCGATGCAGCCTTCGGTCCAATCCACCTGCGAACCGGGTGGCGTCGCGCCGTGGATCATGATGTCGCCGCCGGGATCGACGCGACGCGCCACCGCCTGCCGCCGGTCAGCGTCGTTCGGGTAGGAAATGCGCAGCGACAGGTGGAAGCGGCTGCGGTCATTGCGGTAGGTGATGCGGTAGTCGCCCTCCGGCGTGCGCCGGTCGCCCTGCTGCCGCTTGTGCCCCACCGGCGCGCTGCCCAGCACGATGCGATAGGTCGCGATGACGCGGCCTGCACGCAGCAGGTCCAGGCGACGCTGCGCCTTGTGGACGTGGATCGCGTCCGCCTGCTGGGCAGCGGGCAGCAACGGCGGCGGCCATCGCGCCGGTTCCCGCGCGTGCAACGACAGGCCGAAGGTCGCGAGCACCATCAGCGTCCAGCGCCATGCCGTCATGCCGGCAGCGCCCGGGCCAGGAGCACACCGGTGTCCGCATCGTCGGGCAAGGTGCCGAATGCGAGCCCATGCGCACCGCCCAGCCGGCTGCGCACGAACAGCGCCGCTGCAGGACTGCCGGCACGCAGCAGCACGGCCGCCTGCAACGCCAACGCCACCCGCTCCACTATCAGGCGCGCGCCGACCTCGGTGGCGGACGAGAGGTCGCCGTGCAGGCGATCGACGAAGGTGTCATAGACCGTGTCCCTGCCGGCAGCCGACGCCAGCTCGGCAGCGATCGCTTCGCGCGCGCCGGCCTCGCGCGACAACGCCCGCAGCACATCGAGGCACTGGATGTTGCCGCTGCCTTCCCAGATCGAATTGAGCGGCGCCTGCCGGTACAGCCGCGGCAGGATCGATTCCTCCACGTACCCCGCCCCGCCCAGGCATTCCTGCGCTTCGTTGACGAACGCGGGCGCTCGCTTGCAGATCCAGTACTTGCCCACCGCCGTGGCGACGCGGGCGAAGGCCGCTTCGTCCAGATCCCGCCGCGCCGCGTCGACCGCGCCCGCCACCCGCACGGCGAAGGCGGTGGCGGCCTCCGATTCCAGCGCCAGGTCCCCCAGTACGTTGCGCATCAATGCGTGCTCGACCAGCGGCCTGCCGAACGCGACGCGATGACGCGCGTGGTGCACGGCCTGCGCCAGGGCCATCCGCATCCCGGCGGCGGAGCCCAACATGCAGTCCAGCCGCGTCAGCATCACCATTTCGATAATGGTCGCCACGCCGCGACCTTCATCGCCGACACGCCAGGCACGCGCACCGGTGAACTCGACTTCGCTGGAGGCGTTCGCCCAGTCGCCCAGCTTGTCCTTGAGCCGCATCAGGCGGAACGCGTTCTTCCGGCCGTCGTCCAGGCGACGCGGCATGAGGAAACAGGTCAGCCCACGGGGCGCCTGCGCCAGCACCAGGAAGCCATCGCACATCGGCGCGGAGAAGAACCACTTGTGCCCCACCAGCGCATAGGTACCGTCGTCGGCAGGCGTGGCGGTGGTGGCGTTCGTCCGCACGTCCGAACCGCCCTGCTTCTCGGTCATGCCCATGCCCAGCGTGATGCCGGCCTTGTCGGCGATGGGCACGTCGCGGGGATCGTAGTGCGGTGCGGCGGCCTTCATCGCCCAGTCGTGCAGGCCCGGTTCGCGCTGCAGGACCGGCACGGCGGCGTGCGTCATGGTCAGCGGACAGCTGGTGCCCGCTTCGGCCTGGTGATGCAGGTAGCTCAGCGCCGCACGCGCGACATGCGCACCCGGGACCGGCTCGTGCCACGACAGCCCGGCAACGCCGTGCGTCTTCGCCACTGCCAGCAACCGGTGGTAAGCCGGATGGAATTCGACGGTGTCGATGCGCTGCCCGGTGCAGTCGTGCGTGCGCAGGCGCGGACGGTCGCGGTTGGCGTCGAAGCCGAGCCGATACAGTTCATCGCCCGCCAACGCACCGTAACCGGCGAGCCGGACGGCGAACGCCTCGCCCCCTGCGCGTGCCACGGCCTCGCGCATCGCCACGTCGTCCGCCCACAGGTCGCGCGGCTCGAACGGCGGCGGCTGGTTGTCCACGCGATGCGTATCGAACGGAGCAAGGTCGTCCATCATCGTCTCCCGCTGCATGCCGGCATTCTCCTACGAATGGGAACGCAGTTCGCCACGCACCGATCGCACGAGGGACGCGGACCGGGTGGAGGGCGGCGGATCGACACGCAGGTTCACTGGTATTGCCTGGTGTCGATCCGTGTCCAAGACGTTCAGGGCAGTGCGATCACGACCGATGCCGTTCCAACCCGAGTAGCGCGCGGCGTCACGATGCCGGATCGAACATGAAGACCCGCAACTCCTGATCGCAGCACGCCTCAGCGATGCGGGCCGCCCAGGCGATGGCCTCGGCGCGTGTCGGCAGCTCGAGCACGCAGAACCCGCCATCGAGTGGCGGCGCCCATGGATACCCGCCTTCGGCCACCTGTCCGTCGCCCGACACCCGCACCGGCGGCACACTCTCGTCGATGCCGCCGCCGAAGACGTACACGCCCGCGACCTTCGCCGCCGCGATCACCGCGCGGGAATCGCGACCGGCCGCGTCCAGCGCGAGCCCCGAGACCCGCATGGCGGCACTGGGGAAGGAGATCAGGTATTTCATCGGGCATCCTCTGCGGCGCGGAAACGGCGGAAAGGCGTGGCGCATGACGCCGCGTGCAAGCCAACCTACCCTCACCCACGGAAACGCTCAACCCTCCCGCGCGCGCGGCCCCGCATAATCCGCGTACGACCACAGCGGCGGGCGGGACACGCATGAAGACGATCGGCCTGATCGGCGGGATGAGCTGGGAATCGACGTTGCCCTACTACCGCCTGGTCAACGAGGGCATCAAGGCGCGGCTCGGCGGCCTGCATTCGGCGCGCGTGGTGCTGTACAGCGTGGACTTCCACGAGATCGAGCAGCTGCAGCGCGAGGGCGACTGGGACGCCGCCGGCGAGTGCCTGGCGGATGCGGCGCGCCGCGTGCAGGCGGCCGGTGCCGACCTGCTGGTGCTGTGCACCAACACCATGCACAAGGTGGCGCCGCTGATCGAAGCCGCGGTATCGATTCCGCTGCTGCACATCGCCGATGCCACCGGCGCGGCGATCACCGCCGCAGGACATCGCACCGTCGGCCTGCTGGGCACCCGCTTCACCATGGAGCAGGACTTCTACCGCCAGCGCCTGCAGCAGGCGCATGGCCTGCAGGTGATCGTGCCGGACGCGGACGACCGTACCGTGGTGCACGACGTGATCTATGACGAACTGTGCCGGGGCATCATCCGCGACGAAGCGCGCGAGGCCTACCGCCGCATCATGGATGAGCTGGTGGTCCGCGGCGCGGATGCCATCATCCTCGGCTGCACCGAGATCGGCCTGCTGGTGGGGCCACAGGACGCGCGCGTGCCGCTGTTCGATACCACTGCCCTGCACGCCAGCGCCGCGGTGGAGGCGGCACTGGCGGAGTGACGGAGCGGGTTCAGCGCGGCAGGCGGGCGATGACCTTGATCTCGAAATCGAAGCCGGCCAGCCAGTTCACGCCGAGTGCGGTCCAGGTGGGATACGGCGCCTGCGGAAAGATCTCGTCCTTGACCGCCAGCACGGTGTCGAACTGGCGCTCCGGATCGGTGTGGAAGGTGGTCACGTCGACGATGTCGTCCAGCCCGCAGCCCGCGGCCTGCAGGGTGGCCTGCAGGTTGGCGAAGGCCCGCCGCACCTGCGCTTCAAAGTCCGGCTCGGGCGTGCCGTCCTCGCGGCTGCCCACCTGTCCGGACACGAACAGGAAACCATCGGCGCGCACGGCCGGGGAATAGCGGTGCTGCTCGTACAGGGCATGGCGGCCTGCGGGAAAGACGACGTCACGGGTGTTCATGGGGGAATCTCCTGTCGGGACCGGCGGCCCCGCTACTGGCGGCCACTGTAGGCCGCGCCCCGGTGGGGATACAGACGACGATCCGGGGATCACTGTTTGTAGAATCGGAACAATCCCCTTCCCCCCAGGAATCCGCATGGACCGCCTCGAGGCGATGCAGGCCTTCGTCCGCGTGGTCGAGACCGGCAGTTTCACCAAGGCGGCCGACACGCTGCAGGCCAGCCGCACGCGGGTGACGCAGCTGGTGCAGCAGTTGGAAACGCACCTGCGGGTGAAGCTGCTCCACCGCACCACGCGCAAGGTCAACGTCACCGCCGACGGTGCCGCGTACTACGAGCGCGTCGTGCGCCTGCTGGCCGACCTGGACGATGCCGAGACCAGCCTGTCGGCGGCCTCGGCATCTCCGCGCGGTCGCCTGCGCGTGGACGTGCCCGGGCCGCTGGCCAGCCTGGTGCTGGTGCCGGCGCTGCCCGCGTTCCATGCGCGCTATCCGGAGATCCAGCTGGACCTGGGCGCCAGCGATCGCAAGGTGGACCTGATCGACGAGAACGTGGACTGCGTGGTGCGCGGCGGCGAACTCACCGATCCCTCGCTGCGCGCGCGGCATGTCGGCGACCTGTTGCTCGGGATCTACGCCGCACCCGCCTACCTGGCCCGGGTCGGCACGCCCGCGCATCCGCAGGCACTGGAAGACGATCCGCACCGCATCGTCGGCTATCGCGGCGCGCGTAGCGGCGCCCTGCCGGCGTACGCGATGCAGCGTGGCGACGAACAGCTGCGCGTGCAGGGCCGGCATGTGCTGTCGGTGGACGATGGCAACGCCTATCTCGCCGCCGGCCTGGCGGGCCTGGGCGTGCTGTGGTTGCCGCAGTACATGGCGCACGCGCCCGTCGAACGCGGCGAACTGGTGCCGCTGTTCGAGGACTGGCACCTGGCACCGATGCCGATGTACCTGGCCTTCCCGCCCAGCCGCCATGTCAGCCGCAAGCTGCGCGTGTTCATCGACTGGATCGTGGACCTGTTGGCGCAGCACGCACCGGCGATCCAGCCACCACGATCACGGGAAGATCGGCCGACATGACGCGCGCGTCCGATCCACGGCGCCGGGACCGCGCTGCGTCTACCGCGGCGTCAGCACATCCAGCAGCAGCGGCACGCTGAACGGCTTCGTCATCAGCAGGGTGCCGGGCGGCAGGCCGACCATGTCGTGCTTGTCGTGCCCCGACACCACGCACACCGTCGCCCACGGGTGCAGCGCGCGCGCCTCCTGCGCGACCGCAGCGCCGGTGATGTCGGGCATCCAGTAGTCGGTCACGACGCAGTCGTAGCGTCCCTGCCGCAGCAGGTCGAGCGCTGCGGTAGCAGTGCCGGCCTGGGTCACCGTATGTCCGGCCACCGCGATGGCCTCCGCCACCATGGCGCGATGGGTGTCGTCGTCGTCGACGTAGAGGATGTTCAGATGGGTCATGGCCAGACTGTGCCGCAGCGACGCGCGAAGCCGGCGTGAACCCGTGGCGCGGGTGTTGCGCAGCGCGCCATCGCTCGGTTGGAGATCCTTAGCCGGGTAGAGCGCAGCGAAACCCGGGGACACGCATCACCCGACGCATTCCCGGATGCGCCTCGCTTACCGGACTACGTGGGATCCCGTTCGTGGTGAGCCTGTCGAACCACGCTACTTTGCGTGCCGTCGGCAGCTCCAGCAGATCGATACCTGCTGCGAACAGCGTGGTTCGACGAGCTCACCACGAACGGGAGGTCGGGAGGCGCCGTGGCGGTCTGCCCTTGAGCGCAGGATACGTAGCCCGGGTTCGCGGAGCATACCGGGAGCGCATGCATCACTGACGGCATTCAAGGCTTTCGCCTGCGGCTCTGCACGCGCCACGTGGATCGCTCTCGCTGCACGTGAACACGATGCGGCCTGTTCTCCACCTACGGCGGCAGATGCGCGCGGATCCTCTCCACGCGTTCGGCAAGCACCTCGGCCGACACGCGGACGCGCGCCATGCGTGCCGCATCGTTGGCAGGATCGTGCGCGGTGCCGCGCGGTCGTCCGGCACCATCGAAGGTGGCCAGTTGCGGCGGCCCGATGCCCCAGTCGCTGCCCGGCTGGCGGGGCACGACATGGAAATGGAAGTGCGGCGTTTCCTGACCGCTGTACACGCCGTTGTTCTGGAACGTGAGGATGCCCAGCGGCCGATAGGCGCCGACGAGGGCTTCGGCCACGCGCTTGGCCGCCACCAGGATGGCCGCGCACTCCGGCGCGGAAAGATCGAGCAGCGTGGCGACGTGCCGGCGCGTGATGACGCAGCACTGGCCGGCCTCGAACTGCCACGGGTTGATCACCGTCAGCGTGTGCTCGCCCTCGTCGATGATCTTCCACGGTTCGTCGCGCGCCGCCACGCAGAGATCGCAGGGCTCCCGTGTCGGAAGCTGGATCATGTGCCGCCTCCCGTCCTGTTCATCCCTCGACATGGAACTCCATCGGAATCAGCTCAACGGCCCAGCCTCCCTCTTCGCCCAGCGTGGCGGCCGGATGCAGCGAGGCGATCCGCACCGCCTCCTCGGGGCTGTCCGCATCGATGACGAACAGACCGCCCACCACTTCCTTCGCCTCGGTGTAGGGGCCGTCGCTGACTTGGGTGCTGCCGTTGCGTGGACGCAGCGTCTTCCAGCCGTCCTGGTCGCCCAGCGAGGCGGCCATCCGCACCTTGCCGGTGGCGCGCATCCGCTTGTCCAGTGCGGGGCACTGGCTGACCAGCGCCTCGACCGCTTCCGGCCGCATGGCCGCGAACTTCTCGGGGGTGAAATAGGCCAGGCCGAGGTATTTCATCAGGATGTCCTTGCGGGGTGATGTACGGGCGACGAAGCGGTCAGCCTGGAATCGACGCGTGTCGGCCGGCAGCTTACTGCGTCGATGGTACGACCGCGCTCGCCGTTTCCGCCCTGCGATGGACCGCACGATGCTGCAGGACACGCACCGCGACATTCATCATGCTGCCTGCCCCTCCCTGCACGAATGCCCGCCATGCCCGACACGCCCGCACCCTACGTACCCATCGACTGCGAATTCCACGACGTGCTGGAAGCCACCGCCACCCGGCGTGCCACGGTCGTCATCCGGTTCCTGGATGACGCCGGCCTGCCGCAACAGCGCGATACCCGCATCGTCACCCTGTCGGCCCACGACGGCATTGAATACGCTGAGCTCGCCACCGGCGAGCGGGTGCGTCTGGACCGCCTGCTCACGGTGGATGGCATCGCGCTGGCCGACTTCCACACGCCGGATTGAGGAGACAGCGCCACCTGGAGGTTCGAAGACACGCGATGCCGGAGGTCGAGGTTTTCCACCACCAGGTCCCTGCCGGGCAGCTCCACACCCACGTAAGCTGTCGCCATGACCACCCTCGCCTCGCTGTTCGGCACCGAACTGCCGCTGATCCAGGCGCCGATGGCCGGTGTGCAGGACGAAGCGCTGGCCATCGCCGTCACCGCTGCCGGCGGCCTCGGTTCGATGCCCTGCGCGATGCTGTCGTCGGCGCAACTGGACACCGCGCTGCAGGTATTCGCGACGCTGCCACAGCCGGTCAACCTCAACTTCTTCTGCCACGCGATGGCCGAACCGGAGGTGGCCGACCAGCAGCGCTGGCGCGAGGCGCTGGCCCCGTACTACGCCGAGTACGGCATCGCGCCGCCCGCGCCTTCCACGGCCGGCGCGCGGCGCCCGCTCGATGCGGCCACCGTCGATCTGCTGGAGGCCTACCGCCCGCGCATCGTCAGCTTCCACTTCGGCCTGCCCGACCCCGCGCTGCTGGCGCGCATCAAGGGCTGGGGCGCCACGGTGCTGTCGTCGGCGACGACGCAGGACGAGGCGCTGTGGCTGCAACGCCATGGCGTGGATGCGGTGATCGCGCAGGGCACCGAGGCCGGAGGCCACCGCGGGCATTTCCTGTCCGACGATCTGGCCCGGCAACCCGACACGCGCACGCTGGTGGCGTCGCTGTCGAAGGCGCTGACGGTGCCGGTGATCGCCGCCGGCGGGATCGGCGACCGCGCCGACGTGCAGGCCTTGGTGGCGGCAGGCGCCAGCGCGGTGCAGGCCGGCACCGCCTACCTGCTGTGCCCGGAGGCCACCACCTCGCCCGTGCATCGCGCCGCCTTGCGCGCGCCGGGGCGCGAGGCGGCAATCACGAACCTGTTCAGCGGCCGCCCTGCCCGGGGCCTGGTCAACCGCCTGATGCGCGAACTCGGACCGCTGTCGTCCTTGCCGCCCGCCTTCCCGTGGGCCTCGCAGGCGCTGGCGCCGCTGCGCGCCACCGCCGAGGCGCGGGGCGTGGACGATTTCTCGCCACTGTGGTCCGGCGCTCGCCCGGGCACCCTGGCAGGACGCGATGCCGCGCAGGTCACGCGCCTGCTGATGGGCGTGGACTGAGGGATCCCGGCCGCCGGACCGCGTACGCGGGATGCCGACGGGCTGCATCCGTCTGCCGCCATGACGCGTAACGTCAGTTTCAGCCGCATCCGGTGCGGCCCCGCCCCATGCGACGGGGCCCGACGCGCGCGGCACGCGTCGTGACGGGGCGCAGTGCATGGCACGCGATTTGCTTGAAAGGCTTGGATCAGACAGGGGAACACGATGCAGGTGCAGGGGCACGCGGGAAGGGCGTGGTCGGGGATGCTGCTGGCCTTGGCCCTGGCATCGGGCGCGCACGCGGCCGAGGTGCGCCTGGCGGTGGGCAGCCCCGGTGGCCCGGTCGCCGAGGCCGTGGTCAGCCTGCATGGCGCGACGCCGGTGGTGACCCGCACGGCCACCGCACGCATGGACCAGCAGCACTCGGCCTTCGTGCCCGGCGTGCTGCCGGTGCAGGCCGGCACGGTGGTGGCGTTCCCCAACCGCGACAACATCCAGCATCACGTCTATTCGTTCTCGCAGCCACGGCAGTTCGAGATTCCGCTGTACTCGGGCAACAAGGCCGCGCCGATCCGCTTCGACCGGCCCGGCGTGGTGGTGGTGGGCTGCAACATCCACGACTGGATGATCGGCCACATCGTGGTGCTCGACACGCCCTACTTCGGCAAGACCGCCGCTGACGGCCATCTGACCCTGGACGTGCCGCCCGGCCGCTACACGCTACGCGTGTGGCATGTACGCGGCAGCGGTGCGCCGCTGGAGCGCACGCTGGTGGTGCCGGCGGCGGGCACCTCCGCGACGCTGCAGGTGGCGCTGGCGCCTACCAAGGACGACGTGCGCGGCAACGACCGGCTGCGCGCGCTGCAGCAGAAGTTCCGCCAGCTGAAGGACCCGTCGCCTTGAAGCCCCGCCGTTTCCAGACGCGCGTGATCGCGATGATGATCGCGGTGGTGGCGGCCGCGCAGCTGGCCACGTTCGCGGTGGTGACGGTGGCCACCCAGCGCGCGGTGTCGTCGCGGCTGGAGCAGGAACTGAGCGTGGGCCACCGCGTGTGGGAGCAGTTCCAGCAAAGCCGCTCCGAACAACTGCTCGCCTCGGCCTCGGTGCTGGCGGACGACTTCGGCTTCCGTGCGGCGGTGGCCAGCGGCGACGCGCCGACGCTGCGCTCGGCGCTGGGCAACCACGGCACCCGCATCGGCGCCGACCTGGCCTGGCTGCTGGACCGCGATGGCCGGTGGCAGGCCAGCGCCGACGGCATGGCGGCGCCGGCGACGGACGTGCTGGCGGGCCTCACGCGACAGGCGGCGCAGGAAGGCGTGGCCCTGCAGACGGTGGTGGTGGAGAACGCGCTGTACCTGGTGGTGATGCTGCCGGTGCTGGCGCCGGAGCGCGTGGGCTGGCTGGCGGTCGGCCGCCGCTACGACGATGCGTTGGCGCAGCAGTACCGCAGCCTCACCGGCCTGGAAGCCGCCTTCGTCACCACCGGCGGCACCGGCACGCGCGTGCATGCCGCCACCCTGCCTGCCGAGCAGCGCGCGATGCTGGCCACGGCGTGGACGCCGGGCGGTGCCCAGGTGCGCGAGCTGGCGGTGGGCGGCGACCACTACCTGTCCGATTCGCATCCGCTGACCCGCGGCGACGACGCGCGGCTGGTGTTGCTGGATTCGTACGACCGCGCGCTGGCGCCGTACCGCACGCTGCGTTCGCGCATCCTGCTGCTGTCCGGGCTGGCGACGCTGCTGGCCGTGGGCGTGGCCGTGGCGCTGGGGCGCGGCATCAGCCGGCCGGTGTCGCGGCTGGCGCAGGCGGCGCAGCGCATCCAGGCCGGCGATTATTCGCAGGCACCGGCCTCCGGTGGCAGCCGCGAGATCGTCGAACTGGCCGGCGCACTCGGGCGCATGCAGGCCGACATCGCCGCGCGCGAGGCGCGCATCCTGCACCAGGCGCACCATGATGGACTGACCGGGCTGCCCAACCGCCGCCATGCCTACGACCGCCTGCAGGCGGCGATCGATGCCGGCGGCGAGGTGGCCGTGCTGGTCATGGACGTGAACCGCTTCAAGGAGATCAACGACACCCTGGGCCACGCGTTCGGCGACCAGGTGCTGCGCGAAGTCGCCCGGCGCCTGCGCGGGGCACTCGACGACACGCAACTGGTGGCGCGCCTGGGCGGCGACGAATTCATGGTGATGCTGCCTGGCCTGCCGTGCGAGGCGGCCCGCACGCGGGCGCAGGCGCTGTGGCATGCATTGAAGCAGCCGCTGGACCTGTCCAGCACCCGGGTGGGAGTGGAAGGCAGCTTCGGCCTGGCCTGCCATCCGCAGCATGGCGACGATCCGGACACGCTGCTGCGCCGCGCCGACATTGCGCTGTACGACGCCAAGGCCGCGCATGGCGGGGTGGCGGTGTACCAGCCGGGACGCGACGAATCGCACCTGCGGCAACTGCAACTGATGACGGACCTGCGGCAGGCGATCGCGGGTGGACAACTGGCGCTGAAGTTCCAGCCCAAGCTGGATGCGGCCAGCGCGCACGTGCAGCACGTGGAAGCGCTGGTGCGCTGGCACCATCCCGTGCTCGGTCCGGTGGCGCCGGATGAGTTCATTCCCCTGGCCGAACGGTCGGGCTTCATCCACGAGCTGACGCGCTTCGTGCTGGACCAGGCCATGGCGTGCAACGCCGCGTGGCGCGCTGGCGGCCTGGACCTGGGGCTGGCGGTCAACCTGTCGGCGATGGACCTGCTGGACGCGGACCTGCCGGACTACATCGAACAGAAACTGGCGGCGCACGGCGTGCCGGCGGCGCGGATGATCCTGGAAGTTACCGAAAGCGCGCTGATGCAGGACATCGAATACGCGCTGCGCATGCTGCACCGGCTGAAGGCGTGTGGCGTGCGGCTGGCGATCGACGACTTCGGCACCGGCTATTCCTCGCTGGCGCAGCTCAAGCGCATGCCGGTCGACGAACTGAAGATCGACAAGAGCTTCGTCATGCAGCTGGAAGAAGGCAGCGACGATGCGGTGATCGTGCGTTCCACCATCGAACTGGGCCACAACATGGGCCTGTCGGTGATCGCCGAGGGCGTGGAGAACGACCGCGCGCTGGCCCTGCTGCGCCACTACCGCTGCGACATGGTGCAGGGCTACCTGTTCAGTGCGCCACTGGGCAGCGCCGACCTGCTGGACTGGTGCCGCCGTCGCGAAGCCGCGGTGCCCGCCGGCGACCTGACGCTGGAAACCGACGCATGATCCCTGCCCTGCGCGCCCTGCCGCTGGCCTGTGCGCTGGCCGCACTGCTCCCGGCGTTGCCCGCCCTCGCCGGCCAGGGACGTCTGCTGGCCACCGGCGGCGCCACCCAGATCGAAGGCGCGGCCGGCGGCGGCATCGTGCCGTGGGCGGTGCTGTCCGGTTACGGCACCGACACGCAGCACGGCGGTGCCGCTTTCTACACGCGCGTGGATACCGGCGACTACGCGCTGGATGCGTACGGCGCCTCGTACACGTTCGCCAACCGGGTGGAACTGTCGTTCGCGCGGCAGTCGTTCGACCTGGGCGAACTGCAGCGCCGGCTCGCGCTGCCCTGGGATGCGCTGGAACAGGACATCTACGGCGTGAAGGTGCGACTGGCCGGCGACCTGGTCTACAACCACCTGCCGCAGATCAGCGTGGGCGTGCAGCACAAGCGCCTGCGCGACGGCGCGCTGCCGCTGGCGGTGGGTGCGCGCCAGGACCACGGTACCGACGCCTCCGTCAGCGCCAGCAAGTTGTTCCTCGATGCGGCCGGCGGCTACCAACTGCTGCTCAACGCCACGCTGCGCTCGACCAGCGCCAACCAGACGGGACTGCTCGGCTTCGGCGGCGATCGCCGCGCGGACCGCCAATGGGTGTGGGAAGGATCGGCGGCGGTGCTGCTGGATCCGCGCCTGGCGGTCGGCGTGGAGTACCGGCAGAAGCCCGACAACCTGGGTTTCGTCCGCGAGGACGACTGGCGCGACGTGTTCATCGCCTGGTTCCCCAACAAGCGCGTCGCCGTGGTCGGCGCGTGGGCGGACCTGGGCAGCATCGCCACGCTGGACGACCAGCGCGGCGCGTACGTCTCCGTGCAGTGGAGCTTCTGAGATGACGATCCTGCGCAGCGCCACCGCACTGCTGCTGGCCGGCCTGCTGGCGGTGGCCGGCTGTGCATCCACGCCGCCGCGCGACGACACGCTGTACCGCGAACTGGGACAGCGCAGCGGCATCGAGGCGCTGGTGGAGACGTTGCTGTTCCGCGTGTCCGACGATCCGCGCATCGCCCACCACTTCGCCGACGTCGACATCATCCACCTCAACGACCGGCTGGTGGAATTCCTGTGCGTGCAGTCCGGCGGCTCCTGCACCTACGCCGGCAAGCCGATGGCCGAGGCGCACAAGCACGTGACCGTGAGCGAGGCCGACTTCAATGCGCTGGTCGAGGATCTGATGTGGGCGATGGACGAGCGCAAGCTGCCACGCACCACCCAGAACCGCCTGCTGCGCGTGCTGGCGACGATGCAGCGCGACGTGGTGCGGCGCGGACCGCCGCCGGCCGAGGCACCGCTATTGCCGCCGCAGCCCTGAGCGCCGGACGCGCCCATTCGCGCAGGTGACGGGCGGCTTCGTCGGCCTGCCGGGCGATTCGTCGCAGGGCGCTGGCGAGCGCGGGCACGGGCCTCCACGATGGTCGCCTCGTGATCCGCTGGCCGCTGAAGGAGCCACCCCATGAAGACCCTCGTCGCCCTGCTCGCCTGGTGCCTGCTGTTCGTCCTGTGCTGGCCGCTCGCCGTGCTGGCGCTGGTGGCCTGGCCGTTCGTCTGGCTGCTGTCGCTGCCGTTCCGGCTGGTCGGCATCACCTTCTCGGCGCTGTTCGCGTTCCTGCACGCGCTGTTGATGCTGCCGGCCCGCCTGCTGGGCGGGCGTCCGCGCGCACGGCTGGTGTCGGCATGAGCATCGCGCGTTCTCGCGTCGCACGGGCGGCGATGTCGGGACTGATGGGCAGCATGCTGCTGTTCGGCGCGGTGGACTCCGCGGCTGCAGCCGGGCGCACGCCGGAGCAGCTCACACAGACGATCGACGCGCTGGACACGGCGCTGTTCGAGACCTTCAACACCTGCGCCGATCCCGCGCAGCTGGCGAAGCACGCCAGTTACTTCGACCCGGCGGTGGAGTTCTACCACGACACCGGCGGCGTCACCTGGACCCGCGACGAGATGATCGGCCGCACGCGCCAGTACGCCTGCGGCCAGTACCGGCGCGAACGCGTGCCGGGCACGCTGGCGGTGTTCCCGATCCAGGGGTTCGGCGCCATCGCCCAGGGCAGACACCGCTTCTGCGCGATGACGGAAACCACCTGTGCGGGCGAGGCGGACTTCGTGATGATCTGGCGCGAGCGCGACGGCCAGTGGCAGGTCACGCGCGTGCTGAGCTACGGGCACCGCGCGGCGCCCTGACCGCCGGACTTCGTCTCCACTTCACACAGGCCCCGTCGCCGCATCATCTGCACGGCGGATCCTGCAGGCCGGCACTCCTGCCGGCCTCCGGATCCGACCATGAACCCTCCTGCCCTGTCGCCGGTTGCACCGTGGACGCGCGTGCTTCGGCCGCTGTCGTGGGGCGGCGCGCTGGCCCTGCTGGCGCTGCCGTGGGTGGCGATGCGTTTCACCGACGAGATCGCGTGGACCGGCCGCGATTTCGCGCTGTTCGGCGCCATGCTGCTGGTGGCCTGCCTCGCGTTCGAGGCGGTCGTGCGCGTGGCGCGCGCACCGGCCTATCTGGTGGCCAGCCTGCTGGCCATCGGCACCGCCTTCCTGCTGGTATGGGCGAGCCTGGCGGTCGGCATCGTCGACGAACCGGAGCATCCGGCGAACCTGATGTTCGCCGCGGTACTGCTGGTCGGGGCAATCGGCGCCGCGCTATCGAGACTGCAGGCGCGCGGCATGGCGCAGGTGCTGTCGCTCATGTCCTGCCTGCAGGTTGCCGCTGGCGCCATCGCGATATCGATGGACACGCAGACGCCGGCGCTGTTCATGCTGGTGCTCACGCTGGTCTGCACGGCGGCCTGGCTGGCGTCGGCATGGCTGTACCACGTCGCCGCCCGGCCGCATCCAGGCGAAGAACGCTGACGCTCGGATGCGTGCGCATGGACGCCGCACTTCCGCTGGCTACGCTGCTGATCCTGTGGCCGTCGCTGTTGCCCGGCTGGCGCGCGATGCTCATCGGCACGCTGCTGATGTCGCTTGCGTTGGCGATCCTGTATTTCATCGTACTGGGCCGGTTGGATCACGCGTTCGGTGGTGAGGGCCCGACGTTCTTCGTGGTGGTCCTGCTCTACGGTCTGGCGCAGATGCTGTTGGCTGCAACCTGCCTTGCGCGGGTAGCAGCGGGTGCTGCGATGGCGTGGCTGTCGCCACCAAGGCGGGCGTCGTGCCGGCGTGCGCTGCGCTGGACAATGTCGATCGCCGCCGGCGTGACGGCCATGGCGGCACTGATCCATCGCATTCCTGCCGGATTGGCGCTGTCCATCGGCTCGCTGATGCTGTGGCTGTATATCGCGACGGCACTGCCCCGGCCGATCGCAGACCGCCGTTCCGTCGACGGTACCGAGGCATGACGCGCCGCTGGACGTGGCGCCTGAGCGCGGCCACGGCTTGTATGATGATCCTCGCCGACGGATGCACCGGCGATTCCGCCCTCGAGTATTTCCCGCAGGCGAACGGCGACAAGCCCGAGCTCTTCGAGCTGGGCCACGTGCAGGTCTGTCCCATCACCCGCGCAGGCCTGCCGCTGCTGATCCGCAGGGTCGACGCATTCGCGCTACGTCACGGGATGATCCGGCATGACATCCAGCACCGTCGTGAACGCATCGCGGCCGTGTACTCACGAGGTGCGCCGATGCGCGAGCATCTGATGGTCGAACGACTGCATGCCCACCGCTACCGAGTGGGCATATCCACCCTCTACGGTCTTGAGTGCGATGACCTGTGCAGACGTGCGACGGCCTACGACTTCTGTCCTCGCATCGCGGATGGACCGTGAGTCGCGCTCAACGCGGCTTCATGTGCCACAGCGCATTGACGATGATCCAGCGGTCGCCGTAGCGGCCCATGTGGAAGTGGTCGACGAACCACGGGGTTTCCAGTCGCACGGCGGCGGTCTCGGCGGTGACGTCGAGAATGCGGCAGCTGCGGTTCCACTGGTCCTTCGGCGTCTTCAGCACGCCCTGGCGCGTCAGCGAAACGAGTTCCTCTTTCGACATGCGGCGCAGGCCGAGGCGTTCGTCGGGCGTATCGCCGGTCACCGCGCGCTTGGCGAGGTCCGGATGCAGCGCGCGCGCCACGCGTGCGGGATCGCCTTCCAGCTGGCCGTCGACGTAGTCGAGGCAGGTGGCTTCGATGGCGGCGAGCGTCGCGGCATCCGCCATGGGCGCGGGTGAGGTGGCCGCGGTGGCGGCCATGACCAGGGACAGCAGGGACATCGTGGATTCCTTCACAGGCGGAGACGGGACAGATCGCCGTGGCCGTCGAACAAGCACGGACGCGGTGGCGCCATCGTCGCCGTCGCCACCCTCCGTGACCCGTGCCGGAAGTCCGGACCCGGGGTGGGCTGCGCCAGGTTGGTCCGTCCACGCGGCAAACGGCGCACATCAGCCGCCTTTACCGACGAACCTCAGGGCAGCCAGAGCTTCTCCAGCTCGCGGAAGCCCCATTTCTCGGGCGACTCGATGCCGACGATGCGCTCGCGGCCGTCGGTGGCGGCCAGGTCGATGTCGGCCAGCAGCAGGTGCGTGCGCGATTTGGCCGAATAGAACACGCGTACGCGCGGTGCCAGCAACGTGGCGGGGTTCTGTTCCACCACCACCGCCAGCCGCTCGCTGGACAGTCGTACCAGCGTGCCCACCGGGTAGATGCCGAGGCTGCGCACGAAGGCTTTCAACAGCGTGGTGTCGAAGTGGCCCTGCCAGCTGGCCATGCGACGCAGCGATTCGCCCGGATCCCAGCCGTTCTTGTAGGGACGGTTGGAGGTGACGGCGTCGTAGACATCGCAGATGGCGCCCATGCGGGTGAGCACGGGCAGCGCATCGCCGGACAACCGGTTGGGGTAGCCGGTGCCGTCCATGCGCTCGTGATGATGGCGGGTGATGTGCAGCACGCCTGCCTGGGTGACGCCGCCTTCACGCAGCAGGCGTTCGCCGTGCACGGGGTGCTGGCGGATCACGTCGAATTCCTCGTCGGTCAGCTTGCCGGGCTTGTTGAGCACGTGCAGCGGCATGGCGGCCTTGCCCATGTCGTGCAGCAGGCCGCCGAGCGCGGCCTCGTGCAGGTCGGGCCCGGACAGGCCGATCTCGCGCCCCAGCATCACCATCAGCGCGCTGACCGCGACCGAGTGCAGGTAGGTGTAGCTGTCGGCGTCCTTCAGCCGTGCCACGCTGACCAGCGCGGTGGGATGGCGGTCGACCGAGCCGGTGATGTCCTCGATCAGCGGCAGCACATGGCCCGTCTCGATGCCCCGGCCCATGCGCACTTCGCGGAACATCGCCTCCACCGCGTCGCGGGCCTCGCTGCAGATGCGCCGGGCACGGGCGAGTTCGGAGGTGAAATCGGCGGGGCCGTCGGGCACCAGGATGCGACGACGATCCGCGGCGGCATCGGCTTCGCTGGGCATGGCGGCATCGACATCGGCCGCGTCGAAGGCGACCACGGGCGCCTGCGGTTCCGGGTCCCAGCCCCCACGCGACAGGTCCACGACCACCTGTTCCACGCCGCTGTCCTGCAGCTGCGCCAGCCGCTCCTCGTCCACCACGAACGACGTCCGCCAGAAGGGATGCTGCATCCAGGGGCCGAGCAGTTTCTGCACGTGCATGCCCGGCCGGAGCTCTGCAACGTCGAGAGTTTTCAGCATGTACGACTCCACCGACCGGGGTCGGTAACGCTCTGCGTTCCGGCGGGGCCGGCGGGACAGCCCGACCGTCCCGGCATCGATATCGGCACGGGGGCCCGGATGCTGAAGGCCCATACGGACAGCTGCCATGGGGGCGGTCCGCTTCGAGGCGGACATCGACCCCTGCGCAGTTCGCACCACGTCGGCCGGACCTGCGGCGTGCATCCGTCCGATATCGATATCGGCAACACCGTGCCGGGCGGGGAGCGCATCCACGGCATCAATCCGGGCTGCCTGGGAACGTCACGCCCGAGGCACTGGATGCCGCGCCGATCACGTGGGCGAACCATGCGCGTGACCGCGGGAGCAAACGCCGGACTACACGCGTTACCTGTAGCGCGGCGCGCATCCGTCTGTCATGCGGTTGCCACAGTGACACGACCTTTTTGCTAGGCTGGGGCCACATCACCACCCAGCCATGTGCAGGGACTTACCGTGAGCATTCCGTCCGATTATCTGGAAAACGTTTTCAACGACAGCACCCACAGCACCCTGCCGCTGCGCCAGCGGCCCCAGGTGGACCTCTGCCGCCGGGGCGAGATCCGGGCGGAGAAGTTCCTGGATGCGGCCACCGAGGTCTTCGCGGAGAAGGGCTACCAGCATGCGCGCCTGAGCGAGATCGTGGCGCGCGCCGGCGGCTCGCTGGCCACGCTGTACCGCATCTTCGGCGACAAGGAAGGCCTGGCCTGCGCCATCCTCGAGCGGCGCATGGACCTGCACATCCACGTGCTCAGCGACCTCAACCTGACCGAACTGTCGCCCGAACAGGCATTGCGCCGCGTGGCGATCCGCATGGCGCAGCTGATGGCCGGTCGCGACTCGCAGGTGGTGTACCGCATCGTGATCGGCGAAGGACAATCGTTCCCGGCCTTGCGCGACTGGTTCTTCGACCACGTGGTGGCGTCGATCCGGCAGACGCTGGAGGACTATTTCGAGCAGCAGGTCGCCGCGGGCCGCCTGCAACTGCCCTCGCCCAAGGCGGCTGCGGCCCAGTTCTACATGAGCCTGTTCGGCGACCAGGTGGTGCGCCTGGCGGCCGGCAGCACCCACATGCCGGATGTCGACACGCTGGAAGCCCAGGCGCTGGCGGCGGTGGACCTGTTCCTGCGGGGCGCACTGCCGCGCTGACCGCGCGTACCTTCACCCCGTCCTGTCGGGCGCGGTGCCAGCATTCCCGCACCCAACATCGGCGGGACATGCATGGATCTGAAAAGCGGCTATCCCTTCTGGGCCGTCAGCAACGGGCTGATGCAGGCGTTTCCGCAACTGGACGCCGACCATCGCTGCGACGTGGCGGTCCTCGGTGGCGGCATCACGGGTGCGCTGATCGCCGATGAGCTGGCGCAGCATGGCTTCGACGTGGTGGTGCTGGAGCAGCGCGACATCGGCTGGGGCAGCACGGCGGCCAGCACGGCGCTGCTGCAGTACGAGATCGACACCCACCTGGTCGACCTGGCCAAGCGCCACGGCGAAGACGATGCCGCGCTGGCCTATCGCGCCTGCGCAGACGCCATCGACCGGTTGCACGAGGTGGCCTCGGCCTGGCGCGATGTCGGCTTCGCCCGCAACCGCAGCCTGTACTACGCCAGCCGGCGCCGCGATGTCGCCAGCCTGGAAGAAGAGTGCGCGGCCAGGCAGAAACACGGCCTGGAGGTGGAACTGCTGTCGTCCGACCGCGTGCGCGAGGATTACGGCTTCGATGCGCCTGCCGCCCTGCTCAGCCGGCAGGCCGCGCGCGTGGACCCGTATCGTCTGACCTATCGCCTGCTGCAGCGCCTTCAGAAGCAGGGCGCCTCGGTCTTCGACAGGACCCGCGTGGAGGAGATCGCGCCCACCACGCGCGGCGTGACGCTGCGAACCGATACCGGGCTGACCGTGCGCGCCGGGCATCTGGTGGTCGCGGCGGGCTACGCGAGCCAGCACTGGCTGAAGCAATCGGTGGCGCGCAATCGCAGCAGCTATGCGGTGATCAGCGACCCGCTGCCGGACGCGGCGCTGGGCTTTCTCGGCGATACCCTGCTGTGGGAAACCGCCCGCCCCTACCTGTACGCGCGCACCACCTCCGACCGCCGTCTGCTGTTGGGGGGAGAAGACGATTCCGTCGACATTCCGGCCAAGCGCGACGCGCGCGTGGAGAAGAAGGCGCGCACGCTGCTGAAGCGGCTGAAGGACCTGTTTCCCGAACTCGCGTTCACCCCGGCATTCTCCTGGGCCGGCACCTTCGCCGAAACCGAGGACGGCCTGCCGTTCTTCGGTCCGCACCGACAGTGGGGGCCGCGCGTGCACTTCGCCATGGCATACGGCGGCAACGGCATCACCTACAGCATGCTCGGTGCCGGGCTGCTGCGCGCGCTGATCGAGCGGCGCAAGCACGCCCTGTGGCCGTTGTTCTCGTTCGAGCGGCTGGAACGCTGACGCCCCACCACGCCGCGTTGACATCCACGTCATGTCCGCATCACGCGCATCGGTGCAGGCTGATCGAACATCCCGACTGGAGTACGGTCATGCCCCGTGGCGACAAATCCGCCTACACCGAAAAACAGAAGCGCCAGGCCGAACACATCGAGCAGTCCGAGCGCGAGCAAGGGCGATCGAAGGAAGAGGCGGAGCGTATCGCCTGGGCCACGGTCAACAAGCAGGATGGCGGCGGCAAGAAGTCGGGTTCGGGACGCGCGAAGGCGCAATGAGGCTACGGTGAGCCGGACGGCCACCATCCCTTGCCGGTCAGCGCATACCGGTCCGCGGCGCGCTCGAACGGATTGCGGACGCTGACGCCGCCGCACAGCAGGTAGACCGGCAGGAACAGCGGTCCCAGGACCATGTACTGGTAGACGTGCGCACGCTCGTGGTCGCCCAGGCGGATGCGAGGATGTTGCGTGCGCCCCGCACGGTGCTCATAGGTGACGCATTCCGACTCCAGCGTATCGCCGGTATGCAGGATGCTGTTGCCGAAGGTGATCGCGCCACCGGGGCCCCACGGCCAGTGATGGAACACGACCGCGAAATCGCGCCGATTCCATTCCGGTCGCGCGCCGAAGGGCATCCCCGCGATGCCGGCCACGAGGCCGACCACGGTATTGGGAACGGCCCAGACGACGCCGAGCGCACGTGCGATCCACAGACCGGCCGGCGCCATCGCTCAATCCTGTTCGTTGGGCATCAACAGCCAGAGGATCAGGTAGACCAGCATCCCCGGGAATGCCGCCGACGCGATCGACACGATCACGAACAGGACGCGCAGCAGTGTGGAACTCCAGCCGTAGCGATGCGCGATGCCGCCCATCACGCCGGCGATCATGCGGTCGTTCAGCGAGCGGGCGAAGGGTTTGGAGGTCGTGTTGTTCATCGCCAGCTACTCCCCTCGGTGGTCTGTCCCGAGTCTAGCGCGTCAGCGGACCGGCGCACCTGAACCGCGCAGCGCTTCCAGCCTGGCCTTGAACCAGGCGGCCGCCGGCTGCACGGGCTGGCCGGGACACCGCACCTGATAGGCACGCCCGCTGAGGCTGCTCTTGCTGGCGGCGCGTTCGATGAACAACTCGGCGGTGTCGGCCAGATCGCGCTTGAGCAGGTACTCGTACTTGCGCTGAAGATGCCTGCGCGCTTCCTCGCGTCCATGCCACGTGCCGTTGCGCTGGAACTCGCATGACGAGGCGGACAGCGCGTCCATCAGGCCCTGGATTTCGCGCTTGGCGGTCTGCGACGGCGCGGCCGACACGAGCCCGGAAAAAGCGATCAGGCAGGTGGCGAAGGTGAGGCGTGACAGCATGGGATGAGCCTATCTCAACAGAGGTGAAGGAAGCGCGCTTCTGTAGGAGCGACGTCAGTCGCGACCGCGCGGCCGACGCGCCGACACCCGCAGGCCAAAGCCGAACAGGGAGACCTCGCTCCACCGACTTTCATATCCTGTCGGATCTCGGTCGCGACTGACGTCGCTCCTACAGTAGGCAGTGCGCGCGCTTATCTTGCACGCTGCCCCAGCCAGTGGTGGATCGCCGTCGGCACTTCGCGCTGGGCCCGGCTGGACACGTAGATGCCGATATGGCCGCCCTTGAAGCTCAGCTCGGTGTAGTCGGCGGTGCCCACCACGTCCTTCAGCGCGCGCGAGGCATCCGGCGGCACCAGGTGGTCCTGCTCGGCGTAGATATTCAGCACCGGCATGTCGACGAAGCCCAGGTCCACCGCGTCGCCGCCGATCTCGATGCCGCCCTTGATGAAGCCGTTGCGCTGGTAGAACTGCTTGATGAACTGACGGAAGGCTTCGCCCGCCAGGTCCGGCGAGTCGAAGATCCATTTCTCCATGCGCAGGAAATCCTCGATCGCCCGTTTGTCGTCGAGGATGTCCACGAGTCCCACGTACTTCTGCAGGTTCAGCCGGAACGGCTTCAGCATCAGGTAACAGGCGTTCATCATGTCGGCCGGCACGTTGCCCAGCGCATCGACGAACAGGTCCACGTCCAGTTCGCGCGTCCAGTGCGAGAGCATGTTGTCCGGCGTGTGGAAATCCACCGGCGTGACCATGGTGATCAGGTTCTTGACCTTCTCCGGGTGCAGCGAGGCATAGCACAGCGAGAACGCACCGCCCTGGCAGATCCCGAGGACGTTGATGGCATCGCGGCCGCTGCTGTCGCGCAGATGGTCGACGGCACCGTCGATGAAGCGGTTGATGTAGTCGTCGAGTTCGAGGAAGCGGTCCGAGCGGTCGGGATAACCCCAGTCGATGACATAGACGTCCTCGCCCTGCGCCAGCAGGCCCTTCACCAGCGAGCGATCGTGCTGCAGGTCCACCATGTACGGGCGGTTGACCAGCGCGTAGACGATCAGCAGCGGAATCTTCGCCGTCGGCGCCTTCTCGCCGATGAACCGGTACAGCACGACCTTGCCGTCGCGCCAGACCTCCTGCTTCCGGGTGGCGCCGTAGTGGACGTCCTCCACCTCCGGCAGCGTATGCAGCCCGGCCGACAGCTTCTGCGTCAGCGTGGTGGCTTCCTGCGCCAAGGCTTCGGGGCTGAAGTTGAGCGGTCCGTTCATTTGCCTTTACCCCGTTTCGCCTTCTTGCCGGCCTTCGGTGCCTCGACGCCCGCGGCACGCGTGGCGTTTCGCGCCACCCAGTCCTTCATGGAGACGACCGCCGTCGCCTTGGCAACGGGAGCGGCGGTCTTCTTCGGTACGTCCCGCGCGGGCGATGTCTTCGGCGCCGTCTTGGCGACCGTTTTCTTCGTCTTGGCCGTCTCCTTCGGGGCGGCGCGGGTCGCCGTCGCCGCCGGTGCCCGCTTGCTTGCCACCGGCGCCGCCGCCGGAACGGCGCGGCGTGCAGACTTCTTCGCTGCCGGCTTCCTGGCCGCCTTGCGCGGCTTGGCCGCGGTCTTGGGCGCTGCCGCCTTGCGACGCGCAGGCGCCCGCTTCTTCGTTGCTTCCGGTTCCGCTGCGACGGGCGCGGATGCAGGCGGTGCCTCGACGACGACCGGCGTCTCCACGGGGGCCGCGGCGCGCGGCGCCGGTGCGCGGCGAGCGGGGGCCGCCTGCGCACGCGTCAGCTTTCGCAGCGCGCGCTCCAGTTCGACGATCTTGCGGTGGGCAGAATCGACTTCCGTCCGCGTCGGCATGCCGAACTGCGTGCAGACCTGCTCGACTTCGCGCTGCACGCCGAGGCGCAGCCGCGCCTGCGCGTTGGCCAGGCCACCGTACGCATGACGGAAGTCGTCGGACATCGCGACCTTCGCGTATGCCTCTTCGGCCGCGTCGATCCAGAGATCGAACAGCGCGCGGGCATTCTGCAACTGGCGGCCGGGTTCGGCATGCTCCTCCAGCTTGCGCTCGAAGCGCGCGAACGCATCCTGCGCCACCTGCAGCATGAGCTGGTCGTACTCGCCGACCTGGCGCTGGTAGTCCTGGTAGGCCTGCGCCAGATGCTGCCAGCGCTCCTGGTGTTCGCGCGACAGGCCGAACGTGGGCAGGTGCATCCAGCGCTCGCCGTCGCGCTGCAGGTTGTCCAGCCACGGACGCATCTGCTGCATCCAGCCGTCCAGACCATGCGCGCCGCCCTGCATGCTGCGGAAGATGTCGGCGAACGGATTGTGCGCGGGCGTCGGTTCGGCCATGCCGAGCGCCGAGCGCCACGCGCGGCCGATGTCGGTGGCGTCATGGTCGCGGCCGCTGAACTGCGCGGCGACCTGCTGCATCTGCCCGAACCACTGGCTCGCCTGGCGCTGGAACCGGCCCACGGCCTCATCCACCTGGGGCTGCCCGCCGGGCACCAGCTTCGACCACCAGTCGACCGTCTGCTGCCAGCCCGGCGCAGCGCCGGGCATGGACATCGACGGCGTGGCGCCGGCCTGCCGCAGGGCATCGCCCCACAGGCTCCAGTACTGCTGGGCGACGGATTCGAAATCGCCCGGCCACGGTGGAACGGAATTTGCCATGTGCCCTCCTGTCCCGACCGATTCTAGCCGCGGCCGGCGGCGCGTGCATGACGCGCCCTCACCTCACGGCTCAGGGCTTGGGAATGCGCAGCGTCTTGCTGATCATCAGCGTGCCGGACACGGCGTACAGCAGCACCAGCGGGTGCAGCAGCCAGGGCCCCAGCTTCACCTCGCCCAGCCACAGCTGCGGGCCCACGTGGCCCAGGTACGCGGCGATGGCCAGCAATACCACCAGCAGCAGGCTGGTGGGAATGGGCGTGCCCTCGAAGAACTTCACCTTGTCGCCGCCGTCGGCCAGCGTCTCGGCGGTGACGTTGTAGCGCGCCAGCCGGCTCACACCGCAGGCCACGAAATACGACAGCACCAGCCAGTCCCAGCCGCCCTGCATGCCACAGGCATAGGCCAGCGCGGCCGGCGCCACGCCGAAGGAAATGACGTCGGCCAGCGAGTCCAGTTCGCGCCCCAGTACGGAGGCCTGCTTGCGCCAGCGCGCCACGCGACCGTCCAGCGCGTCGAGGATGAAGGCCAGCGGGATCAGCGCCATGCCGATCATCAGGTCGCGCAGGATGCCTTCCTGCAGGAAGCGCATCGACGCGAACACCGCGCCGGTGCCGCAGAACGCATTGCCCAGCGTGAACCAGTCGGCCAGCTGGAAGTCGCGGATCATCGAGAAGTGTCGGGACATGGGGGCAGTCGTGACCGAGGATGGCCTACAGGGTAAGCGGAACCGGGTGAAACCGTTGTGGGCACCTGTTTCTCCGGTGTGGGAGCGACGTAAGTCGCGATCCAACGAAGTCCGGATGGATGGAATCCCTCCAGATGCCTCCCGCGACACCGACGATCCGTTCGCGACTTACGTCGCTCCCACAACGGCGATCACCTACCTCGGAATCGCCAGTTGGCTGGCCTCAACGCTGCCCGCGCCCCGCGGCTGCGCGCTGATCAACGCATTCGCCGGCAGTTCGCGGCGGCCATCCAGCGTGGCATCGACCTGGTCCAGCGCGGCATAGACATAGGGCAGCAGAGGAACGTAGCGCGCACCGTACGCCGGCAGCGCCAGGAACCCGTCGAAATGCTGCGCATTGCGTACCTGCCAGTAGCGCACGTCGGGATTGGCGGCACGCGCCGCCGCGACGTAGGGCGCGCTGGAGAACGCCGGCGGCACCAGTCCATCGTCCAGACCGTGGATCACCACCACCGGACGGCGCGTCTTCGGGAAGCGCGCTGCCGTCTGTGCGACCCCCGCCTGCACACGGCGCGCGTCATCGCTGCTGCCGTGCTGCAACGCGCGCAGGCACTGCAGTCCGGGCAGCGGGAAGTCGGGAGCGGCCAGCTTCGTGTCGACGATGCCGACCCCCGCGCCCGGCGGAATACCGCTGCCTTCGGACCACCACGCGGCGCGCTCGGCGGCCGTCGCGGCGCGCGCAGTAAAGTCGGCGTTCTGCGCCGAGAACGCGAAGCCACACGGATGCTCGCCCACGCCGTAACGGCCGTAGGCGGACGCGTACGTCACCGCCACCGCCCGCCACAGGTCGAAGCCCACGCTCAGCGCGCCGGCGACCAGCGCCTCGTCGGTCCAGCCGTTCGCCTTAAGCTGCGCGCGGGCCGACGCGGCCTGCGCCTTCGCATCCGCGCCGGTGACGAGCCCTGCCGCCTTCAGCGTGGCGCAGCGCGCCGTCCACAGCGGTTCGACCTGCGCACGCAGCGGCGGCTGCGGCAGGGATTCCGCCGGCAGGTCCAGCAGCGCGCACGGCATCAGCAGCGCGGCCTCGGTGGTGTAGTCGTACAGCGAACGCGCGCCGGGTGCATCGGCGGCGTAGATGTTCGGTTCGCCGGCGACCACGGCGTCCAGCCAGCCGCCCTCTTCCTCGCTGGCACGCAGTACCGCGCCGCCACCGTTGGAGATGCCGACCGCGATGACGCGCGTGTTGTCGAAACGGAACGGCGCCGCCTGCGGGAAGGCCTGGTCCAGCGCAGCCAGCGCGAATTCGGCCGCCTGCTTCACGTGGCGGCCCCAGTCCGCCTCGGGATTGTCCTTGGAATGCGCGTGCTTGACCGCCACGCCACTGGCGCCGACCGGCGCGTCGGGCGTGAAGGCGAGCGTGTCGACCCCGAGTTCGCCGATCGTGCCGTCCTCGCGCGCGCCGCGCTGGTCGGTCAGGTCGAAGTAGTCCGTGCCGGCGCCCTTGTCGGTGTAGGCGACCGCACAGCCCTTCGGCAGCGCCCATGGCGCGGCGACCGCGATGGCGCCGTAGACGCCACGCGAGCCGGACGAGGCCGTGACCACGACGCAGCGCTTCGTCGCATCGAAATTATCCGGCACCTGCACCAGCACGCGGTGCGGCTGCTTCGCGCCGGCGACCGTCGCCAGCGCCGAATACTCGCGGCCGGGCACGCTGGCCACGTTGCCGTAGGCCTGCCCGTAACCGCCGGTCGGCGACAGGTCGGCGATGCCGCGCCAGTTCGCCCAGATCGCGCGGCGACGCAGTTCGGCCGGGGTCGGGTTGGCGGGATCGGCGAACGCGGGCGCCGCCATCGCGCGCAGGCCGTCCAGGCCCAGGCCGGCGGTGAGCAGGTCGTCGCTGCCACGGTGCTCGGTGACGCGCTGGGGCTGGATCATGTGGGCCACCGCTTCAGGCTTGGAGGGGGCGCTGCTGCAGGCCGCCAGGGCCGCGCCGAGCAACACACCACAGGCAATGCGCGTCTTCGCGTTCATGCGTGGAAAGCGTCCAGGGTTCCGGTCAGTGCCATGAAACTACCCTCCGCGGGAAGCGCCGTCATCGTACTTTGGTACCACGAACCGCGCGCGCCTGCCTGCTACCCTAGCGACGACACGCAGGAGTTCCCCCATGCAGCCCACCCACACCCTCCTCATCACTGGCGCGGCCAGCGGCATCGGCGCCGGCATCGCCGCGCAGCTGGCCGAAGCCGGCCGCCACGTCATCGTCAGCGACCTCAACCTGGAGGCCGCCGAAGCGGTCGCGGCGCAGATCCGCGCTGACGGCGGGTCGGCCGAGGCGGTCGCACTGGACGTCACCTCGCAGGACAGCATTGACGCCGCACTCGCGGCGATCTCGCGCCCCATCGATGTGCTGGTCAACAACGCCGGCCTGCAGCATGTGTCGCCGCTGGAGGAGTTCCCCATCGAGAAATGGGATTTCCTGGTGCAGGTGATGCTGGTCGGCGTGGCCCGACTGACCCGCGCCGTGCTGCCCGGCATGCGCGAGCGCGGCTTCGGCCGCGTCATCAACATCGGCAGCATCCATGCGCTGGTCGCCAGCCCGTACAAGAGCGCCTACGTGGCGGCCAAGCACGGGCTGGTCGGCTTCTCCAAGGTGCTGGCGCTGGAAACCGCCGACACCGACATCACCATCAACACGGTCTGCCCCAGCTACGTGAAGACGCCGCTGGTGGACAAGCAGATCGCCGACCAAGCGCGCACGCGCGGCATCTCCGAGGCCGACGTGGTCAGCCAGGTGATGCTGAAGCCGATGCCGAAGGGTGTCTTCATCGGCCTGGACGAACTGGCCGGCATCACTGCCTTCCTCACCTCGCCGGCCGCCCGCAACATCACCGGCCAGACCATCGTGGTGGACGGCGGCTGGACCGTGCAGTGAGGCGAGTGGATAGTGGAGAGGAGTGAGGAGTGAGTCAAAGCCCAGCTCCTCGCGGTTGCCTTTCCTCACTCCTCACTTCTCCCCACTCACCCCTCACCTGATGCCTAACCTGCTGATCGCCGACGACCACCCGCTGTTCCGCGCCGCCCTGCGCGGTGCCGCGGCGGATGCCGTGGCGCAGCTGACCGTGCGCGAAGCCGAATCGTTGGACGGGGTCATCGCCACGCTGGAGGCGCACGACGACATCGACCTGGTGCTGCTGGACCTGCACATGCCGGGCAACCACGGGCTCGCGGGCCTGGCGGCGATCCGCGCGCAGTTCCCGGCGGTCGCGGTGGTGGTGGTGTCGGCGAACGACGATCCGCGCGTGGTGCGCCGCGCCCTGGACCACGGCGCGGCCGGCTACCTGCCGAAGAGTTCCGGCCTGGACGAGCTGCGCGATGCGATCCGCAGCGTGCTGGCCTGCGAGCAGTGGCTGCCGGCGTCGCTGCGCGGCGCCGTAGCGCGATCCCAATCGTCCGCGCACGACACCGAACTGGCCGGCCGCCTGGCCAGCCTGTCGCCGCAGCAGTTCCGCGTGCTGACGCTGGTGGCACAGGGGCTGCTGAACAAGCAGATCGCCGACCGCCTCGACGTGCAGGAACGCACCGTCAAGGCGCACCTCTCCGCCATCTTCGACCGCCTCGGCGTGCGCAATCGCACCCAGGCCGGCGTGGTGCTGCGCGAACTGGAACTGGCGGATCCCGCGCGGCAGATCGAGTAAGCCAGACGCTGTCATTCCGGCACGGACCGGGCCGTGGGGAGCGGTCATCCTCACGAACGTCCTCCCAGCGCACGCTGGCATCCGTTGGGCCTTCTCGGTCGCAGTACCCTGGATACCCCGGGAAGCAAAAACAAGATGGGTCCCAGCGTTCGCTGGGACGACGGCTGAGGATCCGTCATCCCGGCGCAGGCCCTGACCCAGTGTCTTTCGCTTCCCATGCCCAGCGGAGATGAAAATCGCTGGGCCCCGGCATTCGCCGGGATGACGTAACCAGGTCACCGTTCAAGACGTCATCCCAGCGAACGCTGGGATCCATTTGGCCTTTGCGGTCGCAGTGCCCTGGATACGCCGGCAAGCAAAAGCAAGATGGGTCCCAGCGTCCGCTGGGACGACGGCCGCGGGACCGTCATCCCGGCGCAGGCCGGGACCCAGTGTGTTTTTCTTCCCGTGCCCAACGGAGATCCAAGTCGCCGGGGCCAGGCTTGCGCCGGGATGACGACACGCCGGCATCGCGTGAAACCTTCAGCGCCGCCAGCCTGCTATTGGGGATGACCATAAATTCGCCACCCATCTTGACAGCCTTGCGTCGCAACGCGTGCCGACGCTTATCCACATGTTGGTCGACAGGCCATCCACATGCCGTGTGGACAACCCCGACACCGGCCTGTCACGTACTGGTCAAATTTTCGCCACCCATCTTGACAGGCTTACGGCACAAGGCGGCGGCGCGGTTATCCACACGGTTTCCCACGCGCTCTCCACATGGCGTGTGGACAAGCGGAGGGCGTGGAACACGCGCCGCCTCACTGTAGGAGCGACGTGAGTCGCGACCGTGGACTCGCGGCGACCTGCTTCATGGAGGACACGGATCGGAAGAAACGGGATCCGCGGCATCCCTGCTCATCCAGCATCTGCTAACCGTCCTGCATTCCGGTCGCGACTCACGTCGCTCCTACAGGGCCGAGCAGCGCTGACTCAGATCCGCGAGTAACTCCACGACACCATGCGGCCGTCGCGGTACGGCATGACGCCGTGGAAACTCCGCGGATCGCCGTCGAACACCAGCGGCAGGAAGTGGCGGTCGCCGTCCCACAACGGCAGGTCCATGATCTTCTCCACCGGCACCCACTCCAGTGTGCCTTCGGCATTGGTCTCGAACGGGGTGCCGCTGTAGGCGGTGATGACGAACAGGAAACCCAGCCAGTCCTCGCCGTTCTTGCCGAAGCCCGGCCAGCTGATCGTGCCGCGCAGCGTCATCGCATCGCAGTCGATGCCGGCTTCTTCATGGATCTCGCGGCGCATGCCCGCCACCACATCCTCGTCGCGCTCGATCTTGCCGCCCAGGCCGTTGTACTTGCCCAGGTGCTGGTCGTCCGGGCGCGCATTGCGATGGATCAACAGCACCTGCGAGCGGTCGGGCGACAGCACGTATCCGAGGGTGGCGACGATGGGGGTGTAGGGCATTCGCGGGATCCATGACGACGAAGGTGCATTCTAGCGTCGGCTGTTGTGGGAGCGACGTAAGTCGCGATGACACCTCCGTGCGCCCGCGTCGCGACTTACGTCGCTCCCACATCAGACACCCGCGCTGCCAGCAACCGGTCCAGCACCGACTTCAACGCCAGGGGCCGCACGGGCTTGGCGAGCAGCGGCAGATCCGCATCGCGCACGGCACGACGCACCGCGTCGGTCTGGTCGGCGCTGAGGATCAGGCAGGGACGGTGGCCATGCGATCCGCGCAGGCGCCCGGCCAGCGCCACGCCGGTGTCGCCATCGTCGAGGTGGTAGTCGAACAGCCACAGATCGGCCAACTGCGTACGCAATGCGGCGTCCGCTTCCACGCCGTCGCGGGCGACGGCGACCTGGCATCCCCATCCTTCCAGCACCTGCCGCAACGCGGACAGTGCGGCGGGATCGTTGTCCACCGACAGCACGCGACGACCTGCGAGCCCCGGCTTGCCGGGCGGCGCGGGCACCGGCGCCGGCGTGGCCACCCGCGTCACGTCGACGGCGAACACGGCGCCGCGCCCCACCCGGCTGCGCAGCGACAGCGGCGCCTCCAGCAGGGCCGCGATGCGGTCGGCGATGGACAGGCCCAGGCCCAGTCCCTGCCCCGGCACGTCCTCGCCGCGCCGGAACTCCTCGAAGATCCGCTGCTGCTCGGCGTCGGCGATCCCGGGTCCGGTGTCCCACACTTCGACGCGCAAGCGGTCGCCGCGACGTCGCACGCCCAGCAACACGCCGCCACGCGCCGTATAGCGCACCGCATTGGCCAGGAAGTTCTGCAGGATCCGCCGCAGCAGCTGCGGATCGGTATGCACCCAGGCCCGGGTCGGCACCATGGCGAACGACAGGCCGCGCTCGTGCGCCAGCACGCGGAACTCGGAGGCCAGCGGTTCCAGCACCTCCATCAGCGGCAGCTCGCGCGGCTCCGGCACCAGGCCGCCGGCTTCCAGCCGCGACATGTCCAGCAGGCCGGTCAGCAGGTCGGTGGTGGAATCCAGCGCGCCGCGCACCTGCAAGGCGGTTTCGCGCTGGTGCGCTTCCGGCAGCTGCTGCGACAACGCATCGGTGAACAGTTGCGCCGCGTGCAACGGCTGCAGCAGGTCGTGGCCGATCGCGGTCAGGAAGCGGCTCTTGGCATCGTTGGCGTGCTCCGCCTCGCGCTTGGCGGTTTCCAGCAACGCGGTGCGCTCGGCCACGCGCTGCTCCAGCGTCTCGTTGGCCTGCTTCAGGGCCCGCTCGGCCCGACGCGACGCGGTGACGTCGGTGTAGGTGGCCACGAAGCCGCCGCCCGGCATCGGATTGCCGCGGATCTCCACGATGCTGCCGTCGGGGAACACGCGTTCGGTCAGGTGCGGCGTGCCTGCGCGCATGAACGCCAGCCTCCGTTCCAGCGCACGCTCGTCCTGGCCGCGCTGCGGCATGCGCTGCAACGCCCAGCGGGTCAGGTCGGCGATCGGCCGCCCCACCTGCAGAACCTCGGACGGGAAGCCGAACATCTGCGCGTAGCGCCGGTTCCACGCGACCAGCCGCTGCTCGCGGTCGATCACGCTGATGCCCTGGCTCATGTTCTGCAGTGCCGCCTCCAGCACCTGCTGGTTGAAACGCAGGTCCTGCGAGACCTCGCCGACGATCGCCGCCACGGTCTCCAGGTCGCCGCTCTCGCGCCGCGCCGCATCCAGCAGCAGCCGCGCCGAGGCCGAACCCAGCACGGCCGCCAGTTCGCGTTCCAGCCGCGCCTCGATCGGCGCCGGCACCGGACCGCTGCGCGGCGCATCCGACAGCAGCTCCTCCACGCGTTCGCGCGAGAGGAAGCGACGACCGGCATCGCGCAGCGTCTTCGCATCGAACCCACGGCTGTCGGCACGACGCGGCGCGCTGCCCTGCCAGCCGGTCACCAGGAAGGTCACCGCCGTACCCAGGAACAGGCTGACGCCCACCGCCCGGCCCAGCCGGCTCCAGCCCGTCAGGCCGAAGAAGCCGTCCGGCGACAGGCCCGCGATGCCGAAGGGCCCCGCCTGCAACCAGGCCGGCGCCACACCGCGCGCATCCATCGCCACAGGCAACAGCAGCAGCCACATCCAGACGGCGAAGGCGGCGACGATGCCCGCGATCACCGCGCGCGGCGGCGTCTGCGGACGCCAAATCGCGAAGCCGAGTGCGGGCGCGAGCGTGGCCAGCGCCGAAAACGACACCGCACCGACATCGGCCAGCGCGTCGTTGCCGGCCACCAGCCGGCTGTACGCCCACGCCAGCAGCATCACCGCCACGATGCCGATGCGCCGCTGCGCCAGCACCGCGCCGCGCAGGTCGCCACCGCTGCCACGCAGCCAGCCGCCGCGCAACAGTCCCGGCGCCAGCCAGTGGTTGCCGATCATCAGGCTCAGCGTCAGCGTGCTGACCACCACCATGCCGGTGGCTGCGCTCAGGCCACCGAGAAAGGCGAGCAGCGCGAGCCCCTGGTGGCCTTGCGACAGCGGTAGCGCCAGCACGTAGAGGTCGGACGGCACCGCGTCGCCGAACATCGCCCCGCCGGCACGCGCCAGCGGCAGCAGCGGCGCCGCCATAAGCACCATGTACAGCGGGAACAGCCAGCGCGCGGTGCGCACATGGCGTTCGTCGCGGCACTCCACCACCCCCACGTGCACCTGATGCGGCAGGGTGAACATCGCCAGCACGCCCAGCGCCACCAGCGGCAGGAAGCCGTAGGTCGTCGATGGCGGTGCCTGTACCGGCGGTACGTCCGGCAGTTCTGGCAAGCCCCACCAGACGAACAGTCCCAGCGCCAGCATCGCCGCCAGCTTGAACAGCGACTCGAACGCCATCGCCAGGATCAGGCCGCGGTTGTGTTCCACCGCACTCGCGCGGCGCGTGCCGAACAGCATGGCGAACACCGCCATCGCCAGCGCCACGTACAGCGCACTGTCCTGCCACGCCGGCAAGGCATCGTTGCCGGGCGAACGGGTCAGCAGCGCGAAGCTCATCGCCACCGCCTTCAGCTGCAGCGCGATGTAGGGAATCAGGCCCAGCGCGGCGACCAGCGTCACCGTCGCCGCCAGCCAGCCATCCTTGCCCAGGCGCGTGGCGATCAGGTCGGCCAGCGAGGTGGCGTTGGACTCGCGCGCCATCCGCACCAGCCGCACCAACAGGAACGCGCCGAACACGTACAGCAGGATGGTGCCGACGAACGTCGGCGGCAGCGGCCACCCGTAGCGCGCCGCCTGCGTCACCGTGCCGAAGAACGTCCACGACGTGCAGTACACCGCCAGCGACAGCGCATAGATGTAAGGCCATTGCACCGCCAGCACCTGCGGCCGCCGCTCGGCATACAGCGCCGAGCCGAACAGCACACCCAGCCACAGCAGCCCGGCCAACACCACCATGCCCACGCTCAGCATCCTGACCCCACCGTAGCGTGCGCCATGCGCACGACCTCCAGATGCCTGACTCCACGCAACGACAGCCCTAGGCGACCCAACCCCGCATCACGGCTCGAACCCGGACGATGCATGAAGGGTTCGGTGGTCGTGCGCATGGCGCACGCGACGGGACAGGAGGACATGCGCGCGAGCATAACGCAGCAACGGCGGGCTTTCGCCCGCCGCTGCCGTTCCCGCATGATTGCCCTGCGCGTGCTCAGAAGTCGTAGCGCGCGGTCAGGCTGTACTGGCGCGGCGGGCCGTAGAAGCCGGACAGCACACCCAGCGCGGCCTGCAGGTTGTAGCCGGTGGTGCGGTATTCCTCGTCGGCCAGGTTGGTCCCCTGCAGCGAGAACGACCACGCGTCGTTCGCGCGCCAGACCACACCCGCGCCGAGCAGGCCGTAGCCTGGCTGCTTGATCGCCTCGCTGAGGTCGGTGGTGGGATAGACCTCGGACTGGTAGGAGTAGGTCACCCGCGCGGAGAGGTTGCCGCCATTGGCGAGGTCGGTGCGGTACTCCACGTTGAGCGCACCGGAGAATTCCGGGGCATTGGTGAAGTACTGCGTGTCGGCGACATTGACGCCACCGGTGATGAACTCGTCGTACTTCGCATCCAGCCAGGCCAGGTTGCCGCTGATCAGCCAGTTCGCCGTCGGCAGGAACTGGTATTCCACTTCCACGCCATTGACCGTGCCCTTGCCGGCATTGGTGAAGTCGCCGAAGAACTGCGGATTGCCGTTGCCGTCGATGTACTGCGTGAACACCGACAACTGGATGTCCTCGTACTTGTTGTGGAACGCCGACAGGTTCAGGAAAAGGCGCTGGTCGAGGAACGACATCTTGCTGCCCACCTCGAAGCTGTCGACGCTCTCGTCGTCGAACGGCTCGCCCGAGCGCGGCACCGCCGTGGTATTGGCGCGGATGTTGTAGCCGCCCGACTTGAAGCCGCGCGACGCCAGGCCGTACACCATGATGTCCGGGGTCACCTGGAAGTCCAGCGACACCTTGGGCGAGACGTTCTTGAAGTTGATGGTCTTGTCGAAGTTGGCCGCCACCACCCCGTTCGGCACCGTGAACGTGGCATTCGTGTAGCCGATGTTGTAGGCCACCGCATGCTTGTCCTCGTCGGTGTAGCGGGCGCCGACGTCCAGCTTCAGTCGCTCGGTCAGGTCGAACGTCCAGTCGGTATAGACCGAAAGGCTGCTGGTGTTCACCACGCCCTGGGTATCGCCGAAGCTCAGGCCGAAGAAGTTGTTCAGCACCTGTCCGCCGGCATCGCCGTCGAAATGGTAGATGCCGACCACGCCGCGCGCGCGACCGCCGCCGTCGTAGTTGGCCTGCACTTCGTTGGTCACCTGGCTGTCGCTGTAGAACGCCTTCACGTCGGCGACCGGGAACGGCGTCATGTCGAAATCGATATTGGTCTCGGTATCCGACTCCCGCTTGGCCACGACGTACTTGAACGCCCAATCCTCGTTGGGACGCCAGTTCACCGTCGCCGACAACCCCTTCATCTCGGTATCGTTGACGTTCGGCATGGCGCTGTAGATGTCGTAGCGGCTGTCCATCGGCGTATAGGCCGACAGGCCCGGGAACAGGAAGTTCGCCGTCGGGCTGGTGTTGGCCGACAGCAGCTTGCCGCCGCGCACGCCCGACTGGTCGTCCAGGTAGTCGAAGGCGAACTGCACGTCGAAATCGTCCTGCGAGTACGCACCCAGCTGCAGGCGGACCGCGTTGATCTCCTTGTCGCTGATCTCCTGGCCGTTGAACCTGTTCTCGCCGAAGCCGTCACGGTTCATGCTGGCCACAGCCACACGGCCACGCAGGCCACTGTCCTTGCCGCCGATCTCGCCGCCCAGCGCCGCCTTGACGTCCAGCTGGTTGTAGTTGCCCACGGTGACCGAGGCGAAGCCGGTGGTCTCCTGCGGCAGGCCGCGCGAGATGTACTTGATCGCGCCGCCGATGGTGTTCTTGCCGTACAGCGTGCCCTGCGGGCCGCGCAGCACCTCGATGCGCTCCACGTCGAACACGTCCAGCAGCGCGCCCTGCGGGCGCGCGATGTAGACGTCGTCCAGGTAGATGCCCACGCCCGGGTCCACGCCCCACAGCGGATCGGCCTGGCCCACGCCGCGGATGTAGGCGGTGACGGTGCTGGTGGAGCCGCGCGCCGCGTACACGGTCAGGTTCGGCACCTGCGCGTCCAGATCGCCCAGATCCTTGATGTTGAGCTTGTCCAGCGTCTCCGGCGTGAACGCGGTGACGGCAACCGGGACGTCCTGCAGGGTTTCCTCGCGCTTGCGCGCGGTCACCTTGACCGAATCGAGCGTGGTGGCGTTGGTGGCTGGCGACGCGGTGGCCGGTGCGGCGTCCTGCGCCCATGCCAGCGGCATGGACGACAACAGGACACAGCCGATGGCCAGGCTCAGGTGCTTGCGCTTCATGGGTCTCCCCCTCCCGGGTATGACATGGCGGCGGACGGAGGCCGCCGATTGCAGCGAACACTAGGGCCCGGGCCGCGCGGGCGGCATCGTACCTTCGTACAGTGGGCCGGGCACCGGGCCGCTGCCGATACTCGCCGCACCGAAACCGGCGCTTGGCCGAGGAGTGCTGGATGTCGTTCCTGATCGTGCTGGCCGCGCTGTGCTTCCTGATGTTCGTGGCCTACCGCGGCTACAGCGTCATCCTGTTCGCGCCCATCGCGGCGCTGGGCGCGGTGCTGCTGACCGATCCGTCGCTGGTCGCGCCGATGTTCACCGGCCTGTTCATGGACAAGGTGGTCGGCTTCCTGAAGCTGTATTTTCCGGTCTTCGTGCTGGGCGCGGTGTTCGGCAAGCTGATCGAGATCTCGGGCTTCTCCAAGGCGATCGTGGCGGCGACGATCCGGGTGGTCGGCGCCCAGCGCGCCATGCTGTCGATCGTGCTGGTGTGCGCGCTGTTGACCTACGGTGGCGTGTCGCTGTTCGTGGTGGTGTTCGCGGTGTATCCGTTCGCGGCCGAACTGTTCCGCCAGAGCGATATCCCCAAGCGGCTGGTACCCGGCACCATCGCGCTGGGCGCCTTCACCTTCACCATGGATGCGCTGCCGGGCACGCCACAGATCCAGAACATCATCCCCACCTCGTTCTTCGGTACCACCGGCTGGGCCGCGCCGGTGCTGGGCACGATCGGCGGCATCTTCATCCTGATCGTCGGCATGAGCTATCTGGAATGGCGCCGCCGGGTGGCCGCCCGCAACGGCGAGGGCTACGCCGGCAAGGATGAACTGCGCAACGAACCCGAGCCATTCAAGGGCGATCGCCTCGCGCATTCGCTGATCGCCATCCTGCCGCTGCTGCTGGTGGGCGTGGCGAACCTCCTGTTCACCCGCTGGATTCCCGGCTTCTACGGCGAAACTCAATCGTTCGTGCCGGCGGTGATCGGCAACCCGGCGCCGGTGGTGCAGGAGGTCTCGAAGGTCGCCGCCATCTGGGCCGTGCAGGGCGCGCTGCTGGTCGGCATCGCGAGCGTCATCCTGTTCGCGTGGAAGCCGGTGTTCGCCAGTTTCGCCGAGGGCACGAAGAGCGCCATCGGCGGCGCGCTGCTGGCCTCGATGAACACCGCCTCCGAGTACGGGTTCGGTGCCGTCATCGCCGCCCTGCCCGGCTTCCTGGTGGTGGCCAACGCGCTGCAGGCCATCCCCGACCCGCTGGTCAACGAGGCGATCTCGGTCACCGCGTTGGCCGGCATCACCGGCTCGGCCTCGGGTGGCATGAGCATCGCGCTGGCGGCGATGGCGGACAGCTTCATCGCCAACGCCAACGCAGCAGGCATCCCGATGGACGTGCTGCATCGCGTGGCCTCGATGGCCTCCGGCGGCATGGACACCCTGCCCCACAATGGTGCGGTGATCACCCTGCTGGCGGTCACCGGCCTCAGCCACCGGCAGTCCTACAAGGACATCTTCGCCATCACCCTGATCAAGACCACCGCCGTGTTCGTGGTCATCGGGGTGTTCTACGCCACCGGTTGGGTCTGATGCTGCGCATGGCGTGACCGGCCTGTGCGCGCGGTCGCAAACGGCATGCGGTTCTTGGCCAATACTTCCCGCACTTCGGGGAAGTCAGGGAAATCCGCATGGCGTACTACACCGTCCCGTGGCGTCGGCTCTTCGCGCGCGGGTCATGGCGGCGCAAGACCGTCGGCACGCGTGCCCGCCTCGACGCCCGCGTCGCGGCAAAACCGCAGGCGGCCCCTCTCACCCTCGACGCCCAGGTCCGGCAACGGCTGAACCGCCTGTACGGCTGGAAAGGCGGCGAACGCGCCAGCCCCAAGGACACCACGCCCGCGCCGGAGCCGGCAGCGGTCGCCGCCGAGAGCGGCGGCCGGGTGATGATGGGCCAGTCGAACCCGCGCCTGGTGACGATGGCGCGCCCGCCGTTCGCGGTGCAGGCGCTGAACAACCTCAGCTACGGCGCGACCGCCACCACCGTCGCCGAATTCAACGCGCTGGGCAGCAACGACCGCCAGCGGCTGGCGAACTACGTGGACTGGCAGCTCGCCTGGGACGCGATCGACGACAGCGCCGTCACCAACCGCCTCAACGCCGGCGGCTACACCACGCTCAACAAGTCGCTGAGCCAGCTGTGGGCCGACCATGTGGTGGCGGATCCGGAGTACGGCATCCGCATGCGCCCGTCCACCGAGGTGCAGCGCGCGGCCTTCGTGCGGGCGGTGTACTCGCGGCGGCAGCTGCGCGAGGTGCTGGTCAACTTCTGGCACGACCATTTCAACGTGCAGGGCACCGAATTCAGCATCGGCCCGGTGTTCGTGCACTACGACCGCGACGTGATCCGCGCCAACGCCAAGGGCAACTTCCGCACCCTGCTGGAGGCCGTCGCCCAGAGCACGGCGATGCTCTATTACCTGGACAACATCAGCAATTCGCGCTCGGGCCCGAACGAGAACTTCGCCCGCGAGTTGCTGGAGCTGCACACCTTCGGCGCGGAGAACTACCTGGGCTTCATGGACCCGTTCCAGGTGCCGCCCTGCCCCGAGGACCCGACCTATCCGATCGGCTACACCGACATCGACGTCTACGAGACCTCGGCCGCGTTCACCGGCTGGTCGGCCAAGAACGGCCACTGGCAGTTCCCCAGCGAGAACGACGGCACCTTCGTTTACCGCCAGTCCTGGCACGACGCCGGCCCCAAGTTCCTGCTCGGCATGCTGGTGTACCCCGAACAGCCGGCGCTGAAGGACGGCCGTGACGTGCTGGACCGCCTGGCCAGCCATCCGCGCGTGGCCAAGTTCATCTGCAAGAAGCTGATCCGCCGCTTCATCAGCGACACGCCGAAGCAGGCGCTGATCGACAGCGCGGCGGCGATCTTCCGCGCCAACTGGCGCGCGCCCAACCAGATCGAACTGGTGCTGCGCCACATCCTGAATTCCGACGACTTCATCAACAGCTTCGGGCAGAAGAACCGCCGTCCGTTCGACTGCGCGGTCGCCGCCATGCGCACGCTGGGCGGCGACTGGACCATCCGCCCGGACCACGGCCGCAGCGGCGACTTCATGTGGCTGTACGGCTTCACCGGCCACACGCCGTACAACTGGGCGGCGCCGAACGGTTATCCGGATACCGGACTGGCGTGGTCGGGTTCCAATTCGTACGCCATGACGTGGCGCCTGCTGGGCTGGTTGACCGAAACCCGGGACGGCGAAGTGCCGCTGCATCCGATCGTCGACACCACGCGCGCCAACGTGCCGGTGGCGAACTGGACCGCCAGCAACCTGGTGACCTTCTGGTGCACGCGCATCCTGGGCTACCAGCCCGAGGCCGCGCGCAAGCAGGCGCTGGTCGCCTTCCTGGCGCAGAACGGCGACCCCAACACCTACGTCATCACCGACACCAATACCTGGCAGGGCAGCGACCTGAAGCGGCACTACAACCACGAGCGCCTGCGCAGCACGGTGGCGCTGATCCTGATGACTCCCGAATTCATGAGCCGCTGAGGCCCCGATGACCGACTTCCGACTGACCCGACGCGAGTTCGTCAAAGGCTGCGGCGCCGCCGCCATCGTGGGCACCACGGGCGCCAGCCTGATGTTCGCCGATCCCGTCGACGCTGCCGTCAACAGCTACGACACCGTCGTGCATCTGTTCCTGCGTGGCGGCATCGACGGCCTCAACCTGGTGGTGCCCATCGACGGCGTGGACCGCGGCTTCTACGAGGAAGCGCGCCCCAGCCTGCAGATCGCCACCAGCGGCGCCTACGGCGCGCTGCCGCTGACGCTGTCCGGCGGCGCCGGCACCGGCTTCGGCCTGCATCCCTCCGCCAGTGGCCTGCGCGACCTGTGGAACGACGGCAAGATGGCCATCGTCCACGCCTGCGGCATGGCGACCACGGTGACCCGCAGCCACTTCGATGCGCAGCTGTACATCGACCTGGGCACGCCCGGCAAGTACGGTTCGCCCACCGGCTGGATGACGCGCGCGTGGGAAACGCGGCCGAACGGCAGCGGCACCCTGCCCGCGCTCGGCGTGGGCGGCACGCAGCCGGCCGGCCTGATGGGCGCGATCGACGCGATGACGATGAGCAGCCCGGGCGACTTCTCGCTCAACACCACGGCGTGGAGCTGGCAGCGCACGCGCAGCGATTCGCCCAGCGGGCTGCGTGGCGTCAGCGAAACCGTGGCCTCGCTGTGGAACGGGCCGTCCGGCATGGAGGTCAATGGCCGGCGCGCCGACGGCGCCCTGCGCCTGATCGGCCAGCAGGGCTACGCCAGCCTGCCGGCGACCTGGCCCAACAACAATTTCGCGCAGCAGCTGTGGACCATCGCGCAGACCATCCGCTTCAACCTGGGCCTGCGCTACGCCACGCTGGATCTCGGTGGCTGGGACACGCACGAGGGCCAGGGCACGGCCGGCAGCGGCTACCACTACTACCAGAACAAGATCGCCGAGCTGTCCGCTGCGCTGTCCGCGTTCTACGCCGAACTCAACGGCAGCGGCGAAATGGCGCGGGTGACGGTAGTGGTGCAGTCGGAGTTCGGCCGCCGCGTGCGCGCCAACGCCAACGGCGGCACCGACCATGGCTACGGCAATCCGATGCTGGTGCTGGGCGGCCCGGTGAACGGCCGCCGCTTCTATGGCAGCTGGCCGGGCCTGAATCCGGAAATCCTCTCGCCCACCTTCGGCGACGTGCCGGTGACCACCGACTATCGCCGCGTGATCTCGGAAATCCTGATCCGCCGCATGGGCAACGCCAACCTCAGCCAGGTCTTCCCCGGCTACACCGGCTACGCCCCGCTCGGACTGGTGCAGGGCACCGACCTGGCGCCGAAGGCGGAAGGCGCGGCGACCACCGCCACCTCGATTCCGTCGCTGGTGGTGCCGGATGCGTCGTCCTCCACGCCGGCGACCACTACCGCCGCCGAGCGCGTCGTGCCCGACTGGCAGCGGCGTGGACCGGTGGACCGGATGCTGGTGCGACGGGAGCGTTGACGTTTTCTCCCGTCTCCGTGCCACACGGAACGGGTTCTGCGCCGCAACACCTGTAGGAGGGGCTTTAGCCCCGATGCTTCTCCTGCATGTGCGCGCCCAGAGATCGGGGCTGAAGCCCCTCCTATAGGCAAACGCGGTAACGCACCCCTTGCGCGCGTGCCACGCCTTCAGCAGTTCGGCTTCCTTCTCGCGGGTGATGACGGCATTGAGCTTGGCCTGGCGCTCGCCTCACCTGCGACGCTGGGGCATCATGACGCTCCTTGGGAGCGTGGCAAGGGGCCGCAATGACCGAAGCCGTACTAGCGTGGCAGGCATTGATCTTCGCGAGTATCGGGCTGACCGGACGGTGGCGAGGCTGGGTCATCGCCTTCTGGGTCGTGTGGACGATCATCCAAGTCGTTGCCTTGCCGTTGAGCCTACTGCAATTCGGCACCATTGCGGCGGCCGCGGCACTCTTCGGGTCCAAGCACCCCGCGAAGCAGTCGCCACCTGCTGAGTCGAAACCACAACTCAAGCCACCGGTCGCCGCGACACCATCTGCCTCATCGGCAGCTACCAACAAATCCTCGCTGGCCAAATTCGCATCGACCGCAGATGCTTGGGCGCGAAAGGCGGACGCATGGTCTGCCGAAATACAGCGCAAGTCAGCCGAACGACTGCAAGAACAGCATTTCCGACTTGAAGCCGAGCAACAGATCAAGACAGAAGGCTTCAGTTGCGCCCTGGAAGAGCGCGTGATGAGAGAGGCATTCGCGCGCGACCAGCAACTGACCCACGAAGTTCAAACGGAACTGGCGAAGGATGCCGTGCTAGCCAAGTTGTATCGCGCCGCCTTGGGTGAGAGGGAGCGCTTGCCGAAGGGGGTCGGAGAGCGGCAACTGACCGAGCGGTACGCATTGGAAGCTGCACGAACCGAACGCGGCACGCTCGACAAGATCATCGACGAGGGACCAGACTACCGACGTCACTACTTCGAGTCACGCAAGCTGCTCTCCGCGCTCGATGCGGAGTCGTCGGACGGTGAGGCGCACCTCATGCTGTACGGTCGCCATCTCAACGATTGGCTGGCCGAGGTAGAGGCGCTAAGGGGATCGCCGAAAGCACCAAGACATTCAGCGGCAATCAGCGCAGAAGCTTTGTTCGGCCGCTTGGCGGCACCGCAGAGCGTCGCGGCACTGTCGCTGGGTTCCTCCAAGGCTCCTATGGCGTTGGTTCGAGAAAAGGAGCCGGGGGAGCCGACGGCATATGTGACTCGTAACACCTTCAAGCGGGTGGGCAAGAGTTTGCGCCCTGCCGAGCTCTCCATCGACGTGGTTTTCGCGTACATCTACAAGAACAGCCTGCGCGCGCTCCTCAACGATACGGAAGCTCGGCGCCTGTACGTGCTGCGGTGCCTGCTGCAAGGTAAGACCGGCCAACTGACCACGTCGGAAAAGACCTTTTCGCCCGGCTACGTATTCAGCATCAGCCCATCGAAGTTCCACGCTGCACCTACCTGCGAGTACCTGAAGGCCGACTTCATCAACTATCTTGTGCCGCCCGAGATCAAGGTACAGGGACCGGAACGGGTACGTGAGTTCCAGCAGTTCTGCGAGGACAACAAGCATCTGCTCAAGGACAAGACGCCGGAGGCCTTCTGGGCGCATGTCGGGACACGCTTCAGGATCAGTAGCCACCCCCGGCACGTGCAGTACGCCAACAGCGGGGTTCAGGAGCTGGCTCGCGGCATGGGCGCGGCCGAGCTGCAGGCGCAAATCGAAAGTGCAGTTGCTGAGGCCGAGAGTATGATCGTGGCGGGCACTGGAGGAGGGATCGTTGCCAACCTCCGATACTCGCCCAATCCAAAGCGAACGTTGGAGTCGATCGGCGACCGCAGGACCAGGGAACTCGTACAGAAGTTTTTCGATCTGAAGCGCAATGTGCTCGACTTTTTGTTCGAGTTCTACAGCCGCGAGAGCGACAGGGAAGATCTGGCGCTCCCGGTGCCACTGCTGGAATCTTCGGGCCTGACGCCGTGTCGGCGCTGCTGGAACGCAGGCGCGACCTCGCAAACGGCGGCTACCCACCCGCATTCAAGATAGAAGAGAAATGCTTCGCACCCCTGGACGCTCCTGCAGTACGGCATTGCGCATTTGTCTCGCTCCTGCGCCAGTCACCCGCTGCAGGGCTGGCTTTTGACAGTCGAATGGCTGGTCAGCCCCGCCTTCGACGACCGCAATACCATCACCCCTTCCGCGCGTGCCACGCCTTCAGCAGTTCCGCTTCCTTCTCCCGCGTGATCCCCGCATTGAGCTTGGCCTGCCGCTCGGCCGGCAGGCTGCGGAACCAGGCCAGCAGGTCCTGCACGGTGGTGGCCAGCGGGCGGAAGGTCAGGCCGGCGGCGATGGCGCGCTGGTTGCTGACCGAGCCGTAGCCGGCGTACTCGCTGTCCTTCGACGGCACCCAGATCGGCAGGCCGACCTGCTGTTCCTGCAGGAACGTCGGGTCCACGTGCGTCAGCGTCATGCCGCCGCCGGTGACCGCCTGGCAGCCGTGCAGCATGGCGTCCATCGACAGCGTGTAGTCGGGACCGCAAGCGTTGAACACGCCGGTGGTCCTGGCTTCGGCCAGACGGATCATCCATTCGCCCAGGTCGCGGCCGTCGATGATCTGGATGGGATCGCTGCCGTCGCCCGGCACCAGGATCTCGCCGCCCTGCGCCACGCGGTGCGGCCAGTAGGTGAAGCGGTCGGTCTCGTCGCGCGGACCCACGATGTAGCCCGGCCGTACGATGGTGACATTCTTGCCGAACTGCGTGTGCGCCTCGGCCTCGCTCAAGGCCTTCAGCGGACCATAGAGGCCGCCGATGTCGGCGCGCAGCGATTCCTGCGTTTCCGCCATCGCGTCCTTGCCCTTGTACTGCGCCAGCGCGGACGTCTCGGTGATGCCCGGCTTGCTGCCGTCGGCATAGACCGAGATGGTGGAAATGAAGAGGTAGTGGCCCACGTTGCCCTTCAGCACCTGGCCGGCATCGCGCACCCAGAACGGCAGGCTGGTGGGGTTGTCGATGCAGACATCCCACTTGCGACCCTTCAGCGCGGACAGGTCGCCGGTGTTGCGGTCGCCATGCAACTGTTCGACGGCGGCCGGCCATTCCGGCGAGGGTCGCTTGCCGCGGTTGAACAGGGTGACCTTGTGCCCGCGCTTCAGCGCGTAGTCGACCTGGAACGGGCCGGTGAAGCCGGTGCCGCCCAGGATCAGGATGTTCAGCGGCCTGGCCGCCTTGCCGACCGGCTTGGCCTCGCTGGCGGCAGAGGCGAACGAAGGCAGCGCGGCGGCGGCGGCGGCCAGTGCGCCCAGCTTGAACAGGTCACGACGGGTGGTCATACAGTGCTCCCCAGCAACGGACAGGAGCGCGATAGATAGCACCGGCGCCCACGCCCTACCCCTGCCGGAAGTCGGTGTTACTTCCTGTGCGCCCGGTGCGGACACCCTCGGGAGCGGCCAGGGCATGGCGCACCTGCGGCGTCCGCGGCAGCCCCGCCGCGGGCAGGCGCGGAGGTGGCGGATCGGGCGCCGGGGTGCGAAGCCGTGGTGTGACATGACCGTACCGGGACCCGGGCCGAACCCTTCGGTACGCAAGATGGTCCTGAACGTCCAGCGTTGGATCTTTCTGATGGAACGACCGACCGGAAACCTGCAACGACGGATCTTTTCGATGGAACGTCCGACCAAAATCATCCAACGCCCGATCTTTCCGGTGGAACGACCGACCAAAAACATGCAACGCCGGATCTTTTCGATGGAACGACCGACCAGAAACATGCAACGCCCGATCTTTTCGATGGAACGCCCGACCAGAAACATCCAACGCCGGACCTTTTCGATGGAACGACCGACCAGAAACATGCAACGCCCGATCTTTTCGATGGAACGCCCGATCAAAAACATGCAACGCCGGATCTTTTTGACGGAACGACCCATCGACCGCATGCAACGCCGGATGCTTATGTGAGAAGAACGGTGCAGGATGGGGAGAGACGGCGGCTAGCAGCGGGTCGCCCCACCGACCCCCAGACGGTGGCGGCCTCCCTCACCGGCCCCGCGCGTTGATGCCATGGACGGGTCACCCGAGAGGAGCACCGCAATGCCCGTATCACAGTCGCTGATGACCACCCGCCGCGGCGAGTTCCGCACGCTGTACCGCGCCCTCGCCCGCAAGCCCGCTGCCTTCGCGTCCACGCCCATCGTCTTCTGCGAAGGCGACTCGTGGTTCTCCACCCCACTGTCGATGAACCTGCTGGACTGGCTGGTGTTCCCGGCGCCGGAGGACGAGAAGAAAGGCGTGCCGCTGTTCGGCACCGGCGGCCTGTTCTTCCGCACCGAGGACAGCGGCGACCTGGCGGTCGACATGTTCACCGCACGCGGCATCCGCGACCTGTCCACCTGGTACCGCGGCTTCGAGTTCGACCTGGTGCTGGTCAGCGCCGGCGGCAACGATTTCGTCGATGAGTTCCTGCAGGTCACGTTCCGCGGCGCGGCGCCGATGAGTCCGGAGGCCGCGCATCAACGGGTCGTGGCCAGCGGTCGCTACGCCGAGGTACTGGCGCGCTATCGCGCCTTCGTCACCGCCTTCCAGGCCATCCGCCCGTACACGCCGATCCTGGCGCACACCTACGACTACCCGCACGAACTGGGCCGTCCCGGCCGGCTGACGCTGGGTAACGTGGGCGCGGCCGCGCTGTTGAAGAAAGGCGTGGGTCCGTGGATCGGCAACAAGGTGGCGCACGTGCTGCCGCGCATCGAACAGCAACGCGCGTTCGCCCGCCTGCTGATCGACGGCTTCGTCGACCACGTGTTGATTCCGCTGCGCGACGACCCCACCACCGGCAAGGTCTTCGACGTCGTCGACCTGCGCGGCGTCCTGACCCGCAGCGACCAATGGTTCGACGAGATGCACCCGACCGGCGCGGGATTCGCCGCGCTCGCCGCGAAGTTCCGCCAGCAGATGCGGGCGAAGCTGGAGATCAAGTTGGGGTGAAACGAAAGCCATGCTTAGCGAGAAGACGCGTTGACAGGGAAGCCAGACAAACGAGGCTAATTAAGGCCTCGAAAGCAATTTTTTCTTCTCCACCTCGAACTCATCCTGCGAGAGAACGCCTTTCTCCTTCAGTGCGAGCAGTTTGCCCAACTCATCCGCAACTGAAGCGGCAATAGGGACTTGCCCAGGTTTGTCCACATCCTCGTGCGCGATAACAACGTCGTCCACGGCCGGGCGGAACTGTCGATCTATCGCAAGCTTTAAAGAAGCGCCACGACGGTCTATCTGCACCTCGTAAGAAGGATGGTTGGCCGCTTTCTCCAGAGCATCCAGATAGTCATTGTCATCTTTGAAGCGCTTACCGGCTACGCGAGTCACCAGATCTCCAACCTGCATACCCGACCGAGCCGCAGGCGAATCAGCAGTTACCTCAGTAACGCGCAGAACTCGATAGTTTCCATCGGCAGTATTCTCTGCCTGGAATCCCATGAATACGTGATTCGGAAAAGTGGTCCCTTTGGGAAACTTACCCCCGGCCGCCGTCATGAATCCCATGACATTGTTGTGAAACGGAGGCCCATCGAAATCAACACGCTTAACTTGGCCAAAAGCCATTTGCGTTTCCATCCATCCGGAGGCCTGCACCCTAGAGACCCCTTCCACCTCTACAACGTTGAACCTGAAGAACCGTTTAGGCGGAGTTGAGTAACTGTTACCCAGTAGAAGCTGCCCCATCATGGATTGCCCCGCACTCAACGGAGCCTCGCAAGTGACGGATGTCGCATTCGACTCAATGACATTCCATCGATTGTTCATGCATTGACTGGACAAAGACCCAATCGTCTTAGACGACGACATAGGAAAAAGTGTCTCAGGCATGCCGCTTGGTGTAACAGCAAAAAAATCTGCGGCGGCTGTTGGACATGCCGCAAACGTCAGCGCCGAAAGAAAAACGCTACATAGATATTTCAAACACGCCCCCCTTTTTGGGCAAACCGTTAGGTCTCGCAAGACCGAGACATGCCGCTCTTCAATCCAAGGACCCCGTCACTCCCCGTCTTCACTTCCAAGTATTTCCTTCCCCTCGATACGGGTCAATCTTCAGTGTCCAGAGAAGCGCTGATTTCGGACCTGAGCGATCCTTTGGGCTAATGCCAGCTATCTTCCAGATACCTCGGCTTGCACGCCAGGTAGCCGCCGATCACCAGCACCACGATGCACGCACCCAGGAACGCCATCGGCAGCGTCCAGCCGTGGGTGTAGTCGTGCAGCAGGCCGAAGGCGAGCGGACCGGCGCAGGACAGCGAGTAGCCCACGCCCTGCATGAAACCGGACAGCGCCGCCGAACCCTCCGGCGTGCGCGTGCGCAGGTTGATCATCGTCAGCGACAGCGGGAACGTGCTGGGCCCGAGGCCGAGCAGCGCGACCCACAGCGCGGGCGCGGCCATCGGCGCCAGCAGCAGGCCGGCGAATGCGGCCGCATAGAAGCCCGCGCAGACCAGCACCACGATGAAAGGATTGCGCATGCGCACCGCGATCTGCGGCATGGTCAGCGACGCCACCAGCCCCAGCGCGGAGAACAACGCCACCATCGTGCCGCCGAGCGCCGGCGTGCCACCGGCTTCGACCAGCAGCTTCGGCAGCCAGGTGAACATGGAATACGTCACCAGCGAGGTCATGCCGAACATCAGCGCCATGCCCCACGCCACCGGCGAGCGCCAGGCGCGGCCGGTGGGACGCGGTGCGGCCAGTTCAGGCGCTTCGTCGTCGACGGTGACCGCGGCGTCATGCACGCGCGCGAGCGTCGTCGTGTGCCGCCGCTCCCGCCACAGCAGCACGCACCACGGCACCGCCGACGCCGCCGCGAACACCGCCCACAGGCCCAGCGAGATGCGCCAGCCGGCGGCTTCCATCACCGGCACCGCGACCAGCGCCGGCAGGATGGTGCCCGCCTGCAGCACGGTGATGTACAGCGTGCTGACCGTGCCGACGCGATCGGCGAAGTAGCGCTTCACCAGCGGCGGCAGCACGATGTTGCCGATGCCCATGCCGGCCAGCGCGGTCAGCGAGGCTGCCATCAGCGCCGTCGTGTCCCCTGCCGCACTCCGCAGCAACAGGCCCAGCATCGCCAGCAGCATCGCCAGCAGCGCCGTCCGTTCCAGCCCGATGCGGTGGGCCAGCGCGGGCGTGGCCACGCCGAACAACGCGAACGCGGCGGTCGGCAGCATGCCGAACACGCCGGTCATCGTCGCCCCGAACCCGAACGTCTCGCCCAGCAAGTCGAGCAGCGGCGTGAGCGAGGTCACCGCCGTGCGCAGGTTGAACGCGGACAGCACGATGCCGAGCAGCACCAGGCCGCGGCCGGACCAGAGGGAGGCTGGCGCGGTCGATTGAGTCTTGGTGGAATCCATGGTCGCCATTATCGTCGACGGCACGTCGGCGTTCTTCTCACGCACGAAGACGCTGTGTCCTGCGTGACCGTCGATGGCATGAATCCTTCTCCCCGCATGCGGGGAGAAGGTGGCCGAAGGCCGGATGAGGGGCAACGAAGCCAAGGCAGTCAAAGCGATGGCGGTAGCAACGAGCGCGGCGATGGAAGAACCACACTCGTTGCGTTGCGCGCGCTGGACGATCGCGGTTCCGACTGCCCCTCATCCGCCTTCGGCATCTTCTCCCCGCACACGGGGAGAGGGAATGCGTAGCGTGCGCCGCGCGCACGACCCCAGCAGGCCTGGCATCTGGCGACGGACAAAGAAAAAGCGGGCCGAAGCCCGCTTTTCCGTATCGCATCGCGATGCCGTGCGGCTTACTCGGCCGACACGCCCTCGCCTTCTTCCACGGCCTTGATCGACAGGCGGATGCGGCCCTGCTTGTCGACTTCCAGCACCTTGACCTTCACCACGTCGCCTTCCTTCAGCGCGTCGCTGACCTTCTCCACGCGGTCGTTGGAGATCTGCGACACGTGCACCAGGCCGTCCTTGCCCGGCAGGATGGTGACGAACGCGCCGAAGTCCATGATCTTGGCGACCTTGCCTTCGTAGATGCGGCCCGGCTCGACGTCGGACGTGATCTGCTCGATGCGGGCCTTGGCAGCCTGGCCGGCGGCGCCGTTCACCGAGGCGATGGTGATGGTGCCGTCGTCCTGGATGTCGATCTGCGTGCCGGTTTCCTTGGTGATCGCCTGGATCACCGAGCCGCCCTTGCCGATCACTTCGCGGATCTTGTCGGGGTGGATCTTGATGGTGATCAGGCGCGGCGCGAACTCGCTCAGTTCCTGGCGCGGTGCCGACATCGCCTGGGCCATTTCGCCCAGGATGTGCAGTCGGCCGGCCTTCGCCTGCGTCAGCGCCTGCTTCATGATCTCTTCGGTGATGCCTTCGATCTTGATATCCATCTGCAGCGCGGACACGCCGTTGGCGGTACCGGCGACCTTGAAGTCCATGTCGCCCAGGTGGTCTTCGTCACCCAGGATGTCGCTCAGCACGACGAACTCGTCGCCTTCCTTCACCAGGCCCATCGCGATACCCGCGACCGGCGCCTTGATCGGCACGCCGGCATCCATCAGCGCCAGCGAGCTGCCGCAGACCGAGGCCATGGAGGACGAACCGTTCGACTCGGTGATCTCCGAGACCACGCGGATGGTGTACGGGAAGGCTTCCATCGTCGGCATCACGGCGAGCACGCCGCGCTTGGCGAGGCGGCCATGGCCGATCTCGCGACGCTTCGGGCCCATCATGCGGCCGGCTTCGCCCACCGAGAACGGGGGGAAGTTGTAGTGGAACAGGAAGTGGTCCTTCCACTCGCCGCCGACGGCGTCGATCACCTGGCCGTCGCGCGCGGTGCCGAGGGTGACGGCCACGATCGCCTGCGTCTCACCGCGGGTGAACAGCGCCGAGCCGTGCACGCGCGGCAGCACGCTGACCTTGGAGGTGATGGGACGCACCTCGTCCAGTGCGCGGCCATCGATGCGGACCTTGGTCTTCAGGACCGAGGCGCGCATGGTCTGGTATTCCTGTTCGCTGAATTCCTTCGACAGTTCGCCGGTGCTCCACGCATTGCTTTCGGCCTGCGGCGCCAGCGAATTGAGGATGGCCTTCTTCAGGTTGGAGATGGTGTCGCGGCGTTCGATCTTGTCGCGCACCTGGAAGGCGCCGGCCAGGCTGTCGCCCACGGCATGGCGCAGCGCGGCGATCAGGCCTTCGTTCTTGGCCGGCGGCTGCCAGTCCCACTTCGGCTTGCCGGCTTCGGCCACCAGCTCGTTGATCACGGCGATGACCTTCTGCATCTCGCGGTGACCGAACATCACGGCGCCCAGCATCACTTCTTCCGACAGCTCGGCGGCTTCGGATTCGACCATCAGCACGGCGTTGGCGGTGCCGGCGACGACCAGCTCCAGCTTGGAGTCCTTCAGCTCGCTGACGGTCGGGTTGAGCACGTACTCGCCATTGATGTAGCCGACCTTGGCCGCGCCGATCGGGCCGTTGAACGGCGCGCCGGTCAGGGCGACGGCGGCGGAGGCGCCGATCAGCGCGGGGATGTCGCCGTCGATCTCCGGGTTCAGCGACATCACCGTGGCGATGACCTGCACTTCATTGCGGAACTCTTCCGGGAACAGCGGACGCAGCGGGCGATCGATCAGGCGGGAGATCAGCGTCTCCTTCTCGGTCGCGCGACCTTCGCGCTTGAAGAAGCCACCGGGGATGCGGCCGCCGGCGTAGAACTTCTCCTGGTAGTCGACCGTCAGCGGGAAGAAGTCCTGGCCCTCGCGGGCGGACTTCGCGGCCACGGCGGTGACCAGCAGCACGGTGTCATCGAACTTGACGACCACGGCGCCGCCGGCCTGGCGGGCGATTTCGCCGGTTTCCAGGGTGACCTGGTGCTTGCCGTACTGGAAGGTTTTGGTGATTTTTGCCACGTTGGTTCCTTGAGGTGCCTTGTGCGGGTTGGACCTCACGCGACCCTTGTCGCGTGCGGCTGGCCGGATGCGTCCGGCCGGTCATGCTGGGAAGGGCGGGCCCGGTGCGGCCAGCGGATGCAGCGCATTCCGTTCCCTGAAATGCAAACCGCGGCGCATCTCTGCGCCGCGGTCGGGGGTATATCAGCGACGCAGGCCGAGCTTTTCGATCAGGGCCTTGTAGCGCTCGTTGTCTTTCTTCTTGAGGTAGTCCAGCAGGCTGCGGCGGCGGTTGACCAGCTGCAGCAGGCCACGGCGGCTGTGGTGATCCTTCTTGTGGGTCTTGAAGTGGCCGCTCAGGTGCTCGATGCGGGCGGTGATCAGGGCCACCTGGACTTCCGGGGAGCCGGTGTCGTTGGCGCCGCGCGCGTTGTCGGCAATGACTTTCTGGGTATCGATGGACATGCTGTTCTCGTGTTGATGCGTGGCCTGCAGGAACGCGGGTGTCCTCCGCGCGCACCGCCTGGCTCGCCGTTGATGAAGCAGGGAAAGGGACAGGACGCCGGTACAAAACCGGCGGCGTAGTGTAGCCGCCAGGTCCTTGTGAAACAAGGTTTTATTGGACCGGCCCGGCGTTCTGCGCGGTACCGGCGACCGCCCAGGCGAACAGGCGCTGCGGCGACAGCGTGCCCTCGGCATTGACCGTCCCGAGCCCCAGGACACGCCCGTCGGGCCCATGGATCGCCACCGGACCGTCGCTGGGCGCATGGCCGGGCAGCCGCTGGCCCTGCGCCAGCCGGCGACCACCGGCGGCGTCCACGTCGACCCGCGGGAAGCCGGCCAGGCCGGCTTCGACCGGCAGCAGGCAGGCGTCGAGCGCGCTTTCGCCACCCTGTTCAGCGATCGCCTGCAGTGCCTCCAGCGTGACCATGCGGGGCTGCCTGAACGGGTCGACCCACAGTCGCCGGAGCGCGCCCACGTGGGCACCGCAGCCCAGCGCCTCGCCCAGGTCGCGGACCAGGCTGCGCACATAGGTGCCGGACCCGCATTCCACCCGCAACGACAGGCGGTCGGGGGCGATGTCCAGGATCTCGATGCCATGGACCTCGACGTCGCGCTCGGGCGCCTCGATGACGTCGCCGCGGCGGGCCTTGGTGTAGAGCGGCTCGCCACCCTGCTTCAAGGCCGAGTAGATCGGTGCCCGCTGGCGGATGCGGCCGGTCAGCGGCGCCAGCGCGGCCTCGACGGTGGCGACGTCCAGCGGTGGCACCGGGCGCTCGCGCAGCGGCGCGCCGTCGGCGTCGTCGGTATCGGTGGTGGTGCCCAGCACGGCGACCGCGTCGTAGGCCTTGCGAGAACCCAGCAGCAGGCCGGCGATCTTGGTGGCTTCGCCGAAACACAGCGGCAGCAGGCCGGTGGCCAGCGGATCGAGGCTGCCGGTATGTCCGCCCTTCTCCGCACGGAACAGGCGCCGCGCGACCTGCAGGGCCCCGTTCGAACTCATGCCCTGCGGCTTGTCGAGCAGCAGGATGCCGTCCAGCGGGCGGAATTGGATGCGTCCTGCCATGCGTTCCAGGTCAGGTGGTGTGGCGGGGAGTCGTTGCATCGTAGCGTCGGGCTCACTCGACGTCTTCACGCGTCCCGCGTCCGGACTTCAACAGCGCTGGATCGTCGAATCGAGCTTGCCCGATGGCTTGCGAAGCAGGCATGCGGACACCGGCGCGGAGAGCAGCGGAGCGAGCTCCGTTCTACTGCAGGACGTATCAGGTCTCGTCGTCGGACCCGGGGACCGGCGGGTTGTCGCGCAACAGCGTCTCGATGCGTTCGCCGCGATCGACGGAGTCGTCGTAGTGGAAATGCAGTTCCGGCACATGCCGCATCTTCACCCGGCGCGCGAGTTCCATGCGCAGGCCCCAGGCCAGTTCCTTCAGGCCCTTCACCGCCTCGACCGAACGCTCCGGCATCAGCGCGGTGACGAACACCTTGGCATGCGCCATGTCGCGGGTGACTTCTACGTCGGAGACGCTGACGGACGGCAGGCCGTGCTCGCGCACGGCCTCGTGCACGAGCGTGCCCAGCTCACGGCGGAGCTGGGCGGAGACGCGGTCGGTGCGATGGAACGACTTGGTGGGCACGTGATGGGTGATTCGCTATTCGTGATTCGTAGAAAACGGGGACGGGACGGGGGCACTCGTGATCCGCTGTTGCGAATCACGAATCACCCCTCCCGAATCGCGCGAACCCTTACAGGGTTCGCTGCACTTCGATACGTTCGAAGCACTCGATCTGGTCGCCCGGCTGCACGTCGTTGTAGGCCTTCACGCCGATGCCGCACTCGGTGCCGTTGCGCACCTCGTCGACGTTCTCCTTGAAGCGGCGCAGCGATTCCAGCTCGCCCTCGAACACCACCGTGCTGGCGCGCAGCACGCGGATCGGCTTGTTCCGCTTGACCGTGCCCTCGACCACCATGCAGCCCGCGACCGCGCCGAACTTGGAGCTGCGGAACACGTCGCGCACCTCGGCGATGCCGATGATCTCTTCGCGGATCTCCACGCCCAGCAGGCCGGAGGCCACCTGCTTCACCTGGTCGATCACGTCGTAGATGATCGAGAAGTAGCGCAGGTCCACGCCGTTGGCTTCGATGATGCGACGCGCGGACGCGTCGGCACGCACGTTGAAGCCGATGACGGTGGCCTTGGAGGTGACCGCGGAGTTGGCGTCGGACTCGGTGATGCCGCCCACGCCGGAACTGATGATGTTGATGCGGATGGATTCGTTGGACAGCGCGACCAGCGAATGGCGCAGCGCTTCCACCGAACCCTGCACGTCGGCCTTGACGATCAGGTTGAGGCTGAGCTGGCCTTCGCCCTTGCCCAGCTGCGCCATGATGTCTTCCATGCGGCTGCCGGCGGACTGCACCAGGCGCGACTCGCGGCGCTTGGCGTCGCGCTGCTGCGCCACGTCCTTGGCCAGGCGCTCGTCGGCGACCACGACGAAATCGTCGCCGGCCTCCGGCACGCCGGACAGGCCCAGCACCTGCACCGGGATGGACGGGCCGGCCGACGGCGGCTGGCTGCCGGTTTCGTCGAACAGGGCCCGCACGCGGCCGTACTGGATGCCGCACACCAGGTAGTCGCCCTTCTTCAGGGTGCCCTGCTGCACCAGCACCGTGGCGACCGGGCCGCGGCCCTTGTCCAGCGAGGATTCGATGACCACGCCGCTGGCACGGCCGTCTTCCACGGCCTTCAGTTCCAGCAGTTCGGCCTGGATGGAGATGGCGTCCAGCAGGTTGTCCACGCCCTGGCCGGTCTTGGCCGAGATCTCGACCATCTGGGTGTCGCCGCCGAATTCTTCGGCGACCACTTCCTCGGCCAGCAGCTCGTTCTTCACGCGCAGCGGGTCGGCGTCGGACTTGTCGATCTTGTTCACCGCCACGATCAGCGGCACCTTCGCCGCCTTCGCGTGCTGGATGGCTTCGCGCGTCTGCGGCATGACGCCGTCGTCTGCGGCCACGACCAGCACCACGATGTCGGTCAGCTTGGCGCCGCGGGCGCGCATCGCGGTGAACGCGGCGTGGCCCGGGGTGTCGAGGAAGCTGATGACGCCCTTCGGCGTTTCCACGTGGTACGCGCCGATGTGCTGGGTGATGCCGCCGGCTTCGCCACTGGCGATCTTGGTGCGGCGGATGTAGTCCAGCAGCGAGGTCTTGCCGTGGTCGACGTGGCCCATGATGGTGACGACGGGCGGACGCGCGACCTTCTCGCCCTGCTGCTCTTCCGAATGCGCCAGCAGTTCGTTCTCGACGTCGTTGGCGTCGGCGCGCACGGCCTTGTGGCCCAGTTCTTCAGTGATCAGCGCGGCGGTGTCGTGGTCGATGGTCTGGGTGATGGTGGCCATCACGCCCATCTTGAACAGCGCCTTCACCACATCACCGCCCTTCAGCGCGAGCTTCTGCGCCAGGTCGGCCACGGTGATGGTCTCGCCGATCGCCACTTCGCGCACGATGGGCGCGGTCGGACGCTCGAAGCCGTGGGCACCACCGCCACCGCGGCTCTGCTCGTGGCGACGCGGCGGCTTGGGCTTGCCGCGCGAGGCGCCCCGACGGGCGCGATCGGCGGCGGACAGGTGCAGCTGGCCCGCGAAGCGGCTGGTGTTGTCGTCGTCCTCGACGCCGGCGACCATCGCGTGCGAACCGCGCGTCTTGTGCTTGGCGGCGGCGGCATTGTTGCGGTCGTCGGTACGCGGCGGATCCTTGCGCACGACGGTCTTGGGCACGTGATGGCCCTGCGTGGCCGGCTTGGCCGGACGGACCGGCTCGTCGCCATCGACGGCGACGGCACCGGCCGCCAGCGCGGCGGCCTCGGCATCGGCCTGCGCGCGCGCGGCTTCGGCCTCGGCGCGGGCGGCGGCTTCTTCCTGGCGGCGGCGTTCGAGTTCCTCGGCGCGCCTGGCGTCTTCCTGCGCCAGCCGCTGCTGTTCTTCGAGGTTGCGCTGGCGGGATTCCTCCAGCTTGCGCAGGATCTCCGCGCGCTCCGGATCGGCTTCGCTCTGCCAGTGGGTGGCCACCGACTCGGCGTCGGTCGGCTTGACGTAGGTACGCTTCTGACGCACCTCCACATTCACGGTGGTCTTGGTGCGGCCGGCCGCGACGGTGACTTCCTGCACCTTGCGGCGGTTCAGCGTGATCTTCTTGGGCGCAGCCTCATCCGCGGCGGCATCGCTCTTGCCGTGCGAGCGCTTGAGGAAGCCGAGCAGCTTCACTTTTTCCATGCTGGTCACGACCTGGTCGGGACCACTGAAGCTCATGCCGGCCTCGGCCAGTTGCTCCAGGAGTTTTTCGACCGGCGTGTTGACCAGTTCAGCGAGCTTGCGGATGGTGGTTTGCTGCGACATTCGGATCCTAGTTTGGGTCTCGCGCCCCCCCGGTGGTGGTGGGGCAACCCTGTTCAAGAGGGGGAATTCTAAGCCCTGCGGGTGCCAGGGCGGTGTTCATGGGTGGCTCATGCGCCGCGTTCCAGACGGGCGATCTCCTCGGCGCGGGCGGCCAGGATCAGCGCCGCAGCGCGACCCTCGTCCAGGCCCTCGATGCCGAACTCGACCACTTCGTCGGCCGCCAGGTCGGACAGGTCCTCGCTGGTGCGGACGCCGTGCGAGGCCAGCGCGAAGGCGGTTTCCTCGTCCATGCCTTCCAGCGCCAGCAGATCCTCGGCCGGGTGGTCGCCTTCCAGGCCCTCCTCCTCGGCCAGCGCCTCGTTCAGCAGGGCATCGCGGGCGCGCGAACGCAGTTCCTCGACGATGTCCTCGTCGAAGCCTTCCACGGCCAGCAGCTCGCCGACCGGCACGTACGCGATTTCCTCGACCGTGCTGAAGCCCTCGGCGACCAGGATGGCGGCGATTTCCTCGTCCACTTCCAGCTTGTCCATGAACAGCTGGCGGGCGACGGCCTGCTCGGCCTCGCTCTTGGCCTGCACCTGGTCGGCGGTCATGACGTTGAGCTGCCAGCCGGTCAGGCGGCTGGCCAGGCGCACGTTCTGGCCGCCCTTGCCGATCGCCTGCGCCAGGCGGTCTTCCGCCACGGCCAGGTCCATGGAGTGCTTCTCTTCATCGACGATGATCGACTGCACTTCCGCCGGCGCCATCGCGTTGATGACGAAGGTGGCCGGGTTGTCGTTCCACAGCACGATGTCCACGCGCTCGCCGTTGAGCTCGTTGCTCACGGCCTGCACGCGCGAGCCGCGCATGCCGATGCAGGCGCCGATGGGATCGGTACGGGTGTCGTGCGCCAGCACGGCGATCTTGGCGCGGTCACCCGGGTCGCGTGCGCAGGCCTTGATCTCGACCAGGCCCTGGCCCACTTCCGGCACTTCCAGCTTGAACAGCTCGATCATGAATTCCGGGGCGGCGCGACTGATGAACAGCTGCGGGCCGCGCGGTTCGTAGCGCACGTCGAACAGGTAGCCGCGGACGCGGTCGCCGGCGCGCAGCACGTCGCGCGGGATGCCCTTGTCCTTCGGGATGAAGGCCTCGGCGTTGCCGCCCAGGTCCACGTAGATGTTGCCGCGCTCGGCGCGCTTGACCACGCCGGTGACCAGCTCGCCCACGCGGTCCTTCCAGGCATCGACCACCTGCGCGCGCTCGGCCTCGCGGACACGCTGCACGATGACCTGCTTGGCGGCCTGCGCGGCGATGCGGCCGAAATCGGGGTTCTCGATCTTCTCCTCGATCCAGTCGCCCACTTCGGCGCCTTCGGCTTCGTCCTCGGCGTCCATCAGGCGGATCTGGCGGTCGGGCGATTCCATCACCACGTCGTCGGCCACCACTTCCCAGCGGCGGAACGTCTCGTAGCTGCCGTCCTTGTGGTCGATGGTGACGCGCACCTGCACGTCCTGGTCCAGGTAGCGCTTCTTGGCGGCGGACGCCAGGGCGGCCTCGATGGCATCGAAGATCACCTCACGCGGCACGCCCTTTTCGTTGGCCACCGCATCCACGACCAGCAACAGTTCCTTACTCATTGATCACTCCGCGCGCGGCTTGCGGGCCGCCGGTTGGTTGGGTTTTTTCTTGGCTTGTTTGGCCGGCGCACGCTTGGCGTCGCCCGCCTTCTTGGCACCGGCCTTGCGGCCGCCGCCGGGTTTTTCGGGTGCCAGGCCCAGCGCGGCCCAGTCGGGGACCAGCCGCGCCTTGTCGATATTGTCGAACGCCACCGTCATCTCGGCGCCGTCGACGGTGAACACGATACTGTCGCCCTCGATGCGGCTGATCGTGCCCTGCAGGCGGCGACGACGCTCCTGCGGCAGCTTCAGCACGACCTTCGCCGACTCGCCGACGAAGCGCGCGAAATGCGCCAGCTGGAACAGCGGACGGTCCACGCCCGGCGAGGAGACTTCCAGCGTGTAGTTGCCGGAGATCGGGTCCTCGACGTCGAGCTGCGCCGAGACCTCGCGGCTCACCGCCTCGCAGTCCTCGATGTTGACGTGGCGCGTGGCACGCTCGGCTTCCTGCACATCGATGTACAGGCGCACGGTGGCGCCACCGGGTGCCGGCAGGTATTCGATGCCCAGCAGCTCCACGCCCAGTGCCTGGACGGTGGGAGCCAGCAAGTTGGCGATGTCGTTGGCCTTGTCGCTCACGGGTTCGCTGCCGATGGTTCGTGGTTCTGCATGTCGCTGAAACAGACAAGGGGCCCGATGGGCCCCTTGTCCGATACGCTGGATGTCGGTGCAACGACGGGAACATGCGTCGTTGCGTGCCCAGGCTTTTCGTCCGCCGCCTGTACCAGGCGGCTTCGGATAAACATGGTAGCGGGGGCAGGATTTGAACCTGCGACCTTCGGGTTATGAGCCCGACGAGCTGCCAGACTGCTCCACCCCGCAGCAGAAGCGAAATTATGATGAATACGCCGGTGCATTGCAAGCCTTGTGATGCACCGACCTGAAACATCGCGTTCATCGCGCGTCGCCGGCCGCCATCGGCCGACGAAAAACTACCGTCCCGCAGCTCAGCCGGCGAAGGCCAGCTTGCACCACGCCATGATCGGGTTCCAGGCGATACCCAGCGCCAGCAGGGCCAGCGCATTCACGCCGAACACCATCGGCACCACGCGATCGGCGCGCGGGGGCGGAACCCCGCCCACCGGCTCGTCGAAGTACATCACCTTGATCACGCGCAGGTAATAGAAGGCGCCGATCACCGCGCACAGCACGCCGACGACGGCCAGCCACAGGAACCCGCCGTTGACGGCCGCCCCCAGCACCACCAGCTTGGCCCAGAAGCCGAGGAACGGCGGCACGCCGGCCAGCGAGGCCATCACGCACAGCACCAGGCCGGCCTGCCACGGGTTGCGCGCGTTCAGGCCCTTGAAGTCGTCGATCCGATCCGCCTCGAACCCCTGCCGCGACAGCACGATGATCGCGCCGAACGCCGCCGCCGACATGAGGGCGTAGCTGATCGCGTAGAACAGCGCCGCCGAATATCCGACTTCGCCGCCGCCGGCGAAGCCCACCAGCAGGAAGCCGACATGCGACACGGTGGAATACGCCAGCATGCGCTTGAGATTGGTCTGCGCGATGGCGATGACGTTGCCGATCACCAGCGACGCCGCCGCCAGGCCGGCCAGCAGCCACTGCCACTGCGCCGCCGCCGGGCCCAGGCCATCCTGCAGCAGGCGGAACGCCATGCCGAACGCGGCCAGCTTGGGCGCTGCGCTGATGAACAGCGTCACCGGTGTCGGTGCGCCCTGGTAGACATCGGGCAGCCACATGTGGAACGGCGCCGCGCCGAGCTTGAAGGCCACGCCCGCCACCATGAAGACCACGCCGGTCAGCAGCAGCATGCGCGCATCGCTGCTGCCACCCAGCGCCGCGCCGGCCGCATCGAAGATCGCCGGCAGATGCAGCGAACCGGTCGCGCCGTACACCAGCGACATGCCATAGAGCAGCAGGCCCGAGGCCAGCGAGCCCAGCACGATGTACTTCATCGCGCCTTCCGTCGCCAGGCCGTCGTCGCGGTTCAGCGCGACCAGCGCATACGAGCACAGCGCCAGCAGTTCCAGGCCCAGATAGACCATCACCAGGCTGCCGGCCGACACCATCATCATCATGCCGGCGGTGGCGAACATCACCAGCACCGGCGCTTCGCCCGGATACAGGTTGCGCTCGCGCAGGTAAGGCCAGCCGTAGACCAGCGACAGCGCGCTGACCGCGACGATCACGACCTTGCTGACATCGGCCAGCGTGTCGCGCACGAACATGCCGCTGAACACGCTGCCCTGTCCGCCCACGCCCGTCGCCAGCATCCACACCACGGCCGCCATGACGATCAGGGCCAGGGCATGGGTGATGAAGCGGCGCGAGTGGTCGAGGAACAGATCCAGCATCAGCAGCGCGAACGCACCGCCGATCAGGGTCAGTTCGGGCAGCAGCGGCTGCAGGTCGGCGGCGGAGATGGGCATCGGCGTCGTCATGGTTCTTCCTTACAGCTTGCTGTTGGCGAGCTGCATCGCCAGTTGCGCGATCGACGGCTCCATCAGGTCGGTCAGCGGCTTGGGATACACGCCCAGCGCCAGCACGCAGACGGCGAACCCGCCAAGCACCACCGCCTCGCGCAGGGATACGTCCTTCAACTCGGCCACGTGCGCATTGGCCACGTCGCCGAGGATCACGCGCTTGACCAGCCACAGGGTGTAGGCCGCACCGATCACCAGCGTGGTGGCGGCGAAGAACGCCATCAGCGGATGCAGCTGGAACGCGGCCAGGATGACCATGAACTCGCCGACGAAGCCGCTGGTGCCCGGCAGGCCGGAGTTGGCCATGCCGAACAGGATGAAGAACGCGCCGAACCACGGCATCGTGTTGATGACGCCGCCGTAGTCCTTGATCATGCGGGTGTGCATGCGGTCGTACAGAACGCCGACGCAGGTGAACATGGCGCCGGAAATGAAGCCGTGGCTGATCATCTGCACCATCGCGCCCTGCAGTCCCAGGCGCGCGCCGTCCAGGTTGCCGGCATCGCGCACCAGGCTGAAGGCGATGAAGATGCCGAGGGTGACGAAGCCCATGTGCGAGACCGACGAATAGGCGATCAGCTTCTTCATGTCGTCCTGCACCAGCGCCACCAGGCCGACGTACACCACCGCAATGAGCGACAGCACGATGACGAACAGCGCCCATTCGTGGCCGGCGTCCGGCACGATCGGCAGGCTGAAGCGCAGCAGGCCGTAGCCGCCGATCTTCAGCGCGATGGCCGCCAGGATCACCGAACCGGCGGTCGGCGCCTCGACGTGCGCGTCAGGCAGCCAGGTATACACCGGGAACATCGGGATCTTGACCGCGAACGCGATCAGGAACGCGAAGAACAGCCACATCTGTTCCTTCGCGTTGAGCGGCATCGCGTACAGGTCGGCCAGCTGGAAGCTGCCGCCCTTGATGTACAGGTACACCAGGCCGACCAGCATCAGTACCGAACCGAGGAACGTGTACAGGAAGAACTTCAACGACGCGTAGATGCGGCGCGGGCCGCCCCAGACACCGATGATCAGGAACATCGGGATCAGCATCGCCTCGAAGAACACGTAGAACAGCACCGCGTCGCTGGCAGCGAAGATGCCGTTGGTCAGGCCTTCCAGGATCAGGAACGCGGCCACGTACTGGGCCACGCGCTTGTTCACCGATCCCCAGGCGCCAGCCAGGGTCAGCACGGTGATCAGCGTGTTGAGCAGCAGCAGCGCCACCGCGATGCCGTCGGCACCCAGGTTGTAGTGGATGTCGAAGGTCGGGATCCAGGCACGGCTCTCGACGAACTGCAGGCCCGGATTCGCATAGTCGAAGCCCGTCAGCAGGCCGATGCTGAAGACGAAGGTCAGCACCGCGACCGCCAGGCCCAGCCAGCGGGCGGCGCTTGCGCGGGCATTGCCCACGGCGAGCACCAGCGCGCCACCCAGGATGGGCAGCCAGATCAGAACACTAAGCAGGGGCCAGTTCGACACGTTGTGTTATCCGTTGAGTTCTTCGCCAGGACGCTCCGCACGGGGCGGCGCCGGGTCGTTACTGCCAAAACCTGATGACGACGCCCAGCAGCAGGATCAGGCCGACGATCATCGCGAACGCGTAGTGGTACAGGTAGCCGGACTGGGTCTTGCGCAGTAACTGCGCACCCAGGTCGACCAGCTTCGCCGTGCCGTTCACCGCGGCACCGTCGATCACATGGCTGTCGATCGCGCGCGACACCTTGCCCAGCTTCACGCCGCCACCGGCAAAACCGTTGATCCACAGGTGGTCGGCCCAGTACTTCTTGTCCAGGATGTTGGTCAGGAAGGCGCCCACCGGGCTCTGGCGGATCTTGCCGGGCACACCAGGGAAGATGAGGTAGAGCACGGTTGCCAGTGCAAACCCGGCAAACGCCAAGCCGAACGGCCACGCCATGACGCCATGTTTGACGAACGCCCACGGGCCGTGGAAATCCAGGCCCAGAGCCCCGACCGTATCGCGATCCGAAACAGGCTTGCTCGGATCAAGCAGAAGGAAATCGATGGCGCCTTGGAAGAACGGCGTGACCTTGTGATGCCCCGACCAGTCGGTGCCGAACAGCATCGGACCGATGGTGAACCAGCCGATGAAAATCGACGGAATCGCCAACAGGATCAGCGGCAGCGTCACTACCCACGGCGACTCATGTGGTTCATGCGGGCCGTGATGCGCATGCTCGTCATGCGAATGATCGGCATCGTGCGCGTGACCATGGTCATCATGAGCGTCGCGGAAACGCTCCTTGCCGTGGAATGTCAGGTACAGCAAACGGAAACTGTAGAAGCTCGTGACGAACACGCCCAGCAGCACTGCCCAGTACCCGTAGGTGGCGATCCATTCGCTCGGCCCTTGATACCCCTGGCCGGCCATGACACCGAGTTGATCGATCCTGCTACCCACTTCATGCGCAGTGTGAAGGTGATGCTCCGCGGCCTCGATGATCGTGTCCTTCGAGAAGAAGCCGGAGAAACCCGGCGTGCCGACCAGCGCCAGCGTGCCGATCAGGCTGGTGATCCAGGTGATGGGCATGTACTTGCGCAGGCCACCCATCTTCCGCATGTCCTGCTCGTGGTGCATGCCGATGATCACCGAGCCGGCCGCCAGGAACAGCAGCGCCTTGAAGAAGGCGTGCGTCATCAGGTGGAACACGGCCGCCGAGTACGCCGACACGCCCAGCGCCACCGTCATGTAGCCCAGCTGCGACAGCGTGGAGTACGCGACCACGCGCTTGATGTCGTTCTGCACGATGCCGATCAGGCCGGTGAACAGCGCGGTGGTCGCACCGATGAACAGCACGAAATCTAGGGCCGTCTGCGACAGCTCGAACAGCGGCGACATGCGCGCCACCATGAAGATGCCCGCGGTCACCATCGTGGCGGCGTGGATCAGGGCCGAGATCGGCGTGGGACCTTCCATCGAGTCCGGCAGCCACACGTGCAGCGGCACCTGCGCCGACTTGCCCATGGCACCGATGAACAGGCAGATGCAGGTCAGCGTGGCCATCGACCAGATCACCGGCTCGTCGAACACCTGGAAGGTGCTGCCGAACAGGGTGACCGCGCCCGACCAGACCGGGATCGCCTTGCCGACGAGCAGCGTGGCATTGGCGAACACGGTGGCGTAGTCCAGCGTGCCGAACATCAGCAGCACGCAGCCGATACCGAGCAGGAAGCCGAAGTCGCCCACGCGGTTGACCAGGAACGCCTTCATGTTGGCGAAGATCGCGGTCGGGCGCTTGAACCAGAAACCGATCAGCAGGTACGACACCAGGCCCACCGCTTCCCAGCCGAAGAACAGCTGCAGGAAGTTGTTGCTCATCACCAGCATCAGCATGCTGAAGGTGAACAGCGAGATGTAGCTGAAGAAGCGCTGGTAGCCCGGATCCTCGTGCATGTAGCCGATGGTGTACAGGTGCACCAGCAGCGACACGAAGGTCACCACCACCATCATCATCGCGGTCAGCTTGTCGATCATGAAACCGACGTGGCCGCTGATGTTGCCCACCTCGAAGAAGGTGTACAGGTTCTCGTTGAACGGCGACGCGCCCAGCGCCACCAGCTGGTACAGCACCCAGCACGACAGCGCGCAGCTGACCGCCACGCCCAGGATGGTCGCGGTGTGGGCGCCGGCACGGCCGACGATGCGCCCGAACAGCCCGGCGATGATGCTGCCCAGCAGCGGCGCCAGCACGATGGCCAGCAGCACGTTCTTGGAGAGGAGGACTTCCATACCGGTCATCGGTGCATCAGCCTTTGAGCGTGTCGACTTCGGCCACGTTGATCGTGCGCCGGGTGCGGAACAGGGTGACCAGGATCGCCAGGCCGATGGCGGCCTCGGCGGCGGCCACGGTCAGGATGAAGAAGACGAAGATCTGGCCGGCCGGGTCGCCGAGTTCGCGCGAGAACGCGACGAAGTTGATGTTCACCGAGAGCAGCATCAGTTCGATCGACATCAGCAGCACGATGACGTTCTTCCGGTTGAGGAAGATGCCCGCCAGGCTGATGCAGAACAGCACGGCGCCCAGCGCCAGCAGGTGGCCTACGGAAATCATGCCTTGCCCTCCCCGTCCACCGGCGCACTGGCCGGCGTTTCGCGCACCGGCTTCTCGGCCGGCATCGACACCATGCGTAGGCGGTCGCGCGCATTGACCCTCGACTGCTCGCCCGGGTCCTGCGTCTTGATGCCGGTGCGCTTGCGCAGCGTCAGCATCACGGCGGCCACCACGGCCACGGTGAGGATGACGGCGGCGAACTCGAACGGCAGCAGGAATTCGGTGAACAGGGTGCGCGCCAGCCAGGCCGTGTTGGACACGTCGGCGGCGGCGGAAGCGGCGTTGTCAGCGAACGGCACCGCCATCTTCGCCTTGATGCCGATCAGCACCAGCATCTGCGCCAGCATGACCACCGCCACCAGCAGGCCGACGGGCAGGAACTTCACCCAGCCCTCGCGCAGGGCGGCGACGTCGATGTCCAGCATCATCACCACGAACAGGAACAGCACCATCACCGCGCCCACGTAGACGAGGATCAGGGCCACGCCCAGGAACTCCGCGCCCACCAGCAGCCAGATGCAGGCCACCGAGAAGAACGTCAGGATGAGGCACAGCACGGCATGCACCGGGTTGCGCACGCTGATCACCGCGCCGGCGGCGACGACCGCGACGGTGGCGAAGGCGTAGAAACTGATCAGGACCCAATCCATTCTTCTGACCTCAGCGGAAAGCGGCGTCGGCGGCGCGGCGCTCGGCGATCTCGGCTTCCAGCCGGTCGCCGATCGCCAGCAGCTGCGGCTTGGTGACGATGTTCTGCCCGCGCTTGTCGAAGTGGTACTCCAGCACGTGCGTTTCCACGATCGAGTCCACCGGGCAGCTCTCTTCGCAGAAACCGCAGTAGATGCACTTGAACAGGTCGATGTCGTAGCGCGTGGTGCGGCGGGTACCGTCCTCGCGCGGGGCCGAGTCGATGGTGATCGCCAGCGCCGGGCAGACCGCCTCGCACAGCTTGCAGGCGATGCAGCGCTCCTCGCCGTTCGGATACCGGCGCAGCGCGTGCAGGCCGCGGAAGCGCGGCGACTGCGGGAACTTCTCCATCGGGTACATCAGCGTGTACTTCGGCTTGAAGGTGTACTTCAGCGTCAGCCACAGGCCCTGCAGCAGTTCCAGCAGCATCAGGCTCTTGAAGTAGTGCACAACCTTGCTCATGTCTTACACACCCTTCTCGAACACGCCGAAGAACACCAGCAACGCCGTCACCGCGATCCACGCGATGGTCAGCGGAATGAACACCTTCCAGCCCAGGCGCATGATCTGGTCGTAGCGGTAGCGCGGGAAGCTGGCGCGGAACCAGATGTACGCGCTGGCGAAGAACAGGACCTTCAGCAGCAGCCACGGCCAGCCGCCGGTCCAGATCCAGTCGATCCACGGCGACACGTCGGCGGTGATCCAGCCCTGCAGCGGGCTCAGCCAGCCGCCCAGGAAGAACAGCGACACCAGGAAGCTGACCAGGATCATGTTGGCGTATTCGGCCAGGAAGAACAGCGCGAACGCCGCACCCGAATACTCGACCATGTGGCCGGCGACGATCTCCGACTCGCCTTCCACCACGTCGAACGGCGAACGGTTGGTTTCGGCCACGCCGGACACCCAGTACACGATGAACAGCGGGAACAGCGGCAGCCAGAACCACTCGAGGAAGCCCGAGTCGCCCGCCTGCGCCATCACGATGTCGGTCAGGTTGAGGCTGCCGGCGGCGATCAGCACGCCGACCAGGGCGAAGCCCATCGCGATTTCGTAGCTGACCACCTGCGCTGCCGAGCGCATGGCGCCCAGGAAGGCGTACTTCGAGTTGGACGCCCAGCCGGCGATGATGATGCCGTACACGCCCAGCGAGGTCATCGCCAGCAGGTAGAGCAGGCCGGCGTTGGCGTTCGACAGCACCAGCTGGTAGTCGAACGGCACCACCGCCCACGCCGCGAACGCCGGCGCCAGCGTGATCAGCGGCGCCAGCACGTACATGGTCTTCTGCGCGCTGCTGGGCTGGATGATCTCCTTGAACAGCAGCTTGAAGACGTCCGCGAAGGCCTGGAAGATGCCCATGCCCACGTACATCGGCCCGTGGCGCACGTGCATCCAGCCGATCAGCTTGCGCTCCCACACCACGTAGAACGCGACCGAGATGATCACCGGCATGGCGATCGCCAGGATCTTCAGCACGATCCACAGCACCATGCCGATGTCGCCCAGCCCGAAGAACCACTCGCGCAGCGGGCCGACCGCGTTGATCAACATCTCGTTCATGCGCTCACCACCGTGACGCGTCCGGCGCCCAGCGGCGCCGTCGCACCGTAGCCGCTCTCGATCCAGGCGACGCCTGCGGCGACGCGGGCATCCGCCACCACCGGCAGTGCGGCCGTGCCGACGCCGTTGCCGACCTTCGCCATGCCGCCTTCGGCGACACCGGCTGCCTGCGCATCGGCGGGATTCAGCACGATGCGGTCACCCACGTTCAGCGGGTGCGCCTGCAGTGCTTCAGCGCGGCGGACGGTACCGTCGGTGCGGTAGATCGCCGCGGTGACGGCCAGTTCCAGGCCCTGTCCGTCGATGGTCGGTGCGGCGGACTTGGCCACCGTGACCGTCCTGTCGTCGGCGATGGCCTCGCGCGCACCGGCGATGTCGGTGAACTCGAACCCGGCCAGCTGCAGCTCGCCCCCCAGGGCGCGCAGCACCTTCCACCCCTCGCGCGCCTCGCCCGGCAGCTTGCCGGCGGCCTGCGTGCGCTGGTCCCTGCCGTCCAGATTGGTCAGCGTCGCCTCGATTTCGGGCAACAGCCCGATCGGCAGGATCACGTCGGCCACGTCGCGCGTCGACTTGCAGGCGAAGTGGCTGAACGCCACCACCTTGGCCGAGCCCAGCGCGCGCGAAGCGGCCGGCGTGTCGGCGAAGTCCAGGCCCGGCTCGATGCCGTAGATCACGTAGGCGCTGCGCGGCTCGGCGAACATGCCGGCCACGTCGCGACCGCTCGGCAGCACGCCACGGCGGGCCAGCCCGACCGCGTTCGCGCCTTGCGGAATGCGGCACAGCGAGGCATCGGTCGCGCCGGCGAAATCGGCGGCAGCGGCGCGCAGCACGGCGGCCTGCGGATGGTTCTCGACGATGCCGCCGACGATCACGACAGCGCGGTTGGCGGCCTTGGCGATGTCGCGCAGCGCGGCATCGTTCAGCGCTTGGCCCAGTTTCGACGGCGCAACGATGTGCTTGCCGGCGATGCCGAACGCGAAGTCGAAGTCGACCGGGTTGACCACGTGCACCCTGGCGCCCTTGCGGACGGCCTTGCGGATGCGCTGGTGCAGCAGCGGCAGCTCGTGGCGAATGTTGGTGCCGAACAGCACGATCACATCGGCCTGTTCGATCTCCGCCAGCGGCAGCGCGAACGGCTCGGCGACGGCGCCGTCGGAGAAGTCGCGGGTATTGATGCGATGGTCGAGGTTGCCGGTACCGAGGCCGTCGGCCAGCTTCGCCAGCAGGCCGCCCTCCTCGTTCGACACCGCCGGATGCACCAGCACGCCGAGGCTGTCGCCGCGGTTCGCGCGCAGGATTTCGGCGGCGGCCGTCAGGCCTTCCGCCCACGACACTTCGCGCCACTCGCCATCGACCTTCCGCAGCGGCTTCACCGCGCGGTCGTCGGCGTACAGGCCCTGGTGCGAATAGCGGTCGCGATCCGACAGCCAGCATTCGTTGACCGACTCGTTCTCGCGCGGCACGGTGCGCAGCACCTGGCCGCGGCGCGAGTGATAGAACACATTGGAGCCCATCGCGTCGTGGAAGCCGACGGATTCGCGCGCGATCAGTTCCCACGGACGGGCGCGGAACTGGAACACCTTGTTGGTCAGCGCGCCCACCGGGCAGACGTCGATGACGTTGCCGGAGATCTCGGTGGTCAGCGGCTTGCCGTCGTAGGTGCCGATCTGCAGGTTCTCGCCGCGGTACATGCCGCCCAGCTCGTAGGTGCCGGCGACGTCCGCGGTGAAGCGCACGCAGCGCGTGCACTGGATGCAGCGGGTCATCTCGGTGGCGACCAGCGGACCGATGTCCTCGTCCGGCACCACGCGCTTGCGCTCCTGGAAACGGCTGACCGAACGGCCGTAGCCCAGCGACAGGTCCTGCAGCTCGCATTCGCCGCCCTGGTCGCAGATCGGGCAGTCCAGCGGATGGTTGATCAGCAGGAATTCCATCACGTTGCGCTGCGACTTCAGGGCCTTGTCGCTGCGCGTGGCGATCTTCATGCCGTCCATCACCGGCGTGGCGCAGGCCGGCGCCGGCTTCGGCATCTTCTCGACTTCCACCAGGCACATCCGGCAGTTGGCCGCGATCGGCAGCTTCTCGTGGTAACAGAAGCGCGGGATCGGGATGCCGGCCTTGTCGGCGGCCTGGATGATCATCGAACCCTTGGGCGCGGCCAGTTCCTGCCCGTCGATGAAGACGGTGACGTGGTCCGGCGGCAGGTTGGGATTGACGGGCTGCGCACTCACGCGGCCACCTCCAGGTTGGAACGGACCACGGTGCCGTTGCGCTCGTCGTCGACGAGGAACCGCTTGTTGACGATCGCGTATTCGAATTCGTGCCAGAAGTGGCGCAGCATGCCCTGCACCGGCCACGCGGCGGCTTCGCCGAACGCGCAGATGGTGTGGCCTTCGATCTGGCCGGCGGCCGCGCGCAGCGTCTGCAGGTCCTCGATGGTGGCCTTGTGCTCGGCGACACGGGTCAGCATGCGGTACATCCAGCCGGTGCCTTCGCGGCAGGGCGTGCACTGGCCGCAGCTTTCCTTGAAATAGAAGCGCGCGATGCGCTGGCACGCACGCACCATGCAGGTGGTGTCGTCCATCACGATGACCGCGCCCGATCCGAGGCCCGAACCGGCCTTCTGGATGCTGTCGTAGTCCATCGTCAGCCCCATCATCACCTCGCCCGGCAGCACCGGCATCGAAGATCCGCCGGGAATGACGGCCTTGAGCTTGCGGCCTTCGCGCATACCGCCGCACAGCTCGAGCAGCTCGGCGAACGGCGTGCCCAGGCGGATCTCGTGGTTGCCGGGCTTCGCCACATGGCCGGAGACCGAGAAGATCTTGCAGCCGCCATTGTTGGGCTTGCCCAGGTTCATGAACCACTCGGCGCCGTTGCGCACGATCGCCGGCACCGACGCGTAGGTCTCGGTGTTGTTGATCGTGGTGGGCTTGCCGTACAGGCCGAAATTGGCCGGGAACGGCGGCTTGAAGCGCGGCTGGCCCTTCTTGCCTTCCAGCGACTCCATCAGCGCGGTTTCTTCGCCGCAGATGTAGGCGCCCGCGCCCAGCGCGTTGTACAGGTCAATGTCCACGCCCGAGCCGAGGATGTTCTTGCCCAGCCAGCCGTGCTTGTAGGCCTCGGCGGTGGCTTCTTCCAGGTGCTCGAACGGCTCGTGGTGGAACTCGCCGCGCAGGTAGTTGTAGCCCACGGTCGAACCGGTGGCGTAGCAGGCGATCGCCATACCCTCGATCACCGCGTGCGGGTTGTAGCGCAGGATGTCGCGATCCTTGGCGGTGCCCGGCTCGGATTCGTCCGAATTGCAGAGGATGTACTTCTGCATGTCGCCCTTGGGCATGAAGCTCCACTTCAGGCCGGTCGGGAAGCCTGCGCCGCCACGGCCGCGCAGGCCGGACTGCTTGACCATCTCCACGACCTCGGCCGGCGGGATCTTCTCTTCGATGATCTTGCGCAGCGCGGCGTAGCCGCCGGTCTTCAGGTAGTTCTCGTACGACCACGGCTTATCGAAATGCAGCGTGGTGTAGACGGCCTGGTGCTCCTTCGGAGCGGGGCCGACCGGGCCGTAGCCCTCTGAGTAGTGTGAATGGCCTGCCATGCGCTTACTCCAGCCCGTCCAGCAGTTCGTCGACCTTCGCCGGCGTCAGCTTCTCGTGGTAGTGGCCGTTGATGACCACGACCGGCGCGCCGCAGCACGCGGCCACGCACTCTTCCTCGCGCTTCAGGTAGACGCGGCCGTCGGCGGTGGACTCGCCCAGCCGGCAGCCGAGCTTCTTCTCCGCGTGCGCGACCAGATCCTCGGCGCCGTTGAGCCAGCAACTGATGTTGGTGCAGAAGGCCACGTTGTTGCGGCCGACCTTCTCGGTCTCGAACATCGAGTAGAAGCTGGCCACCTCGTAAGCCCACACCGGCGGCAGGTCGAGGTACTTGGCGACGGCGGCGATCAGCTCGTCGGTCAGCCAGCCCTCGTTCTGCTCCTGCGCGGCATGCAGGCCCTGCAGCACCGCCGAGCGCTTGCGGTCCGGCGGGAACTTGGTCAGCCAGTGATCGATGTGCGCGCGCGTCTTGTCGCTCAACGCCACCAGCGGATCGACGTTCTGCGCCGCTTCGAAATTACCCGTGGCCCTCATCGGTCCACCTCACCAAAGACAAGATCATAGGTACCGATCATCGCGACGACGTCGGGAAGCATGTGGCCGCGCACGATCTCGTCCATCGAGGACAGGTGCGCGAAGCCCGGCGCGCGCAACTTCACGCGGAACGGCTTGTTGGCGCCGTCGGACACCAGGTAGCAGCCGAACTCGCCCTTCGGCGCTTCGACCGCGGCGTAGGTCTCGCCGGCAGGCACGCAGTAGCCTTCGCTGAAGAGCTTGAAGTGGTGGATCAGCGCTTCCATGTCGTCCTTCATCTCCTCGCGGGAGGGCGGCGCGACCTTGAAGTTCTGCACCATGACCGGGCCGGGGTTGGCCTTCAGCCACTGCACGCACTGCTTGATGATGCGGTTGGACTGGCGCATCTCGGCCACACGGACCAGGTAGCGGTCGTAGCAGTCGCCGTTGACGCCGACCGGGATGTCGAAGTCGACCGCATCGTACTTCGCGTACGGCTGTTTCTTGCGCAGGTCCCAGGCGATGCCCGAGCCACGCAGCATGGCGCCGGTCATGCCCCACGCACGCGCCTGCTCCGGCGCGACCACGCCGATGCCGACGGTGCGCTGCTTCCAGATGCGGTTGTCGGTCAGCAGCGTCTCGTACTCGTCGACGCGCTTGGGGAATTCGTTGGTGAAGTCTTCCAGGAAGTCGAGCAGCGAGCCTTCGCGCGCCTGGTTGAACTGCTTGAGCGCCTTGCCCTTGCGCCAGGGCGATTCCTTGTACTTCGGCATGTGGTCCGGCAGGTCGCGGTAGACGCCGCCCGGACGGTAGTACGCCGCATGCATGCGCGCGCCACTGACGGCCTCGTAGCAGTCCATCAGTTCTTCGCGCTCGCGGAAGGCGTACAGCATGACCGCCATGGCGCCGAGGTCGAGCGCGTTGGAGCCGACCCACATCAGGTGGTTCAGGATGCGGGTGATCTCGTCGTACATCGTGCGGATGTACTGCGCGCGCTCCGGCGCCTCGATGCCCATCAGGGTCTCGATGGCCCGCACGTAGGCGTGCTCGTTGCACATCATCGACACGTAGTCGAGGCGGTCCATGTAGCCGATCGACTGGTTGAACGGCTTCGATTCCGCCAGTTTCTCGGTGCCCCGATGCAGCAGGCCGACGTGGGGATCGGCGCGGACGATGGTCTCGCCGTCCATCTCCAGGATCAGGCGCAGCACGCCGTGCGCGGCCGGGTGCTGGGGACCGAAGTTGAGCGTGTAGTTACGGATCTCCTGCTTGCTCTCGGCAGGGTTGCTGGCGAACGCGGCGCCGGATTGCGGATTGCTCATGCCTTGCCCTCGCGCGCGGCCGCTTCGCCGGCGGCGGTCTGGTAGCGCGCGTCGTCGCGGATCACGCGCGGCACGCCGACGCGCGGCTCGACCGAGGTGACCGGCTCGTACACCACGCGCTTCTTCTCTTCGTCGTAGCGGACTTCGACGTTGCCGATCAGCGGGAAGTCCTTGCGGAACGGATGGCCGACGAACCCGTAGTCGGTCAGGATGCGGCGCAGGTCCGGATGGCCCTCGAAGATGATGCCGTACAGGTCGAACGCCTCGCGCTCGAACCAGTTCAGGCCCGGCCACACGTCGCACAGCGAGGCGACCACGGGCAGGCCGTCGTCCGGCGCGAAGCAGCGCACGCGCACGCGGCGGTTGTGCTGGTACGACAGCAGGTGCAGGACCACGGCGAAGCGGTTCGGGCGGGCGGCGTCGCGCGGGCGCTGATCCCAGTCGAAACGGCCCGGACCGAAGCCTTCGACGCCGCGGCTGAAGCCCTCGGACGACACGTCGGCGGTGTCCCACTCGGTGCTGCCGTAGCCCAGGTAGTCCACGCCGCTGAGGTCGACGGCCTGTTCGAAACCGAACTCGTCGCGCAGCGCCAGGGCCACCGCGTGCCAGGACGCGGGGGGCACTTCCAGGGTGATTTCGCCGCGCGGCTCGGCCACGCTGACCGTGGCGTCCGCGAAGCGGGTGCGCACCTGGTCGGTGAAGTTTGCAGCTTGCTCAGCCATGGGGCGTGGCGTGCTCTAGAAAGGATCGGGGGAAAGGAGGATCAGCGCGCGATGGTCTGCGTGCGCCAGATCTTCTTCTGCAACTGCAGGATGCCGTACACCAGCGCCTCGGCGGTGGGCGGGCAACCCGGCACGTACACGTCGACCGGCACCACGCGGTCGCAACCGCGCACGACCGAGTAGGAGTAGTGGTAGTAGCCGCCGCCGTTGGCGCAGCTGCCCATCGAGATCACCCACTTCGGGTCCGGCATCTGGTCGTAGACCTTGCGCAGCGCAGGCGCCATCTTGTTGACCAGCGTGCCCGCCACGATCATCACGTCGGACTGGCGCGGCGACGGACGGAACACCACGCCGTAGCGGTCCAGGTCCAGGCGCGAGGTGCCGGCGTGCATCATCTCGACGGCGCAGCAGGCCAGGCCGAACGTCATCGGCCACATGGAGCCGGTGCGCGCCCAGTTCATCAGCGCGTCGACGCTGGTGGTCACGTAGCCCTTTTCCAGCAGCGGGTTGTCGCCCTCGGGGCGCAGGATGTCGTCCACCCGCCCTTCCGGGATCGGGTTGTTCATCAGACGGTCGACGGTCTGGATCACTCCCATTCGAGCGCTCCCTTCTTCCAAACGTAAATGAAGCCGAGGAAGAGCATGCCCACGAACAGGCCCATCGTGACCAGCGCACGCGGACCCAGCTCCTGGAACACCAGCGTCCACGGAACGATGAAGATGATTTCCAGATCGAACACGATGAACTGGATGGCGATCAGGTAGTAGCGCACGTCGAACTTCATGCGCGCGTCCTCGAAGGCCTCGAAGCCGCATTCGTACGGGGACAGCTTCTGGGCGTCGGGACGACGCGGACCGAGGAAGCGACCGGCGACCATCAGCGCGATGCCGATGCCGGTGGCGACGATCAGGAACAACAGGGTGGGCAGGTAATTGGCCAGCACTCGCTTGTCTCGTCTTGTCCTATCCGCCGGCGCGCGGGACGCGCACGGCATGAATGGGGCTCGCATCGTCCGCGAGCGGCTGCGCCGCGAGCGATCCGCCGATGCGACCATCGGGCCCACCTTCCGCGGGAGCCCTTCCGCAACACGTACCGGGCGCCCGATGAATCGGCGGGATTGTAACGGTTCGTGAACTCGCTAGTAAACGATTACCGACGCATACCGCCGCCGTCGGCGAAAGAAAAAACCCGCCTTCCGGCGGGTTTTTCGCTGCGGGAGCGACGTTGCCGCCGACCCGCCTCATTGGTGCCCAAGAGGGGACTCGAACCCCTACGACTTTCGCCGCTACCACCTCAAGGTAGTGCGTCTACCAATTCCGCCACCTGGGCTTTGAAACCTGCGCGACGCTGCGCGCGCCCCGCCATTGTATCCGCGATCAACCGCCCTGCGGCGGTGTTGCCGGCGGCGTTTCCGCCGCAGGTGCCGTCTGCTGCGGCGCGGGTGCCGCCGGCACGCTGTCGACCGCCGGCGCGGGCGCCTGCTGGATCGGCGAACTCGGCACGGTCGACGGCTTGGGCAGTTCGCCCGCCGGCGCGGCCGGCGCCGCGGGCAGCTGCGACATCACGCCCAGATTCTGCTCGGTGGTCGGGCGCGCACTGTGCGTCGCGTACCAGGCCATGAACAGGCTGATGCCGAAGAACGCGATGGCCAGCCACTTGGTGCTCTTGGACAGGAAGTTGGACGCGCCGCGCGCGCCGAACACCGTGCCGGAGGCGCCGCCGCCGAAGCCGGAGCCCGCCTGGGCGCCGGAACCGCGCTGCATCAGCACCAGCGCGATGATGGCGATGGCCACCAGCACGTACACCACATTCAGGATCAACATCCACATCGGAATCAGTCTCAACCGGTTGAGTCGCCCGGCCCCGATGGACCGGTCGTGCCGGGGTCACCCCCGACCGGCCGCCGCCTGCGCGATGGCCAGGAAATCCCGGGCGACCAGGGAAGCGCCGCCCACCAGCCCTCCATCGACATCGGGCTGCGAGAACAGTTCCGCGGCGTTGTCGGGCTTCACGCTGCCGCCGTACAGGAGGGGCAGCGAGCCGCCGATTCTAGCATCGCGCGCGGCGACTTCGCCACGGATGAAGGCGTGGACCGCCTGGGCCTGCGCCGGCGTCGCGGTCAGCCCGGTGCCGATGGCCCATACCGGCTCGTAGGCGATGACGGCACCGTCGAAGGCCTGCGGGCCGGCCAGGTCGAACACGGCGTCCAGCTGCTTCTGGATTCGGAACTCGGTCTGCCCGTCCTTGCGCTGCTGCTCGGTCTCGCCCACGCACAGGACGGGAATCAGGCCGGCGTGCTTGGCGGCGACGAACTTCTTCGCCACGAATTCGCTGCTTTCGTTGTGGTACTGGCGGCGCTCGGAATGCCCGACCAGGCCGTAGCGGGCGCCCACGTCCACCAGCATCGCGGCGCAGACCTCTCCCGTGAAGGCGCCCTTCTCGTTGCTGCTGACGTCCTGCGCGCCGAAGACGACCCCCCGGTCGCCGTAGTCCTCGATCAGTTCGCCCAGATAGGGCAGCGGCGGCAGGATCAGCACGTCCACGCCGTCCAGCGGCAGACCCGCGACCAGTTCGTCCATCAACGCCGCCGCGAACGCGCGGGTGCCATGGAGCTTCCAGTTGCCCGCCACGAGCTTGCGACGCATAAGACCAATTCCTGTCCAGTTCGGGTCGCGCAGTCTAGCCGATGTTGCCTGCCCGACCTACCCGCCGCGCTATCGTGCACGTACCCCATGCCTCTTTCCCGCCCAGGAGCGCTCCATGTCCGATGTCTCCCCTGCCCCGCCTGCCGGCCATGCGCTGGTCACGGGCGCCTCCAGCGGCATCGGCGAACAGATCGCCCGGGAGTACGCCAGGCGCGGCGTGCCGTTGGTATTGACGGCCCGGCGCGTGGACCGGCTGCAGGCATTGGCGACGGAACTGCAGGCACAGGTGCCGGTGGAGATCGTGGACGCGGACCTGGCCGATCCTGCCGCGCCCGAGGCACTGGTGGCGGAACTCGAACGGCGCGGCGTGAGGATCCGCATCCTGGTCAACAATGCCGGCTACGGCATGCCGGGGCGTTACCGCGCCAGCGACTGGGCCGACCACGCCGCCTTCCTGCAGGTGATGGTGACCGGCGTGTGCGACCTCACCTGGCGGCTGCTACCGTCGATCCGCGCGTCGGGCAATGGCCGCATCCTCAACGTCGCCTCCTTCGCCGCACTGATGCCCGCCGCCGACGGACAGACGCTGTATGCGCCGGCCAAGAGCTTCCTGCTGAAGTTCAGCGAAGCGCTGGCGCTGGAGAACGCCGACAAGGGCGTGCATGTCACCGCCCTGTGCCCCGGCTTCACCTACTCCGAGTTCCACGATGTCACCGGCACCCGTGCCCGCATGCGGGTATCGTCGACGATGTGGCTGCAGGCGGCCGACGTGGCGCGCACCGGCATCGACGGCAACGAGCGCGGCGACGTGCTGGTGGTGCCCGGCTGGCGCTACCGCGTGCTGCACGCCATCGTGAAGCTGCTGCCGCACCGGCTGGCGCTGGGAATGATGGCGCGCAACTCGCGCAAGGTGCGGCCGCTTTAGGGCCGTGATTGGTGATTGGTGATTGGTGGAAGCCAGAGCGTGGGTGAGGCGCGACGTCGCCCCGCGTTTACGAATCACGAATCACCAACCACCAATCACCGCTCGTCACCTACTTCAGCTTGATCTCGCGCAGGCGCTCTTCCAGGTAGCCCTGTGCCGTGATCGGCTCGGGGTAACGCGTCGGATTGTCCGGTGTGATCGTGGAAGGCAGCACGTCGATCAGGAAATCCGGATTCGGGTGCAGGAAGAACGGCACCGAGTAGCGCGGCTGGCGCGCCTGTTCGCCCGGCGGATTGGTCACGCGGTGCGTGGTGGACGGATACACGTGGTTGGTCAGGCGCTGCAGCATGTCGCCGATGTTGACCACGATGGTGTCGGCGTCGGAGGTGAACGGCACCCACTCGCCCTGCTTCGACCGCACTTCCAGGCCGGCGGCGCTGGCACCCACCAGCAGCGTGATCAGATTGATGTCCTCGTGCGCACCGGCGCGCACGTTCGGAATGTCGTCGGCGGTGATCGGCGGATAGTGGATCGGGCGCAGGATCGAGTTGCCCGAATCCGTCTTGTCGGCGAAGTAGTTCTCCGGCAGACCGATGTGCAGTGCAAGCGCCGACAGCACGCGCGAACCCAGCAGGTCGAGCGCCTGGTACAGCCCATAGCCATGCTCGCGGAAGCCGGGCACTTCGTCCGGCCACATGTTCGGCGGCATCACGTCGCGGTACTTCGAATCGTCGGGGATCTCGCGACCGATATGCCAGAACTCCTTCAGGTCGAAATGCTTGGAATCCTTGGCGGTCTCCACGCCGAACGGCGTATAGCCGCGGGCACCGCCGCCGCCGGGCACGTGGTACTGCTTCTTCACCTCATCCGGCAGCGCGAAGAAGCGCTTGAACACGTCGTAGGCCGCGTCGATCTTCGCCTGCGGAATGCCGTGGTTGCGGATGCCGGCAAAACCCCACTCGCGATACGCCGCGCCCAGTTCGGCCACGAAAGCCTCGCGATCGGTATCGAAACGGGTGATGTCCAGCGTGGGGATACGGGCACTCATTCAATCAGCTCCAACGGGGTAAGGATGCGGCAGGTCATGGGACCATCACCGCACCGGTGATGCATTGATCCGGCTCAAGCCGCCGCAGCGGCGCGCACGGCCTCGGCCAGCGTCTCCAGCGTGGTCTTCACCAGGGTGTCGTCGTCGGCTTCGACGGTGACGCGCACCACCGGCTCGGTACCGGACGGACGCAGGAACGCGCGCCCACGGCCGGACACGGCCGCCTGCGCCTGCACCAGCGCGGCCTGCACGCTGGGGGCTTCGGTGGGCCTGGCGCCGTTGGCCAGCTTCACGTTGATGGTCTTCTGCGGCAGCATCGTCAGGCCGTCCAGCGCGCCCCGCAGGGTCACCTTGCGGCGCTTCAGGGCCTCCAGCACCTGCAACGCGGCGATGATCGCGTCGCCCGTCGTGGTCCGGTCCAGGCACAACAGGTGGCCCGAGGCCTCGCCGCCGAGCACCGCATTGCCCTCCACGAGCGCCTGGTGCACGTAGCGGTCGCCCACCTTGGTGCGGACGAACGGGATTTCCAGCTTGCCCAGCGCGCGCTCGAGACCGTAGTTGGTCATCAGCGTGCCCACCACCGGGCCGCGCAGGCGGCCGCTGGCCTGCCAGTCGCGCGCCAGCAGGTAGATCAGCTGGTCGCCATCCACCGGGACGCCATCGGCGTCGGCCATCAGCACGCGGTCGCCGTCGCCATCGAAGGCGATGCCGAGGTGGGCACCGGTCTCGCGCACCTTGGCGGCAAGGCTCTCCACATGCATCGAGCCGACGCCATCGTTGATGTTGATGCCGTTGGGCTCGGCACCGATGGTGATGACGTCCGCGCCCAGTTCGCGGAACAGCAGCGGCGCGATGTGGTACGTGGCGCCGTGCGCGCAGTCCAGCACCAGCTTCATGCCCTTCAGGTCGAAGCGGCGCGGCACGCTGGCCTTGCAGAATTCCATGTAGCGGCCGACCGCGTCGCGCGTGCGGATCGCCTTGCCCAGCCTGTCGGATTCGGCGGTGAAGAACGGTGCATCCAGCGCGGCCTCGATCGCCGTTTCGGTGGCATCGTCCAGCTTTTCGCCTTCGGCCGAGAAAAACTTGATGCCGTTGTCGTAATGCGGGTTGTGCGACGCACTGATGACGATGCCGGCATCCGCACCCAGCGTGCGGGTGAGGAACGCGACCGCAGGCGTCGGCATCGGCCCCATCAGCTGCACGTCGGCGCCCGCGGCGACCAGGCCGGCCTCGAGCGCGGCTTCGAACATGTAACCGGAAATGCGGGTGTCCTTGCCGATCACCACCACCGGGCGCGCATCGCCGGCCTTCTCACAGAGCACGCGGCCCAGGGCATTGCCCAGGCGCAACACGAAATCGGCGGAGATCGGGCTGGTGCCGACGCGGCCACGGATGCCGTCGGTACCGAAGTATTTGCGGCTCATGCGGTCACCAGTTCGCTGTCTGCGGGCTTGGGCTGTCGCATCATCAACGCCAGCAGGTCGGCCAGCCGGTCACGCATCTCGCGGCGATCGCAGATCTGGTCCACCGCGCCGTGCGCCAGCAGGAACTCCGAACGCTGGAACCCTTCCGGCAACGTCTCGCGCACCGTCTGCTCGATCACGCGCGGGCCGGCGAAGCCGATCAGCGCTTCCGGTTCGGCGAGGTTGATGTCGCCCAGCATGGCGAAGCTGGCCGACACACCGCCGGTGGTGGGGTGCGTCATCACCGAGATGTAGGGCAGGCCGGCCTCACGCAGCTTGGCCAGCGCGGCCGAGGTCTTGGCCATCTGCATCAGCGAGAACAGGCTCTCCTGCATGCGCGCGCCGCCGCTGGCGGAGAAGCACACGAACGGCGAGCCGATTTCCAGCGCCTTCTCCGCACCCAGCGAGAAGCGCTCGCCGACCACCGAGCCCATCGAGCCGCCCATGTAGGCGAAGTCGAAGGAACTGGCGACCAGGTCGCGGCCCTTCAGCGTGCCCTGCAGGGTGATCAGCGCGTCGCGCTCGCCCGTACTCTTCTGCGCGGCCTTGATGCGGTCGGCGTACTTCTTCTGGTCCTTGAACTTCAGCACGTCGGTCGGGCCGAGCGATGCGCCGATCTCACGGGTGCTGCCGGGGTCGAACAGCGCCGCCAGGCGCGCGCGGGCGCGGATGGGCATGTGGAAGCTGCACTTCGGGCAGACCTCCAGGTTTTCTTCCAGCTCCGGCCGGTACAGCACCGCGCCGCAGCGGTCGCATTTTTCCCACAGCCCCTCGGGGACGCTGCGTTTGCTCTTGCCTGCGTTGCCTTCGGTGCGGATGCCCGACGGCATCAGTTTGCTGAGCCAGCTCATGCGTGGTCTTGCTGCCTGCCCCGGAGGGGCCCAATGGATTAGCGCGGCAGTTTAGCTCAGTCGTCCATGCACAGCCGTACGGAGGATCAGGCGTCCAGCGCCGCGCGCAGTGGGGCCAGGAAGGCCGCAGCGCGCGCGGGGGCGTCGTTACCGGCTTCGGCCAGGGCGGCCACCAGCGCGCTGCCGACCACCACGCCATCGGCATCGGCGGCCATCGCGCGGGCGCTGTCGGCGTCCTTGATGCCGAAGCCGGCCACCACCGGCGCACGGGACCCGGCCCGCAGCTGCTTCAGCCGTTCGCCGGCCGCGGCCGTGTCCAACCGGTCGGAGGCGCCGGTCACCCCGGCGAAACTGACGTAGTAGAGGTAGCCCTGGGCGGTGTCGCACAGCATCCGCAGGCGTTCCGGCGAGGTGGTCGGCGACGCCAGCGCGATCAGGGCCAGCCCTTCCCGGTCGAACACCGCACGGGTCTCCTCGGCTTCTTCCGGCGGCAGGTCGACCAGCAGCACGCCGTCGACGCCGGCGGCCACCGCCTCGCGGGCAAACCGTTCGGCCCCGTGGATCTCGACCGGGTTCAGGTAGCCCATCAGCACGATGGGCGTGCCATCGTCCTGCTGGCGGAACACCTCGACCGCCTCCAGCACGTAGCGCAGGCCGGCACCGCGCGCCAGCGCGCGTTCGGAACTGCGCTGGATGACCGGCCCGTCGGCCATCGGATCGGAGAACGGCACGCCCAGTTCGATCACGTCGGCGCCCGCGTCCACCAATGCATGCATCACCGGCACCGTGGACTCCAGCGACGGGTCGCCGGCGGTGATGAACGGCACCAATGCCTTGCGTCCGCTGGACTTCAGGTCGGCGAACTTCGATTCGAAACGGCTCACAGGCTGATCCCCTCGCGTGCGGCGATGGTGTGCACGTCCTTGTCGCCACGGCCGGACAGGTTGCACAGCACCAGCTGGTCCTTGGGCAGCTCGCGCGCCAGCTTGATCGCCTGGGCGACGGCGTGGCTGGATTCCAGCGCCGGCAGGATGCCCTCGGTGCGGGTCAGGCGGTGGAATGCCGCGAGCGCTTCCTCGTCGGTGACGCCGACATACTCCGCGCGCCCGCTGTCCTTCAGGAAGGCGTGCTCCGGCCCGACGCCCGGATAGTCCAGGCCGGCGGAGATGGAATGCGTTTCGATGATCTGCCCGTCGTCGTCGCAGATCACGTAGGTGCGGTTGCCGTGCAGTACGCCGATGCGTCCGGCCGACAGCGACGAGGCGTGGCGGCCGGTCTCGATGCCGTCGCCCGCCGCCTCGGCGCCGACGATGCGCACGCCCGGGTCGTTGAGGAAGGCGTGGAACAGGCCGATCGCATTGCTGCCGCCGCCGACGCAGGCGGTGATGGCATCGGGCAGGCGGCCGTAGTCGGCCAGCATCTGCGCCCTCGCCTCGCGCCCGACCACGGCGTTGAAGTCGCGCACCATGCGCGGGTACGGGTCCGGACCGGCGACGGTGCCGATGATGTAGAAGGTGTCGTGGACGTTGGTCACCCAGTCGCGCATCGCTTCGTTCAGTGCGTCCTTCAGCGTGGCCGAGCCACTGGTGACCGGCACCACGGTCGCGCCGAGCAGCTTCATGCGGTAGACGTTGATCTTCTGCCGCTCGATGTCGGTGGCGCCCATGTAGACGACGCATTCCAGGCCCAGCCGGGTGGCGACGGTGGCGCTGGCCACGCCGTGCTGGCCCGCGCCGGTCTCGGCGATGATCCGCTTCTTGCCCATCCGGCTGGCCAGCAGCGCCTGCCCGATGGTGTTGTTGATCTTGTGCGCGCCGGTGTGGTTCAGGTCTTCGCGCTTGAGCAGGATCTGCGCGCCGCCGACCTCACGGCTCAGCCGCTCGGCGTGGTAGATCGGGCTGGGCCGGCCGACGTAGTGCTTCAGATCCTTGTCGAAGGCGGCGATGAAGGCCGGATCGACCCGCGCGGCGTCATAGGCGGCCGACAGCGCCTGCAACGGGCCGATCAGGGTCTCGGCCACGAAGCGGCCGCCGTGCCGGCCGAAGTGGCCCCGGGCGTCGGGATAGGCGTGGTAATCGGCGGGTGCACTCATGGCGGACGGACGGAAGCGGATGAGCCGTCACTCTATCGCACAGGTGCTGGCCGCAAAACTGATGGAATATCACCAACCCGTGATTTAAACTCACGCCATGTCGCGCCCCCTGCCCCCGCTCAACGCCCTGCGTGCCTTCGAGGCCGCCGCCCGGCTGGGCAGCCTCAGCCGGGCCGCCGGCGAGCTGCATGTGACCCACGGCGCGGTCAGTCGGCATGTGCGCACGCTGGAAGAAGCGCTGGGACGTCCGCTGTTCGTGCGCGAGGGTCGCGGCCTGGCGCTGACCGCCGACGGCCTGCGGCTGCGCGATCTGGCAGGCGACGCGTTTTCGGCCCTGCAGTCCGGCTGGACGGCGATGCAGCGGGACCGGCAGCCGTCGGCCTTCGTCCTGGGCTGCCCGGGCAGCCTGCTGGCGCGCTGGGTGATCCCGCGGCTGGAGCGGCTGGCCCTCGACCTGCCGACGCTGACCGTGCACCTGTCGGCGCAGGAAGGCGGCTTCGACGATGCCCTGACCGGACTCGATGCGGCCCTGCTGGTCGGCGAAGCGCCCTGGCCGGCGGGGTGGGACGTGCATCCGCTGGGGCCGGAACGGATCGGCCCCGTGGTCAGCCCGCGCTTTGCCGGTGCCGCGACGCTCGCGCAGGCGGCGCCGGGCGCGTTGGCGGGCGAGCACGTCCTCCACACGGCGTCCCGCCCGCAGGCCTGGCCGCGCTGGTTCCAGACTCATGGCTTGGACGTTTCGACACTGCGTCTGGGCGCGGGCTTCGATCACCTGACCTACCTGCTGGAAGCGGCCGTCGCCGGGCTGGGTGTGGCGATCGCACCGCAGGAACTGGTGCAGGCCGACCTGGACAGCGGACGCCTGCTCGCGCCGTGGGGCTTCGTGGATACCGGAGGGACATGGGCGCTGTGCGCACGCCGGGGCAATCCGGACGCACGCATCCCGGCCTTGGCGACCTGGCTGCGCGACAGGCTGGCCTGAGATCAGCCGCGGCGGTCGTCGGCGTCGCGAACGGCCTCGACGAAGCGCCGCATCTTCTCCGCATCCTTTGTGCCGGGCGCGGATTCGATGCCGCTGGACACGTCCACGCCCCAGGGCCGCGCGGTGCGCAGGGCCACGGCGACGTTCTGCGGCGACAGACCGCCCGCCAGCAGGAACGGCCTGTCGGTGGAGGTCGGCATGCGCCGCCAGTCGAAACGCTGCCCGCTGCCGCCCTGCTCGCCCGCCGCATGGCCGTCGAACAGGAAGCCGTGCGCGCCGGGATACGCCGACAGGCTGGCGAACACGCTGTCGTCCTGCCCGCCCATGGCGATCGCCTTCCAGTACGGGCGACCGAACGAGGTCGCGAACGCGTCGTCTTCGCCGCCATGGAACTGCAGCAGGTCCGGCTGCAGCGATTCGACGATGTGCTCGACATCGCTGCGCGTGTTGTCCATCACAAGCGCGACGACGGCGATCTCCTCCGGCACCAGGTCGCGCAGCATGCGCGCCTGCCCGAGCAGCAGCCGGCGCGGGCTGTGCGGCGCGAACACCAGGCCGACGTAGTCCACGCCCAGCTCGACCGCCAGGCGGACGTCTTCGGCGCGGGTCAGCCCGCAGAACTTGATGCGCGTGTGCATGGCGGAAGGGTAACCCGCCGGCTCAGCCGATGGCGTCGGGCAGGGTCACTTCCGACGGCAGGTTCCAGGCGGCCGGATACAGCGGACTGACGAAGACCAGCCCGTCCGGCGGCGCGGTCGGTCCGGCCACGGTCCGGTCGCGGCCGGCGAGCAGTTCGCCGATCCAGGCTTCCGGCCGCTCGCCGCGCCCCACCACCAGCAGCGAGCCGACGATGTTGCGGACCATGTGGTGCAGGAAAGCGTTGGCCTGCACCTCGACGATGACCCGCTCGCCCTGACGGCTCACCGAGATGGCGTGCAGATTGCGCATCGCATGCGGCGACTGGCAATGCACGGTACGGAACGCGCCGAAGTCGTTTTCGCCCAGCAGCACCTGCGCGGCACGGTGCATGGCATCGGCATCCAGCGGGATCCGCTCCCAACTCAGGTACTGCCGCTCCAGTGCCGGCCGCGCCAGCCGGTTGACCAGCGTGTAGCGGTAGCGCCGCGCGCGTGCCGAGAACCGCGCATGGAAGTCGTCCGCCACCGGCTGGCACCAGCGCACGCAGACCGCAGGCGGCAGATGCGCGGTCGCCCCGAGCAGCCAGCTGCGCGGCATGCGGGGGACGTCGCTGTCGAAATGCACCACCTGGCACTGCGCGTGCACGCCGGCATCCGTCCGGCCGGCGCAGATCGTATCCACCCGCGCATCGGCGACCGACGACAGTGCGGCTTCCAGCGCCGCCTGCACGGTGGTGTCGTCCGGCGTGCCGGACTTGGTCAGTCGTTGCCAGCCTTTGAATTCGCTGCCGTCGTATTCGACGCCCAGCGCGTAGCGCGTCACTGCATCGCTCCCTGCCTGTCAGCCGATATCGCGCAGCAGCTGCAGGGCTTCGTCGCGTGCGATCGCATCGTTGCCGGCAGCGACTTCGTTCAACAGGTCGCGCGCGGTCGCCACGTCGCCGAGATCGAGGTAGGCCACCGCCAGTTCCAGGCGATCGCGACCAGCGGGTGCCTGCGGCGACGCGACCGGAGTGACCGGTGCGGCGCTGCCGCCCGCATGCCAGGTGGGTCCAGGCGCCGGCGCAGGCGCGGCCTTCGGTGCCGGCCTGGGCGCTGCCGCCTGCGGCACGACAACGGCAGGCTGCAGGACAGGACTCGGCGTGCGCGCCGGTTCGGGTTCCGCTGCGGGCGTGGCCTGCGGCATCACCGCGGCGAGCTCGGCGGCGCGACTCTCCGTGGGCGCCTTGCCGAACACCGGGTTGCGCGGCACCGGTGCCGGCGATACGCGCTGGCGGCGCTGGGCGAACCCCCAGGCCAGCGCACCCACGAACAGCAGACCGAAGCCCGCCCACGCCCAGACCGGCACGCCACCATCGCTGCCGTTGCTCTGCGCCAGCCGCTGCTGCGCGGCGGCCAGGTCGCTGTCCTTCATGGCCAGCAACTTCTCCTGCTGGGCCTTGAGCTTTTCCAGTTCCGCCACCTGCGAGCGCAGTTCCTGCACCTCGGCTTCGCGCGCGGCCAGGTCTTCCTTCGACTGCTGCAACTGTTCGTTCGCCAACATCTCGCCCTCACCGCCGGCGCTGACGCCGGACTGCGTTCCAGAACCCGTCGTGCTCGTGGCCGCGGGTGCGATTTCAAGCCGTGCCTCCGCCACGGCGGGGGCGCGCGACGCCGGTGCGGAGGGCGCCACCGGTTCCACCACGGCCGCCGGCTGCGGGATCGGCGCGCGCGCGCTGCGCCACTCGGCGATCTGGCTGCGCACCAGGGCGGCGGCCTCGCTCTCCAGGATGGTCTGCGCATCCGCCGACTCGGGCACGCGCAGCACCGCGCCCTGCTTCAGCAGGTTGACGTTGCCGTTGATGAAGGCCTCGGGATTGGCCCGCAACAGCGCCACCATCGCCTGGTCCAGCGTGTAGCCCTGCTCGCGCGCCAGCGGCGCGGCGATCTGCGACAGCGACTGCCCACGGCGCACCGGCGCCAGCGTATCGCCCGGCGCGACGGAAGGTGCCGGCGTTGCCACCGCGGCCGGCGTCGGGGCAGGACGCGCGGGAACGTCCGGCGCGGCCTGAGGCGTCGATTCGGGTGCCGGTTCCGGTTCTGCCGAGGCGGTGGCGACCGGCCCGACCGGACGCTCGATGATGTCCGTCGGCGCCGCAGCGGGCGCATCGATGACCGGCTGTCCGGCGGCCGCCAGCGTGCCCGGCGCACTGACCAGCGCCGAATACTCGCGCACCAGCCGGCCCTGGCCCCAGTCCACCTCGATCAGGAAATTCACCGCCGGCACGTCCACCGGCGTGCGGCTGGTGACACGCACCACCGGGCGCCCGGCATCGTCCAGCGCGATGGCGAAATCCAGTTCGTTGACCAGGCCCTCGGGGCGCGGCAGGCCGACCCGCTCGAACGTCACCGGAGACGCCAGGCGCGCGCGCAGCTGTTCGAGTTCGCCCGGCTCGCTGGAAATGACCGGAATTTCGGCCAGCAGCGGCTGGCCGGGTTGCGATTTGACCCTGATCTCCCCCAGGCCGAGCGCCAGGGCGGCGTTGCTCAGCAACGCCAGCCCCAGCCCGATCATGCCGGCCAGGTGGAGTCTTGCCGTCCGAGGTCTGTGCTTCGGTTTCACGGCCTTCCCCAAGTTTTCCCGGCCACGACTATAGCGGCTCAGCCGTTTTTCGCCACCAGCTCGGCCACCTGCACGGCATTCAGGGCCGCGCCCTTGCGGATGTTGTCGGACACGATCCACAGGTTCAGGCCACGCGGATGCGAGAGGTCCTCGCGGATGCGCCCGACGTACACGGCGTCGTTGCCGGAGGCATGCGTGACCGGCGTCGGATAGCCGCCCGGCGCGCGCTCGTCCACCACTTCCACGCCCGGCGCGGCCTCCAGCAGCGCGCGGGCGTCGGCGGCGGAGATCTTCTCGCGCGTCTCGATGGCGACGGCCTCGGAGTGGCCGTAGAACACCGGCACGCGCACCGCGGTGGGATTCACCTGGATGCTGTCGTCGCCGAGGATCTTGCGGGTTTCCCACACCAGCTTCATCTCTTCCTTGGTGAAGCCGTTGTCCAGGAAGTCGTCGATGTGCGGGATCAGGTTGAAGGCGATCTGCACCGGGAAGCGCTGCGGGTCCGGATCCTGGAAGTTCAGCAGCGCGCCGGTCTGGCGGCCGAGTTCCTCCAGCGCCGAGCGGCCCGCGCCCGAGACCGACTGGTAGGTCGCCACGTTGATGCGTTCGATGCCGACCTTGCGGTGGATCGGCGCTAGCGCCACCAGCATCTGCATGGTCGAGCAGTTCGGGTTGGCGATGATGCCGCGCGGGCGGTTCTGCACCTGCTCCGGATTCACCTCGCTGACCACCAGCGGGATGTCGGCGTCGTAGCGGAAGGCCGAGGAGTTGTCGATGACCACGGCGCCCGCGGCCGCGAACTTCGGCGCGAATTCCTTGGAGATGCCGCCGCCGGCGGAGAACAGCGCGATGTCGATACCGGCCGGATCGAAGGTGGCCAGGTCCTGCACGGTGATCTTTTCGCCGTTGAATTCGACGCTGGTGCCCGCCGAACGCTCGGACGCCAGCGCGACGAGCCTGCCGACGGGGAAATTCCGCTCGGCGAGGATGGACAGCATGGTTTCGCCGACGGCGCCGGTGGCGCCCACGACGGCGACGTTGAAGCTACGGTTCTGGTTGCTCATGGATGATGTTCGCAAAAGAGGGAGTGAAGACAGCAGACAGGAGAAGGCTGTGCTCGGGGAACCTGCGGACGTGCCTCAGGCTCCCTGTCGTTTGGCGGTGATGGCTTTGGCGGCGGCGGACAGTACGTCCGGATTGACCGGCGTCGGCGGATGGCCGGCATCCGGGCCTTGGCCGAGCGCGGCGATCAGGTTGTCCACCGCCAGCGCGACCATCGCCCGGCGCGTGGCGAGGCTGGCGCTGGCGATATGCGGCGTCAACACCACGTTGCGCAGCGCGAGCAGTTCGGGGCGGACCGCAGGTTCGTCCTCGTAGACGTCCAGGCCGGCGGCGGCCAGGCGGCCGTTCGCCAGCGCATCGGCCAGCGCGATCTCGTCGACGAGGCCGCCGCGCGCGATGTTCACCAGCGTGGCGGTGGGCTTCATCTTCGCCAGCGCCGCCGCATCGACCAGATGGTGGACCTGCGGCGAGTACGGCAGCACCAGCATCACGTGGTCTGCCCGCGAGAACACCTCGTCGAACCTGGCGTAGTCTGCACCGCACTCCCGCTCGACGGCCTCCGGCAGGCGGCTGCGGTTGTGGTACAGCACGCGCATGTCGAAGCCGCGCGCACGCCGCGCGATGCCCTGCCCGATCCGGCCCATGCCGACGATGCCCAGCGTGCTGCCGTGCAGGTCGGCGCCGAGCAGCGTGCCGAACGACCATTGCTGCCAGTGGCCGTCGCGCAGCCAGCGCTCGGCCTCGGTGATGCGGCGCGCGGTCGCCATTAGCAGGGCGAAGCCGAAGTCGGCCGTCGTCTCGGTCAGCACGTCCGGCGTGTTGGTGGCGACGATGCCGGCCCGCGTCAGCGCGGCGACATCCAGGTTGTTGTAGCCCACGCCGACATTGGCGATGGCGCGCAGCTGCGTGGCGGCGGCGATTTCCTGCGCGCCGATCCGTTCGTTCAGCGTCACCAGCGCGCCGGCGCTGTCGCGCAGCGCGTCGGCGATGGCCTGGGGCGTGTGTTCGCTGACCGCGGCCGTCGACTGCACGTCGAAATGCGCCGCCAACCGTCCGACGATGTCGTCGAACAGCGGCTGCGACACCCAGACGCGCGGTCGCGGCTCAGCCATCGATGCTGCCGGGAACCTGCGGCGGCACGTCGCCGACATCGCCGCACTGCGCGCGATGGCGCAGCGCCTGGTCCATCAGCACCAGCGCCATCATCGCCTCGGCGATCGGCGTGGCGCGGATGCCGACGCAGGGATCGTGGCGACCGGTGGTGATGACATCGACCGTGTTGCCGTCCACGTCCACCGTGGCGCCCGGCAGGCGCAGGCTGGAGGTGGGCTTCAGCACGATGGAGGCGGTGACCTGCTGGCCGGTGGAGATGCCGCCGAGGATGCCGCCGGCATGGTTGGACAGGAAGCCGTCCGGCGTCATCAGGTCGCGATGTTCGGTGCCCTTCTGGGTGACGGCGCCGAAGCCGTCGCCGATCTCCACGCCCTTCACCGCATTGATGCTCATCAGTGCGGCGGCGAGGTCGCCGTCGAGCTTGCCGTAGATCGGTTCGCCCCAGCCGGCGGGCACGCCGTCGGCGACGACATTGACGCGCGCGCCGATGGAATCGCCCGACTTGCGCAGCGCGTCCATGTAGCTTTCCAGCGCCGGCACCTGCGCGGCGCAGGGCCAGAAGAACGGGTTGTCTTCCACCGCCTCCCAGTCGAAGCCGTCCGGCACGATCGGCCCGAGCTGCGACAGGTAGCCGCGCACGTGCACGCCGTACCGCTGCAGCAGCCACTTCTTGGCGATCACGCCGGCGGCAACGCGCACCGTGGTCTCGCGCGCGGACGAACGCCCGCCGCCGCGCGGGTCGCGGATGCCGTACTTCTGCCAGTAGGTGTAGTCGGCGTGGCCGGGACGGAACTGCCGTGCGATATCGGCGTAGTCCTTGCTGCGCTGGTCGGTGTTGCGGATCAGCAGCGCGATCGGCGTGCCGGTGGTGCGGCCTTCGTACACGCCGCTGAGGATCTCGACGTCATCGGCCTCGCGGCGGGCGGACGTGTGCCGCGACTTGCCGGTGGCGCGACGCTCCAGGTCGTGGCGGAATTCCTCGGGCGCAATTTCCAACCCCGGCGGACAGCCGTCGATCACGCAGCCGATCGCCGGCCCGTGCGATTCGCCGAACGTGGTGACCGTGAGGAGTTTTCCGAAACTGTTGCTGCTCAAGCGCCGCTCCGCGGGTGGACCTACCGGTGCCGGGCGTCGAAGGATCGCATGCCGGCCGCCCTATTGTGCAGCGCGCCAACGCCGGCCGCGACGGTTGCAGGCGCAACCGCCACGCGCACCGCGCGTGGCGCGCAGCCTCATTTTCGGGCGGCGGCGAGTTCGGTGATGCGGGCGTTGTGGCGGATCAGCTCGGCGCATTCCACCGCGAAGATGCCCATCTGCCCAACCTTGAACTCGATCCACGCGAATTCCACGTCCGGCAGCAGCTTGACCAGCGCGCGCTCGGATTCGCCGACCTCGCAGATCAGCAGGCCGTCCTGGCTCAGGTGCAGCAGCGCATCGCGCAGGATCTTCAGCACCAGATCCAGGCCGTCGTCGCCGGCGCGCAGACCGAGTTCCGGTTCGAAGGAGTACTCCTTCGGCAGCGCATCGGTCTCGTCGTTGGTGACGTAGGGCGGGTTGGTGACGATCAGGTCGTAGTGGCGACCGGTCAGCCCGGCGAACAGGTCGGACTTGAGGAACTGCACGTTGTCGGCCAGCAGGCGCGCCTTGTTCTCGGCCGACAGTGCCAGCGCGTCGTCGCTGATGTCGACGCCATCGACCTGCCAGTCGGGGTTGTAGTGGCCCATCGCGATGGCGATGCAGCCGGAGCCGGTGCACAGGTCCAGCGCGCGATTGACCTCGCGGCCGCCCAGCCAGGGCTCGAAGCCGGCCTCGATCAGCTCGGCGATCGGCGAACGCGGCACCAGCGCGCGCGCGTCGCTCTTGAAGCTCAGGCCGGCGAACCAGGCCTCGCCGGTCAGGTAGGCGACCGGGATGCGCTCGTTGACGCGGCGCTCGAACAGCGCCAGCACCTGTGCCTTTTCGGCACCCGTCACGCGCGCCTGGCCATAGGCGGGGCCCAGGTCCGGCGGCAGGTGCAGCGTGTGCAGCACCAGGTGCGAGGCCTCGTCCAGCGCGTTGTCGTAGCTGTGGCCGAAAGTCAGGCCGGCGGCGTTGAAGCGGCTGGCCCCGTAGCGGATCAGGTCGATGATGGTGTGCAGTTCGGCGGCGACGTCGGCGGTCATGGCAAGGCTTGTGAAGACGCCGGAACGGCGAAGGCCGCCGATTATAGGGGCTGCCCCGGTATCATGGCCGACTCCCGCCGCGCCCATGCGGCCCCGGCCCCGACGGCCGCGCCCCTCCATCGTGGGAATCCCCAGCGCATGTTCAACAAGAAGATCGGCCTCATCCTCGTCCTGGCGCTCGCCGCCGGCCTGGGCCTGCTGGCCGCACAGAAATTCTTCGGCCCGGTCACGCCCGCCACCGTCTGGCCGGCCACGCAGACCGTCACCCTGTTCCCGCAGACACGGCCGCTGCCGCCGTTCTCGCTGCGCCAGTCCGACGGTACCCAGCTGACCGATGGCGAGCTCAAGGGCCACTGGACGCTGGTCTTCCTGGGCTTCACCTTCTGCCCGGACGTGTGCCCGACCACGCTGGCCGAACTGGCCCAGGCGCAGGCGCAGTGGAAGGACCTGCCGGACTCCACCCGCCCGCGCGTGCTGTTCGTGTCGGTGGATCCCGAGCGCGACACGCCCACCCGCATCGGCGAGTACGCCCACGCTTTCCATCCCGACACGATGGCGGCCACGGCCGACGTTCCGACGCTGGAGAACTTCGCCAAATCACTGGGCTTCGTCTTCATGAAGGTGCCGGGCGACGGCTTCGAGCAGAACCCGAACGACTACAGCATGGACCACTCCTCGGCGATCGCCGTGCTGGATCCGCAGGGCCGGCTGGCCGGCCTGATCCGCCCGCCGTTCCAGCCCAAGGCGATCGCGACCGACATGCGCGTACTGACCGAGGCGTCGACGAAATGAGCCTGCTGACCTCGCTGACCTACGTCCTGCCACACCGCCTGCTGTCGTCGCTGGCGCGCCGGCTGGCGTACTCCACGTCGCCGGGCACCAGCCGCTGGCTGATCGACACGGTGACGAAGAAGTTCAACGTGGACCTCGGCGAGGCCGCGAATCCCGATCCGCGTTCCTATCCCAGCTTCAATGCCTTCTTCACCCGTGCGCTGAAGCCGGGCGCGCGCCTGGCCGATCCCGATCCGCGCGCGCTGCTGATGCCGGCCGACGGCCACATCAGCCAGTGCGGCCCCATCGAGGACGGCCGTATCTTCCAGGCCAAGGGCCAGTCGTTCACCGCCGCCGAACTGCTGGGCGATGCCGCTGACGCGGAGCCGTTCCGCAACGGCCTGTTCGCCACCGTCTACCTGTCGCCGCGCGACTACCACCGCGTGCACATGCCGTGGACCGGCACACTGCGCGAGACCGTGCACGTGCCCGGCCGCCTCTTCAGCGTGGGCACCGATGCGGTGGCGAACGTGCCGCGCCTGTTCGCCCGCAACGAGCGCCTGGTCTGCCACTTCGACACCGACTTCGGCCCGATGGTGTCGGTGATGGTCGGTGCGCTGCTGGTCTCCGGCGTGGAGACCGTATGGAGCGGCGAGGAGATCCCCGCCTACGGCACCGCAATCACCCGCAAGGACTACCGTGGCAAGGGCATCACGCTGGATCGGTTCGCGGAGATGGCACGGTTCAACTACGGCTCGACCGTGATCGTGCTGCTGCCGCCGGGGGTGGCGACGCTTGCACCCGAGCTGAAGGCGGAATCGCCGGTGCGATTGGGCCAGGCGCTCGCTCGACTGGATTAGGTAGCGTGCGCCATGCACACGAGTGCACGGCGCATCACAAGGCACGCATGACCGTGCATCCCATGGTCGTGCGCACAGCGCACGCTACGTGGATCATGCGTTCTCGCTCGGAACCGTAGCATGCGCCGTGCGCACGACCGCGCCACGCGCCTTGCCTGCCCGTTGAAGTGAACACCCACCTCGCACTTTATCGACGCACAATGTTAATGGCGCCGATGCTCCTCGGACCGCATCATCACCACCTGTTCTCTCCGACAGGTAGCCAAGGATGGCGACGTTCCGACGACTGTTCACGCCCGGCGCAACATGGTTCTTCACGGTCGTCGCCGCAAGACGGAGACCCCTCCTGACCAACCCACGCGTGATCTCGGCATTCGGCATGGCGATGCGCGAAGTCCGGCGAACGCTGCCGTTCTCGATGCCGGCCTGGGTCATCCTGCCGGACCACCTTCATGTGATCTGGACGCTACCGGAGGGCGATAGGACTATCCAGGGCGCTGGTCGATCATCAAGCGCAGGACATCCCAACTGGCCGAGCTACCGCCGATGGCACGCACCTGCGCGATGGTCGCGCGTCGCGAAAGCGGGCTATGGCAGCGACGCTACTGGGAACATCGGATCCGTGACCCGGATGACCTGCACCGGCATATCGACTACATCCACTTCAATCCGGTCAAGCATGGCCATGCGGACGCAGCCGCGTCGTGGCCCTATTCGAGTTTCGACCGGCACGTCCGCACGGGCACCTATCCTCCGGACTGGCGAGCCACCCAAGACACGGATACCTTCGACGCTGGCGAACGGTAGCGTGCGCCGCGCGCACGGCGGCTTGATGCAGGCATCGCGTGGTCGTGCGCACGGCGCACGCTACTTCCTGCAACTCTCCAGCTTCAGTTCCTGGCCCGGCCGCAGGGCGTATGCCGGCGCCTTGAGCCTGTTGGCCTGCGCGAGCCTCTTCAGGTCGCACTGGAAGCGCTGCGAGATGCGGCCGAGCGTGTCGCCCTTGGCCACACGGTACTCGCGCACCTGCCTGGCCTTCGGTTCGGCAGGCTTGGGGTCGCCCGTGGCGACGGTGGTCGGCACGCCCGCCACCGGCACCACGTCGCCGACGGCGACGTTGCCGGACCGTGCTCCGCGCCGGATGGACGCGGCCGGATCGGCGCTCACCAGCGTGCGGGCCAGCTCGGCGCGCGGCCCGCTGACGCAGTAGCGCGCATACAGGCTGGCGATGCGCGCATTCGCCTTGAGCGTGGTGCCGGCCGGAATCCAGGCCTCCGGCTGGTAACGCGGATTGAGGTTGCGCAACGTGCGCATGTAGCCCTCGCGCGTGCCGCCATTGCCCAGGCAGATGGTCAGCTCGTAGATCGACGCGTCGCGCGCCAGCCGCAGCGCGGTCGGCTGCGCGTTGATCTTCGGAAACTCCAGCCCGTACTGGCGCGGATGCAGGAACAGCCACGCCGCCGCGATCACCATCGGCACGTAGTCGCGCGTTTCGCCCGGGAACTGGCTGTAGACCACGTCGTCCCAGAAGCCCAGGCCGGGATTCTCCCGATAGACACGGGCCGCCCGACCCTCGCCGCCGTTGTAGGCCGCCAGCGCCAGCTCGATGTTGTTGTTGAGGCCGCGCATGCGCTCGTTCATGTATTCCGCGCTGGCCTGACCCGACGCGTACGGGTCGTAACGCGTGTCGAACCCGCTCGCATCGCGTCCCAGGCCGAAGCGCGCGCCGGTGTGGAACATGAACTGCATCGGCCCGGCCGCGCCCGCGCGCGATGTCGAATGCACGCGCCCGTTGGACTCCTTCGCCATGATGCCGAACAGCAACGCTTCCGGCAGGCCGCTGCGCTCCCATGCCGGGTACAGCTCGGCGCGCATGTTCTGGTAGTTCTCGTAGCTGTCGATCAGCGCCGGACGCATGTCGGTGAGCCAGCGGCGGATGCCTGCCTGGATCGCGGGGTTGTATTCGACCATGCGGTCGAAGGCGTGCCGCTGGTCGTTCAACAACGCGGCCGCACGTGCGGTTTCCGGAATGGGCGAGCCGGCGACGACCGCGTGATCCGTCCCGTCGTCCAGCGCGTCGATCGTTTCGCTGTCGGCGGCGCCATCCTCGCCCTGTGCATCGGCATTGCCCTTCAGCAGGCGCTTGTAGGTCGCCAGCAGGGTGGGCACCTGGCAGCCGCGCTGCTGCACGCAGGCCGCCAGCACGTCTTCCATGTCCTCCAGCGCCGCATCGCTCTCGGTGGCGCCGCGCGGATCGCTGTTGGCCACCAGCACCAGGCCGTCGCGGTAGCGCTTCTCGGCGGCCGCCATGCGCTGCTCCAGCGCGGCGGCAGCGGCGCGGTCTTTCGCGGACACGCGTTGCGCCAGCGACACCGGCGACACCAGCAGGAGGGACAGGGCGGCCGCAACGGGCCAGAAGCGCAGACAGGCAGGAACCGCAAACGACATCAGGCATGCATCCAGAGTGTGAGCCGGGAGGGTAGCCCCGCCCGCGCGCCGCGGGCAAGGCCGGGCGTCGCCTCCCGTTATGCCGGAGGCGGTTTCCAGCCGCTAGAATCCCGCCATCACCACGCGAGGTTGCACATGGATCCCATCCTGCTGGGCAAGGGCATCACGGACGACATCCCGGTCACGCTGCAGCCGAAGTTCGGCAATCGCCACGGACTGGTGGCCGGCGCCACCGGCACCGGCAAGACGGTGACGCTGATGACGCTGGCCGAAGGCTTCTCGCGCATGGGCGTGCCGGTGTTCCTGGCCGACGTGAAGGGCGACGTGGCCGGGCTCGCGGTCGCGGGCGATGGCAGCGAACGTGTCCTGCAGCGCGCGAAGGACATCGGCATTGCCGACTACGCGCCGGGTGCGAATCCGGTCATCTTCTGGGACCTCTACGGCAAGCTCGGCCACCCGGTCCGCACCACCGTCAGCGAGATGGGCCCCACCCTGCTCTCGCGCATCCTGGAATTGAACGACACCCAGAGCGGCGTGCTGGACATCGTGTTCAAGCTCGCCGACGACCGTGGCCTGCTGCTCCTCGACCTGGAAGACCTGCGCGCCCTGCTGGGCCTGGTCGCCGCCGAGCGCAAGGACATCTCCACCAGCTACGGCCTGGTAAGCACGCAGTCGGTGGGCGCCATCCAGCGCGCGCTGCTGCGGCTGGAACAGGAAGGCGGCGAGAGGTTCTTCGGCGAACCGGCGCTGGAACTGACCGACCTGATGCGCACGAACACCGACGGGCGCGGCGTCATCGGCATCCTCGCCGCCGATCAGCTGATCCTCAAGCCGCGCCTGTACTCCAGCTTCCTGCTGTGGCTGCTGTCGGAACTGTTCGAGACGTTGCCGGAAGTGGGCGACCTGGACAAACCGAAGCTGGTCTTCGTGTTCGACGAAGCGCACCTGCTGTTCGACGACGCCCCGCCGGCCCTGCAGCAGCGCATCGAACAGGTCGTGCGCCTGATCCGCTCCAAGGGCGTGGGTGTGTATTTCTGTTCGCAGTTCCCCGACGACGTGCCGGACAACATCCTCGGCCAGTTGGGCAACCGCGTGCAGCACGCCCTGCGCGCGTTCACGCCGCGCGACCAGAAGGCGGTGAAGACCGCGGCACAGACCTTCGTGCCGAACCCGAAGCTGGACGTGGCGCAGGCCATCTCCACGCTGGGCACCGGCGAAGCGCTGGTGTCGACGCTGCAGGACAAGGGCATTCCCTCACCGGTGCAGCAGACGCTGGTGTCGCCGCCGCGCTGCCGCATGGGTGCCATCAATGAAGGCGAACGCCAGCAGGTGCGCAATGGCAGCCCGGTCGGTGGCAAGTACGACACCGCCGTAAACCGCGAATCGGCGGCGGAAATGCTGGCCAGGCGCGCCGAAACGGCCGTGCAGGCCGCGAACTCGCCGGCCGCGAAGACCGAGAAGGACGATCCCGATGCCGGCGGCTTCGGCCAGTCGGTGAAGGATGCCGTGTTCGGCACCAAGCGCCGCCAGGGCATGATCGAGACGATGGCCAAGCAGACCACGCGCACCATCGGCACCAAGCTGGGCAACCAGATCGTGCGCGGCATCCTGGGCAGCATCTTCGGCGGACGGCGCTGATCGCACCGATGAATTGGCTGTCCGCACTCCCGGCCTGCTCGATGTCGCTCGCCGTCACGGCCGCCAATCCGACACCCGCGACCTTCGCTGGCCAGTTCTTCGGCAGCGTGGCGGACCACGCCTGCGCCTCGCAGGATGCATTGCTGTCGCTGCAAGCCGATGGACACTACGCGCTGCAGATGCATTGCCAGGATGACCTGCAGGCGACGCCGGCGAGCCGGGGACGCTGGTCGGTGACCTGGAACGGCACCTGCGTCCAGCTCACGCCCGACAGCCCTTCGGCGCGGCCACTGGAATTCGCGATCCACGACGATGACCTGCTGGTGCAGACCACCGGCAGCTGCATCGAACCGGTCGAAGACCCGCGTGGCCGCACGCTGCGTCGCGCGGTCGACGGCAGCGGACACGACTGAGATGTCCCGCTGGCGCCCGCCGGGCGAGAAGAGCACGGCGCTGATCACCCGCGAAGGCCATGATCGCCTGAAGGCGGAACTGGACGACCTGTGGCGCGTGCGCCGTCCCGAGGTGGTCAAGGCGCTGGCGGCGGCCGCAGCCGAAGGCGACCGCTCGGAGAACGCGGAGTACACCTACCGCAAGAAGCAGCTCGGCGAGATCGACCGCCGCGTGCGCTACCTGAGCAAGCGGCTGGAAGTGCTGCGCGTGGTCGACACCGCGCCCAGCGATCCGGACGCCGTATTCTTCGGCGCCATGGTGGAGCTGGAGAACGTCGCCAGCGGCGAAACCTCGCGCTACCGGATCGTCGGTCCCGACGAGACCGACGCGGTGCGCGGCTGGATCAGCATCGATTCGCCGCTGGCCCGTGCGCTGCTGAAGAAGCGCATCGATGACGAATTCGCCGTGCAACTGCCCGTTGGTGTCACCCGTTTCGTTCTGGTGGACGTCCGCTACGCTGGCTGATCCTTTACAGCGGTCGCGGATACACGCGGCCCTCACGCAGCGGTCGGAAGTAGTCCTCCTGCGCATAGAACGCGGCGACCTGATCCGCGTGCCATCCGCGAATGCCGGCCAGTGGCAGGGGGCGCAGTTCCGATGGCGCAATCAGCGCCTCGCCTGCTGAAATCGCTTCGGTCACGCGCGCGACAGCGTTGCTCGCATCGCCCTGCACCACCAGGCACTTGCCGACCAGCAGGCGCCCCGGCACCAGCATCTGCTCCATCAGTGCATGCCCCACCACGGCCGCGACGCTGATGCCGCCTTCGCGCCAGCGATCGGCGTTCGCAAGGAACAATGTCGTCCAGTCGTGCCGGTCCCACGGATCCAGCAGCGACGCGTCGCGCACCTGCACGACGATGCCGCTCTCATCGAACTGGGTCAGCGCCTGCTGTGCGGGACTCCGCTCACGTGTCCCGATCCGGTCGATATGCCGGCACTGCTGCCGGTTGAGCGCCTGCTTGAGTGCCGGATGGCGCATCCAGACCATCGCATTGAACAGGTCGTGCCAGTTCTCCGCACGCGTGGCGATGCGCCCCTGTGCGATGCGGGTCTCGTAGTGAACGCCATCGGCCAGCAAGGCCGCGTCCTGCTCCGCAAACCGCGGGCCGGATAGCGGCATCCGCGTATTGAGGGCGTCGATCCCGGGCCAGTGCGAGGCCGTCAGCAGGTCGAGATATTCGCCATAACCGTCGAACAGCGGATGCCGGAAGCATGCGGCCTCCACCTGTCCACGCAGGGGGGCGACGAAACGACGCCGGCTGTTGCCGGCGTGGGCGGCCGTCGCAGCCGCGGTCACAGCACCTTGAGATCGAGCGGGGCGCCCGCCGTGCCGACGATGGCATCGCCGATCAGGTCGTGCTCGTCGCTCTCGGTGATTTCCACGTCGACGAACTGGCCGACGCGCAGGCCCAGCTCGCCGCCGTTCTGGATATGGACCAGACCATCGATCTCCGGCGCATCGGCCTTGGAACGCGCCACGGCGATATCGTCCTCGATCAGGTCCACCAGGCACTGCTGCACGGTGCCGATCTTCGCTTCCAGGCGCGCGGCGGAGATCCCGGCCTGCTTTTCCATGAAGCGCGCCAGGCGCTCCTGCTTCACTTCCTCCGGCACCGGGTCCGGCAGCAGGTTGGCCGCCGCGCCCTCGACCGGCGAATAGGCGAACGCGCCCACACGATCCAGTTGCGCCTCGTCGAGGAACTGCAGCAGCTCCTCGAATTCCTGGTCGGTCTCGCCGGGGAAGCCGACGATGAAGGTCGAACGCAGGGTGATGTCCGGACAGATCGAACGCCAGCGCTTCACCCGTTCCAGCGTCTTGTCGACCGCACCGGGACGCTTCATCAGCTTGAGGATGCGCGGGCTGGCGTGCTGGAACGGGATGTCCAGGTACGGCAGCACCTTGTTCTCCGCCATCAGCGGGACGATGTCGTCGACGTGCGGATACGGGTACACGTAATGCAGGCGCACCCACGCATCGAGTTCGCCCAGGCCTTCGCACAGCGCCTTCATCCGGGTCTCGTAGGCCTTGCCGCGCCATTCGCGTTCGGCGTACTTAACGTCCACGCCGTAGGCCGACGTGTCCTGCGAGACCACCAGCAGCTCCTTCACGCCGCCGCGCACCAGGCGCTCGGCCTCGCGCAGCACGTCGTCGACGGGACGCGAGACCAGGTCGCCGCGCATCGACGGGATGATGCAGAAGCTGCAGCGGTGGTTGCAGCCCTCGGAAATCTTCAGGTACGCGTAGTGGCGCGGGGTCAGCTTGATGCCGTAGTCCGGCACCAGGTCGACGAACGGATCGTGCTTCGGCGGCAGCGCTTCATGCAGCGCTTCCATCACGCTCTGGTAGTCCTGCGGGCCGCTGATCGCCAGCACGTCCGGATACTGCTCGCGGATCTGCTCCGGACGCTTGCCCAGGCAGCCGGTGACGATGACCTTGCCGTTGGCGTTCATCGCCTCGCCGATGGCATCCAGCGACTCGGCCACCGCCGAATCGATGAAGCCGCAGGTGTTCACCACCACCACGTCCGCCGCGTCGTAGGTCGGCACGATGTCGTATCCCTCCACGCGCAGCTGGGTCAGGATGCGCTCGGAATCGACCAGGGCCTTCGGGCAGCCGAGGCTGACGAAGCCGACTTTGGGGTTCTGCAGGGACATGGAGACGGTACGGCGGCGGCGTGTACGGGGCGCGGATTATAGCCCTCCGCCCCCTGCCCCACCCGGCGGTCGTTCAGCCGGGCGGTCCGCTGCGCATACACTGGCGGCTGTCTTCCCCCGGAAATCCTGCCGATGGGCCACTGGATCCAGATCGACACGCCGCAGGGCCGCATCGGTGCTTGGCGCGCGGATCCCGCCGATGCACCCCGAGGCGCGCTGGTGATCGTGCAGGAGATCTTCGGCGTGAACGCGCATATCCGCAGCGTGGCGGAGGGCTTCGCCATCGACGGCTATGTGGCCCTGGCGCCGGCCTACTTCGACGTCATCGAGCCGCGCGTCGAACTGGGTTATGACGACAGCGGCTTCGCACTCGGCCGCGACCTGATCACGCGGTTGGGCCTGGAGGCCGCCGTGGACATCACCGCCGGTGCGGCGGATGCCGTGGCCGGCGCGGGCAAGGTCGGCTGCGTGGGGTACTGCTGGGGCGGCACCGTGGCGCTGCTGGCGGCCATGCGGCTGGGCCTGCCGTCCGTCAGCTACTACGGCGCGCGCAATGCGCCGTTCCTGACCGAAACGCCGCTGGCGCCGTTGATGTTCCACTTCGGCGAACGCGATGCCTCGATCCCGCCGAAGATGGTGCAGCAGCACCGCGACCTGCTGCCGCAGATGGAGGTCTTCAGCTACCCGGCCGGCCACGGCTTCAACTGCGACCTGCGCGCGGACTACGATCCTTCCAGCGCGCGGCTGGCGCGCGAGCGCACGCTCGACTTCTTCCACCGGAACCTCGCATGACCGACTTCCTGCTCGACCCACGGCTGGCCACCGACAGTGCGTTCATTGCCGACGGCCCGCTCTCGCAGGTGCGGTTGATGGACGACACCCGCTATCCGTGGCTGGTCCTGGTGCCGCGCGTGAATGGCGTCAGCGAGTGGCTCGAGCTGGACGGCGGCCAGCAGCGCCTGCTGCTGGCGGAGATCAACCGGGCCGGCCAGCTGATCCGTTCGCAGCCCGGCGTGGAGAAACTCAACATCGGCGCGCTCGGCAACATCGTGCGCCAGCTGCACGTGCATCTGGTCGGCCGTCATGACGGGGATGCCGCGTGGCCGGGACCGGTCTGGGGCCATGGCAGCGCGGTCCGGCGTGCGCCGGACCAGCTGACGGCCGAGATCGACCGTTGGCGCCAGCGGCTGGCATGAGCGCGCCGCAGTTCGAAGTGCTTGGCGATGATGCACTGCTGGTGCGCTTGGGCGAGCGCATCGATGCGGACACCAACCTGCGGGTGCACCGGCTGGCGGCACGACTGCGCGACCTGGCCCCGCGCTGGCTGCGCGACCTGGTGCCGGCCTATGCCAGCCTCGCGGTGTTCTTCGACGTCGGACTGGGGCAGGACAACGATCCCCATGCCGTCGTCCGCAACGCCATCGAAGCCCTGCTTGCGGATGCCTCGTCGCGACCCATCGGCGATCACGCGCTGCACGAGATTCCCGTGTGCTACGGCGGGGAGTACGGCGAGGACCTCGCCGTGGCGGCGCAGACGCTGGGGTTCGATTCGGCGTCGCTGATCGCGCGCCACAGTGCGCCCGTCTACACGGTGGCGATGATCGGCTTCGCACCGGGCTTTCCCTATCTGCTCGGGCTGGATCCTGCGCTGGCGCTGCCGCGTCTGGCGACGCCGCGTACGCGGGTGCCGGCGGGTTCGGTCGCCATCGGCGGCGCCCAGGCGGGCCTCTATCCCCACGAAAGTCCGGGTGGATGGCATGTGGTGGGACGGACGCCCTGGGTGCTGTTCGATGCTGAGCGCACACAACCCGCCTTGCTGCAGCCCGGCGACCGCGTGCGATTCGTGCCGATCGACGAAGCCACCTTCCATCGCATGGCCGCCTCGCCATGAGCGCGTGGCAGGTACTGTCGCCAGGCGCGCAGACCACCGTACAGGACCAGGGTCGCCATGGCGTGCGCCATCTGGGCGTGGCGCGCGCGGGCGCGATGGATCCCGTGGCGCTGGCGATGGCGAACCGCCTAGTCGGCAATGACGAGGGCGACGCCGGGCTGGAAATCGCGCTGCAGGGCCCGCGCCTGCGATTGCCGGGCGCCTGCCGCATCGCGCTGACCGGCGCGACGCTGCCGGCCTGGTGGAACGAGGTGCCGTTGCCGATGGGCCGGCCGGTGGACCTGCCTGCGGGCGACCTGCGACTGGGCGCGCCGCGCGACGGCCTGCGCAGCTGGCTTGCCGTGTCGGGCGGGTTCGACACGCCCGTCGTGCTGGGCAGCCGAAGCACCGACCTGCGCGGCGGCTTCGGCGGACACGAAGGTCGGGCGCTGCGCGCGGACGACCGGCTGCCGCTCGGCAACGGGCGCGCCGGTACGCGTTCGCGCACACCCACGTTTCCGTCGTGGTGGATCGACGTGGACGATCCGTGGACGGCAGACCGGCATGTCCTGCGCTACGTTCCTTCATCGCATCCTTCGGCACCCGCGCTGTCGGCACACGGCTGGCGTACGCATGCCGACAGCAACCGGCAGGGCCTGCGACTGACCGGCACCGCGCTTCCGTCGGCGGCGGCGGATGGCGTCTCGGAACCGGTCGCCGTGGGTACGCTGCAGCTGCCACCGGACGGTCAACCGATCCTGCTGCTGGCCGATGCGCAGACCGTAGGCGGCTACCCCCGCCTGGGCCACGTGATCGGCTGCGATCTCGGCCGCGCGGCACAGCTGCGTCCGGGGGAACCGGTGCATTTCGAGCCGGTCACGCTCGAACAGGCACGCCTCCTGGCACGGCAACATGCGCATCGTCTGGCCAGGGTGCGCCTCGCCATCGCGCAACGCCTGCAGGCCTGAGGTAGGCTCGGGACCATGCGCACCATCGACTTCAACTGCGATCTGGGCGAAGACTGCGGCGACGATGCCGCGATCGTTCCCTACCTCAGTTCGGCCAGCATCGCCTGCGGTTTCCACTCCGGCTCGCCGGAGACCATGCGCCGCACCGTCGCGCTGTGCGTAGCGTACGGCGTGGCGATCGGCGCGCATCCGTCGCACGCGGACCGGGAGTACTTCGGTCGGGTCGCACATGCGATCACGCCGGAAGACGCGTACGCGCTGACGCTGTACCAGATCGGTGCGCTGGACGGGTTCGTCCGCGCCGCTGGCGAACGCTTGCATCACGTCAAACCGCATGGCGCGCTCTACAACCAGGCGGCACGCGATCCCGGCCTGGCGGACGCCATCGCGCGCGCGGTACGCGACCACGATGCGGGGCTGGTGCTCTACGGCCTGTCGGGCAGCGCATTGACCGCCGCCGGGGAGCGACTCGGCCTGCGGGTCGCCTACGAAGCCTTCGCCGAACGCCGCTACGAAGGCGACGGTACGCTGACGCCGCGGACCCACAGCGACGCCAGCATCGAGGATCTGCCGACCGCCGCCGCGCAGGTCGCGCGGCTGCTCGAGGACGGCGCCGTGGTCGCGCGTACGGGCGAAACGGTGCCGCTGCGTGCGGACAGCATCTGCCTGCATGGCGACCGGCCCGACGCTGCCGCGTTCGCGCGCGGACTCCGCGAAACCATCGAAGCGGCAGGATTCGCCATCCGCACCATGGAGCGTCGCACATGAGTTACTGGCCGTTGCTGGGCATCGCCGTGGTGGTGGTGGGCTTCGTGCTGCGCTTCAATCCGGTGATCGTGGTGGTCGGGGCCGGCCTGGTCAGCGGCCTGGCGGCCGGGAAGTCGATTCCCGACCTGCTCGCACTGCTGGGCGAGAGCTTCGTGTCCAATCGCGCCCTGCTGATGTTCGCGCTGACGCTGCCGACCATCGGCCTGCTGGAACGTGCCGGCCTGCGCGAACACGCGCTGCGCTGGATCGAACGGTTGCGCGGGCTGACGGTCTCGCGCCTGCTCGCCGGTTACCTGCTGGTTCGCCAGGGACTGAGCATGGTGGGCCTGATCGACATCGCCGGCCACGCGCAGACCGTGCGTCCATTGCTCGCGCCGATGGCGGAGTCGGCGGCGGGCAAGACGCGCGGGCCGTTGTCGCGGGAAGAAGCGCAGTGCGTGCATGCGATGTCGGCGGCGACCGACAACATCGGGCGCTTCTTCGGCGAAGACGTGTTTCTCGCGTTCGGCGCGGTGCTGCTGATCCAGGGCTTCTATGCCCAGCACGGCATCCTGCTGGAGCCGCTGCAGATCGCGCTGTGGGCGCTGCCGACCGCGATCGCCGCCTTCCTCATCCACGCCGTACGCATCGTGCTGTTCCAGCGTCGGCTCGACCGTGCCGCACCTGCTGCGGAGGAACGGGTCGATGCTGTCGATTGAGCATTTCTACTGGGTGCTCGCGGCGTTCCTGGCCTACGCCGGCTGGCGCAACCTGCGTCAGCGGCGCTATGCGCACGCCGCCTTCTGGAGCCTGATCGGCGTGCTGTTCGCGGGCGGCGATGCGGTGCTGCGCGCAAGCAAGGCCGGCGACGCGCTGCCGGCGCAGCTGGCCGGCGGCGCGGTGCTGGTATTGGCGCTGCTGGCCACGCGCATGCGCCGCGAACCCCTGGACGAGGCGCCCGCATCGGAGCGTCTGGCATCCGCGCTGCGTCTGGGCCAACGGCTGTTCCTGCCGGCCCTGCTGATCCCGGCGCTGACCATCACCGTCGTGCTTGCCGGGCCGCATCTGGTCGTCGGCGATACGCCCCTGTTCGCGCCTACCGGCATGACACTGGTGGGCCTGGCGCTGGCCTGCGTGATCTCGGCCGTGGCGGCGATCGCGGTGACGCGGCAACCGCCGCTGCGGGCCGCCGATGAAGGGCGACGCCTGCTCGACACGATGGGCTGGGCGGCGCTGCTGCCGCTGGTGCTGGCGACGCTGGGCGGCGTGTTCGCCGCCAGCGGCGTGGGCGAAGCGGTGGCATCGCTGGTGTCGATGGTGATCCCCGCCGACAACCGCATGGCCTGCCTGCTCGCCTTCGCGCTGGGCATGGTGGTGTTCACCGTCATCATGGGTAACGCGTTCGCGGCGTTTCCGGTGATGATGGCCGGCATCGGCCTGCCGCTGCTGGTGCAGCGCCACGGCGCCGACCCGGCCAGCCTCGGCGCCATCGGCATGCTGACCGGTTACTGCGGCACCCTGCTCACGCCGATGGCGGCGAACTTCAACATCGTGCCGGCGGTGCTGCTGGAACTGGACGACCAGTACGGCGTCATCCGCGCGCAGGCGGCGACCGGCTTGTGGCTGATGGGCACCAATGTGCTGCTGATGGCGTGGCTGTGCTTCCGTTGATGCCGCTTCCACGAGACTTGCCATGCCGACGACGCGCTCCGTCCTTCTGACCGGCTTCCAGCCTTTCGGTGGCGAACAGATCAATCCCAGCTGGCAGGCCGTGTCCGCGCTGCAGGATGCGCGCATCGCCGGACACCGTGTAGTGGCGCGCGAGCTGCCCGTGATCTTCGGTGATTCCCTCAAGACGCTGCGCGCCGCGCTCCGGGAGGTCAAGCCTTCGATGGTGATCTGCGTCGGCCAGGCTGGGGGCCGTGCGCAACTCTCGCTGGAGCGCGTGGCGATCAATGTCGACGACGCCCGCATTCCCGACAATCGCGGCCGGCAACCGGTGGATCTGCCGGTGGTCGACGACGGACCGGCGGCCTACTTTTCCACGCTGCCGATCAAGGCGATGCTCCGGGCGCTGCGCGGCGCCGGCATTCCTGCCGAAATTTCGCAGACCGCCGGCACCTACGTGTGCAACCACGTGTTCTACGGGCTGATGCACGCGCTACGCGCGCGACGCGGCGTACGGGCCGGCTTCATCCACATTCCCTACTCGCCCGCGCAGGCGGCGTTGCATCCGGGCGCGCCATGCCTGGCGATCGAGACGGTGACCGCAGCGCTGCGACTGGCCGTGCAGCTGGCACTGGAAACGCCGTCGGACATCCGGATGGCGGCCGGCGCCGAGCATTGAGGCTGCACATGCTCAACGCGCCATCGCAACCCGCGTGCCGGCCACCCAGTCGTGCAGGCAGCGTCGCTGGCGTCCGAAGATGGTGAAAGGATCGAGCATGACCAGGACCACGCCATAGGGCACCAGCGGCAGCAGCCACAGCGGCAACTCGCGCGCCAGCACGATGCGCGGAAACTCCGCACGAGCACCGTGCGAACGCACGATGCGGACGCCCATGACGAGCTTGCCCAGTGTCTGCTGACGCCGGTAGAGGAGACTGCCCTGCAGCAGCAACCAGACGCCGAATCCCACGCCGTAGTCCGGGAGCGATGCCGACGCGCCCAGGGCGTCGAGCAGGTCACGTGCAAAGTCGCCGGTCGGCATCTGTTCCGGCAGGCGGTAGCCCGTGACCGCCTCGGCGGCCAGCATCCAGAGCGCCGTCAGCAGGACCGTATCCAGCAGGAAGGCCACCAGACGCCGTCCGCGCGTGGCCGGTACGAACGGCATCGGCGCCTCTTCCACCATCTCGGCGGCCGGCGCCTGATACGGGTTCTCGGACGCGGTCAAGGCCGCATCAGGTCCGCGGCAGCGTCACACCGGTCTGACCCTGGTACTTGCCGCCGCGATCCTTGTAGCTGGTTTCGCAGACATCATCGGCATCGGACTGGAAGAACAGCATCTGCGCCACGCCCTCGTTGGCGTAGATGCGCGCCGGCAGCGGCGTGGTGTTGCTGAATTCCAGCGTCACGTGGCCTTCCCATTCCGGCTCCAGCGGGGTGACGTTGACGATGATGCCGCAGCGCGCGTACGTGCTCTTGCCCAGGCAGACCACCAGCGTATCGCGCGGGATGCGGAAGAACTCCACCGTGCGCGCCAGCGCGAAGCTGTTCGGCGGGATGATGCATTCGTCCGCCTCGATGTCCACGAAGCTCTTCGGGTCGAAGTGCTTGGGGTCGACGATGGTGGAGTTGATGTTGGTGAACACCTTGAACTCGCGCGAGCAGCGCACGTCGTAGCCATAACTGGAGGTGCCATAGCTGACGATGCGCTGGCCGTTGACCTGCTTGACCTGTCCCGGCTCGAACGGCTCGATCATGCCCTGCTGCTCGGCCATGCGGCGGATCCAACGGTCGCTCTTGATGCTCATGCAAATCCTGGTCTGGTGGGGCGAAGGCCGCGCGGAGGGCGCGCGGCAGGCAGGGAATTGTAGGGCGGGCCCCCGCCCGCCGTCTTCGACTGGCCGGTCAGACCAGCGATGACGCGATGGGCAGGGACGCCCGCGGCCGCTGGGCCAGCGTCGCCGCCATCACCCGTGCGGTCTGCCGGTAGGCCTGCGCCACCGCCGAATCGGGCGCGGCCACCACGACCGGCTGGCCGGCATCCCCCTGCTCGCGGATGGCGATGTCCAGCGGCAGCGAGCCCAGCAACGGCACCCCGTACTGCGCCGCCATCCGTTCGCCGCCGCCCTGGCCGAACAGGTGCTCGACATGGCCGCAATTGGAGCAGGTGTGCACCGCCATGTTCTCGACGATGCCCAGCACCGGCACCTCGACCTTCTCGAACATCTTCAGCGCCTTCTTCGCATCCAGCGTGGCGATGTCCTGCGGGGTGGTGACGATGACCGCGCCGGCGACCGGGATCTTCTGCGCCAGCGTCAGCTGGATGTCGCCCGTGCCCGGCGGCAGGTCGACCAGCAGGTAGTCCAGGTCGCCCCACAGCGTATCGGTGAACAGTTGCATCAGCGCCGAGGTCGCCATCGGCCCCCGCCAGATCATCGGCGTGTCCGGATCGACCAGGAACCCGATCGACATGGCCTCCACGCCGAATGCGCGCATCGGTTCGATCGACTTGTTGTCGTGGCTCTCCGGCCGCCCCGACAGGCCCAGCATGGCCGGCACGCTGGGACCGTAGACGTCGGCATCCAGCACCCCCACCCGCGCGCCCTCGGCCGCCAGCGCCAGCGCCAGGTTCACCGAGGTGGTCGACTTCCCCACCCCACCCTTGCCGGAGCCGACCGCGATGACGTTGCGGATACGGGGATGGGGGGACAGGGCGCCCTGGACGGCGTGGGAGGCGATGCGTGGCGCCAGGGACAGAGAGGCTAGCCGCTGGCCGTGTGCCGCCAGAACCGCCGCTACGCTTCGTTCGATCTCCCCGCGAAGCCCCTCCAGCGGAAACCCGGCCCGCAGCGAAACCTCGACGCCCGACAGGACCGGCGAGGCCGTCCAGGACATGCCGCCGTTCAGGTTTGCCGGCAATCCCGGGAGATGAATGTGAGACAGGTATTCCAGTTCCAAATCGACTCCGGGCAATTTTTGTGATGATTGTCACGATTCAAGTGGTAACGTCTGTAACATGTTTTCGTGCTATGGGCATGGGCGTTAATCCCATGTTAACGTCGGGTCACGAGGACGTTTACGTGTGGCCGGGACAGAGGGATCCGTCCAGTGGGGGCCGCATCCATTGACAGTTTAGGGGATTCACCACATGTCAGTTCGCAATACGAATGCGCTCAAGCGCAGCCGCCTCAGCGCGGCATTGATCGCCGCCCTGGTAGCGCCCTTCGCCGGAAGCGCTTTCGGGCAGGACGCCCCCTCGACGACGGATACGGAAGAGGAGTCGAAGCAGTCGACCTCCACGCTGGACAAGGTGACGGTTACTGGCTCACGCATCAAACGCGCGGAAGTAGAGGGCCCTGCGCCGGTCACGGTGATTACCGCCGCCGACATCGAACGCGAAGGTTTCGCCACCGTCTACGACGCACTGAACTCGCTGACCCAGAACACCGCCTCGATCCAGAACGAGCTGAACCAGAATGGTTTCACCCCGAACGCCAGCTTTCTGAACCTGCGAGGTCTGGGCCCTGGGTATCAGCTGATCCTGATCAACGGCCGCCGCGCGGCTGACTATCCCCTGCCCTACAACTCGCAGTCGAATGCGGTCAATCTTGCGAACATCCCCGCGGCAGCGCTTGAGCGCGTCGAAGTATTGACGGGTGGCGCATCCGCGATCTACGGCTCGGATGCCGTCGCCGGCGTGGTCAATTTGATCATGAAGACGAACTTCGAGGGAGACCAGTTCAGCGTACGTGCCGGCACCACGACCCAGGGTGGAGGCGACTCCGGCCGCTTCCAGTGGATCGGCGGCAAGACCGGCGACAACTGGAGCCTCGTCTACGCATTCGAAGCTGTCGAGCGTGAAGCGATCTTCGCGTCCCAGCGCAAGTTCATGGACTCCTACTTCGACGAGCCCGGCGTGGACCCGGAAGATGTCAACGCCGTCGAAGGCCTGCTCGTGTTCGACATCGCCAATAGCAACCGTGTCTTTCCGGACGGAGGCGAAGCGACCTGCGCACGGTTCAGTGAATTCGACGCGTACTACTTCGAGACCTCGGCCGTATACACCGGGCCGCGTTGCGGCTACTTCGGCTATCCCGCGACCCAGGCGATCCGGAACTCGGACAGCAACCAGTCCGGCTATCTATACGGCACGTTCGACTTCGACAACGGCATGCAGGGCTGGGCGCAACTGAGCGCCTCGCGCGCCAAGGCCAAGTTTGCGAGCTCCACACAGTTCTGGTCGAGCCCTGATTTCTTCGACCCGAATCTGGAATCGGACTTCACCGGTCCGGGCGGCGGTGCGTTCGTTAATCTGCAGCGCATCTTCACGCCTGCCGAAGTGGGCGGTGCGGATGCACAGAGCGCGACGTCGGACGAGCGCGCTTACGACTTCGCGGTCGGCCTGCGCGGCACGATGATTTCCGACCGCTTCGACTGGGATGCCACGGTCTCCCGCGCGGAGTACAAAATCGAAACGCGGCGCCCGCGGTTCCTCGCCAATCGCCTCACCGAGTACTTCCTGGGCGAACAGCAGGGGTTCGACCCCTACTTCGATGCCTACCCGGTGTATGAGTTGAATCAGGCGCGCTTCTTCAATCCGATCGATGCTGCGACCTTCCAGTCGTTGAACACCACCCTGATCGGCAAGGCCGAGTCGGACGTGACGCAGGCGAACTTCACTATTTCGGGCGACCTGTTCGAAATGCCCGCCGGCGCATTGGGAGCCGCTGCCGTCCTCGAGGCCGCCCGCCAGAGCTACGAGCTGACACCGGATCCGCGTACGCTGCCCGGATATACCGGCAACGAACCGATCTACAACTACTCCGACACCGGCGGCGGCGGCGAGCGCGACCGCTACGCGCTGGGTTTGGAATTCAGCATTCCGATCCTCGACAGCCTGAAGGCCAGCGTGGCGGGTCGTTATGACAAGTACGACGACGTCACCAACGTGGACGACGCCATTACTTGGCAGGTCGGCCTGGAATGGCGTCCCGTCGACAGCCTGCTGTTCCGCGGCAGCCATGGCACCAGCTTCCGCGCACCCGATATGCACTATGTGTACGCAGGGGAGTCGGGCTTCTTCACGTCGATCGTCGACGAGTTCCGTTGCCGCCGCGATGGTCTGAATCCGCAGAGCACCGCCTGCTCGGGCGACGCCGACTACGCCTACCAGGTGCAGGGCATCCGCCGCGGCAGCACCGATCTGGAAGAAGAAGAGGGCAAGTCCACCACGTTTGGCGTGGTCTGGGACATCAACGACCAGATGTCGATCAGCGCTGACTGGTACGACATCGAACTGACCGGCGGCGTGGACGACATCTTCACGTCCTACCTGTTCCGCGAAGAAGCGTCCTGCCTGCTCGGTACCGACCGCGCCGGCAACAGCGTCGACCCGAATTCCGCTGCCTGCCAATTCTTCACCGGACTGGTGACCCGTACGAACTCACCCTTCCGCGACAACCAGGTGGACGAGTACAGGTCCTTCCCGGTCAACCAGTCACTCAGCCGTACGAGTGGCGTCGACGTGAACTTCAAGTACGGGCACGATACGGACCGTCTGGGTGACTTCGATTTCGAACTCGCGTGGACGCACGTGCTCAAGAAGGAAATCGAGTTGTTCCCGGGCGACGGCATCATCGACGACCGTGACGATCTTGTGAACCAACGGACCCTGAACTTCCGTAGCCGCGTCAACTGGAGCGCAAGCTGGCAGTTGGACGACTGGGCCGCCAACGTCAATGGGTACCGCCTCGGCTCCCTCCCGCTCGCCAATTCAGAGGGTCGCGGCGGCAGCTTCGTGATCTGGAATGCCGGTATCTCGAAGGAGATTACAGACAAGGCAACCGTGTCGTTCCAGGTCCAGAACCTGCTCGACAAGAAGCCTTTGTTTGACGAGGATCTGGCGTATCCCTTCTTCTGGGGCACCTACTACGCCGGCGTCATTGGCCGCGAGGTGTTCGTGCAGTTCAGCTACAAGCTGCGCTGATAGTCGGTCGGATGCGCGAAGCAGCGGAGCCCGGATTCCCGGGCTCCGCTTTTTTGTGCCTCGCCGCAAATCCGCACCGCCGCATCAATCAATGCCCTCGGATGCCAGCAAAGCCGCCAGCGGCTGCAGCTCGTCCGAATAATGGCGCCACCTGCCCATGGCATCACCATGCAGCTTTTCACGCACCTGCACCACGCTTGCGGTAGCGACCGGAGATACGTTGCGCTCGAATCGCAGGCACTCCTCCTGCCACTCCAATTGGCAGAAATCCAGGATCCGTCTTGTCTCGCGCTCCTGAGCGGCGACAAGTTCCTCATACTCGACCCAGAGAACCCGACCGCCCAATCGCTGCTCGGCATGCTGCATGAACCGCTGGTATTGCAGGTAATAGCGGCCGGTATCGAGCAGGTCGAACGAATACCCGTGATAGGGCGACGCCGGTGAAAACAACTGGCGGAAGTTGGAAAGGCAGGTATCCAGGGGCGGGCGCCTGAGGCAGATGATCTTGGCTTGCGGTAGCGCACTGGCGATCATCCCGATGTAGAGGAAATTATGTGGATGCTTGTCGATGAAGCGGGGCCTGTGTCCAGTCAATGGCCGGGTGCTGGCGACGTATTTCTCCCCCAGCGACGCCCAATCGATCCCACTCGCGCGATGGAGCGTATCCGGATCGATCAGAGGTCTGGTGCGACTGCCGCTCGCTCGCTTGACAAGCGAGGGGAAGTTGAGCACCTCACCAATAGACTGGACGGATGAATGGCTCGAAAGGATGCGATCCACGAGCGTCGTGCCAGTGCGGGGCATGCCAACGATGAAGATGGGCTCCCCATTCGGACATCCGTCACCCTGCCCAGCCGCGTCGATCCAGCCGTCAGTGAGGAGGCGGAAACACGTCGTCTCTGATCGCGCATCGTATCGGGACAGGGTTCTTCCCACCGCCTTACCGGTCGAAAGATGGCGGAAGGCCTTCGCAAATTCTCCGACGTCCTCGTATTCCTTCGCCAGTGCGAGATGGAGATACATCCTAACCACGTCCTGCCTCGCCTCTCCCAAGCGCGCCAACAGTCGCGGAATATGGTTTGCCTCCGGCGTCCATTTTTTCAGCTGCGCGAGTCCCAAGTGGGCCTGCGCATGGTCAGGCGCGAAGCTGAGAACCCGCTGGTAGGATTTTTCGGCAGCATCGAGATCCCCGATGAACAGCGAGGTGGTGGCGTGGTTGAAATGAGTAGCCGCGTCGCCCGGAAGCAGTTCGAGCGCGCGAGCGCTCAAGCGTGCCGCCTGCTCGTACGCGTTGGCCCTGGCGAAAATCGCCGACAGTTGCTGGCACAGCGATCCGTCGTTCCAGACACGCGCGATGGCGTCGCTGGCAACCCCCAGCGCCTGCTGGGGCGAACGAATCTGTGAGATCACTCGAGCCGCCTGCAACACATACCCGGCTTCGTCTGGCTGAAGTTCAAGAGCGCGGTGCGAGTGGGTCAGCGCCTCCTCCCCCTCTCCCACCGCTAACGCCGCTACGGACAGTAGGTAGTGGACGTGGGGAAGATCAGGACTGGCATCAAGTAGTGACCGAAGCAGTGGCATAGCCCGCGCCCAGTCGCCCCGGTTCACGGCTGCCACTGCCTCCACGTACCCGCGAGCTGCCGATGTCCTCGTTTCCACTGGAAAACCGCTGTTTTCGGACATGGTGTCCGCGTTCCTGGGTCAGGCATCTACGATGCCCCATCTTACCCTTAGCAACCGCCGGAACAGGACCGAAATTGCACATGGATTACACGTGATGAGGCGTGCTGGCGGAGCGCGTGCAACGGGGATTTTCCTGCTAAAGTCGGTCACTGACCACGTCGTCGCAGGTGTGCGGCGCCGGCTGAACCAGGCCGTCGCGACGTGGTACATCCGGGGCGATTCAATTTTGGGGGTCTCAATGAAGAAGTGTTTACTCGCGCTGACGACACTAGCCTTCGCGGGCGCGCTGGCCATGCCCGCACAGGCCGCTGCGCCGCTACAGTCGATAGCCGATTTCGTCAGCCATCCGGCCTACAGCACCGTCAAGATTTCCCCTAACGGCGAGTATCTGGCGATGACGGTGGACAAGGGCGATCAGGACGTGCTCGCCGTGCTGAAAACGAGCGACCTCAGCCTGGTCAAGGTGAACCAGCTGCCGGACCAGAAGAGCGTGGGCAGTTTCTACTGGGTCAGTCCCAACCGGCTGATGTTCAACGCCATCAAGAAGCTCGGTGGATATGCGCAGCCTTTCAATACCGGTGAATGGTTCGCCGTCAACGCCGACGGCAGCCAGCCGCGTCCGCTGATTTTCTACGGTACTCGCGATGCGACCCAGCGTGGCAAGACGGTAGGTTCCGAGAGGTTCTCCCTCCTCGACACCCTCAAGGATGACGACCAGTACGTCATCATGTCGGCCATCACGCCACGATCCTCCGAAGGCGTCGGCACCGAAGTGTTCCGCATGGATACGCTCAGTGGACGGCGCGTCTCCATGGGTCGTGCGCCCAAGGAGAATTGCGGCATCGTGCTGGACGCCGCCAAGGAGCCGCGATTTGCGGTCTGCTCGTCCAGTCGCGACGAGGAAGGCGAATACGACGAGCGCACGGAGTTGTACCGTCGCGACGGCAAGAGCTGGACGCTGGTGAACGCCTCCAAGGCCGGCGGCAAGCATCTGTATGTCGTGCGGACGTCTTCAAACGGCACCGTCTACGCCGAACAGGACGACTCCAAGGCGCCTGCCGCCATCGGCACGCTGAACACCTCCACCGGCGAGTTCACCCCGCTGTTCCAGGACAAGGTGGCCGAGGTATCCAACTACATCTGGTCGACCGACGACGCGACGCTGGTCGGCGTGGTCACCGAGGCGGGGGCGCCCGCAGTCAAGCTGATCGACGAGAAGCATCCGGATGCGCAGATCTACGCATCGCTGGCGGGGGCGTTCGAGGGTCAGATGGTCGACCTGGCCAGCAACACCCAGGACGGCAAGAAAATCATCGTCAGCGTCTACAGTGACAGTAACCCTGGCGAGCTGTATCTGTACGACCGCGACAGCGGAAAGGCGCGCTTCCTGATGCAGCGCAAGCCGCAGCTCGATCCGAAGAAGATGGCGTCCGTCAAACCGTTCAACTTCACCTCCCGCGACGGCAAGCTCATCCACGGTTATCTCACTCTTCCCCATGGATCCAACGGCAAGAACCTGCCGATGATCGTCAACCCGCACGGCGGTCCGATCGGGCCCCGCGACAATTGGGGGTTCAACTGGGAAACCCAGTTGCTCGCCAGTCGCGGTTACGCCGTACTGCAGGTCAACTATCGTGGTTCCGGCGGGTATGGGAAGGCGTTCCAGGATGCCGGCCACCTGCAATGGGGCCAGGGCATCCAGAACGACATCATCGACGCCACCCAGTGGGCCATCGGCCAGGGCTACGCCGACAAGGAGCGTATCTGCATCTACGGCGGCAGCTTCGGCGGTTACTCCGCGCTGATGGCGCCGATCCGCGCGCCAGGCCTGTTCAAGTGCACCTTCGGGTACGTCGGCGTGTACGACGTGGACATGATGTTCAAGAAGGGCGATATCCCTGAGCGTGAGTCCGGTCAGCGCTATCTCCGCCGCACGCACGGCACCGATACCAAGTCCTGGGCCGAGAACTCACCTGCGCGCCGCGCTGGCGAGGTGAAGATTCCCGTCTATCTCGCAGCGGGTGCCCGCGACGTGCGTACGCCGCCGGAGCAGACCGAGCTGATGAACAAGGCGCTGATCGCGGCCGGGAATCCGCCGGAAGGCATGATCATCCAGTCGGGTGAGATGCATGGTTTCTACGATGTCGAAAATCGCGTGAAGCTCTACACCACCATGCTGGACTTCTTCTCCCGCCACATCGGTGGAACCGTGACGGTCGGCGCTCCAAGCAAGGGCAACTGACCCGCTCAAGCGACCTTGTCGACGGCCGGCCCCTTGGGGTCGGCCGTTCTTCTTTTCATCGCCGCACCGTGACTTCCGATACGGGCACGCAGGCCCGCGAATTCACAGAATGGCGGGCACTACACGGAAGAAAAGGAAATTCATGAAACCGCTCGGAACCATGATCATGCTTGCGTCGCTGTGCCTGCCGGTCGGGACGCAGGCCGTGATGGCGCAGAACGTGGCTGCACCGGACCCGACCCAGGACAGGCTGATGCTGTCGGCAGGATTCCTGTCGGCGCATCCGGACCTGCGTTACCGCCTGCATGGCCTGGAGGAATTCAAGCAAGGGCGGTACGAAGATGCGCTGAAGTTCTTCCAGCGGGCTTCGTTCTATGCGGACAAGCCGTCGCAGGGCATGGTGGCCGAGATGCTCTGGAACGGCCAGGGTGTTCCCAAGGACGCGGCACTCGCCTACGCATGGATGGACCTTGCCGCTGAGAGGGGATACGTGGGTTTTCTCGGCCTGCGCGAGCGCTACTGGAGCGCACTGAGTGAAGCCGAGCGCCAGCGCGCGCTGGAAGAAGGCGCAGCGCTCTACGCGAAGTACGGCGACGAGGCGGCGCAGCCGCGCATCGCAACCGTCCTGCGTCGCGAAAGGAAGAAGATCACCGGCAGCCGAACGGGCTTCGCGGGCAACGTACAGATCTATGTGCCCGGACCGAACGGGTTCGAGCAGATCGATGGCAGCAAGTTCTTCGACGAGAAGTACTGGGATCCGAAGCAATACCAGGCGTGGCACGACAATGTCTGGATGAAGCCGCGCATCGGCCGCGTCAGCGTGGGCGACGTGGAACAGCTCCCCGCCCAGCAACCCGCATCCCGTATCCCCAGTGCGAATCCTGATGTGGATGCGAAGGAGCCGGAAACACCTGAACGGAGCGACAGCGAACTCGGGACGCGAAAGGACGGCTGAGCCCTTCCATACCCCACCGGATGCGGTATAAAAGACGTCATCCCGCCGGTCGTTGCCGGCGGGCCTGACCCGAATCCCTGGGAGGGGAACATGCGCAAGACCCTGATGGCCGCGATGCTGGCCGCTCCGTTGATGGCCGTGTCGCTGGTGGCGTCGGCTGCCGACCCGGTCGTCGGACGCTGGAAGACCATCGACAGCGATACCGGCAAGCCGAAGTCCTTCGTCGAGATCACCCAGGCCGCCAACGGCACGATCACCGGCCGCATCGTCGAGCTGATCAACCCGAGCAAGCCCAACCCGACCTGCGACAAGTGCAAGGACGACCGCCGCAACAAGCCGATCACCGGCATGGAGATCATCCGCGGCATGAAGGCCGAGGGCGGTGGCGAGTACGCCGGCGGCACCATCCTCAAGCCGGACGAAGGCAAGATCTACAAGTCGAAGATGGAACTGGTCGAGGGCGGCAAGAAGCTGGAGGTGTCCGGCTGCATCGCCTTCATCTGCAAGTCGCAGACCTGGATCCGCCAGTAAGCGTCGGCACACCGTGCAGGCACAGGCCCGGCATCGCCGGGCCTGTCGCGTTATGGGTACCGGAAGAGGCACGCGCCCGGCCATGCGATAATCGCGGCCCCCCGTCGCGAAGCCCGTCATGAGCCGTACCGCCCTGGTCACCAATGCCCTGCCCTACGCCAACGGCCCCCTGCACCTGGGCCACCTGGTGGGCTACATCCAGGGCGACATCTGGGTGCGGGCACGCAGGATGCGGGGCGACACGGTGCATTTCGTCTGTGCCGACGACACCCACGGCACGCCGATCATGCTGGCGGCGGAAAAGGCGGGCATCACGCCCGAAGCCTTCATCGCCGGCATCCAGGCCAGCCACGAGCGCGACTTCGCCGCGTTCGGCGTGGCCTTCGACCATTACGACTCGACCCACTCCACCGCGAACCGCGAACTGACGGAACAGTTCTACCAGCGGCTGGAGGCCGGCGGCCACATCAGCCGCCGCACCGTCGCGCAGTTCTACGATCCGGCCAAGGGCATGTTCCTGCCCGACCGTTACATCAAGGGCATCTGTCCCAACTGCGGCTCGGTCGACCAGTACGGCGACAACTGCGAAGTCTGCGGGGCCACGTACTCGCCCACCGACCTGAAGAAACCGACGTCCATCCTGTCCGGCAGCACGCCAGAGATCCGCGACTCGGAGCATTACTTTTTCGAAGTCGGCCGCTTCGACGCCTTCCTGCGCGAGTGGCTGGCCGGCGATGTCGCCCTGCCCGGCGTCAAGGCCAAGCTGCGCGAGTGGCTGGATGCCGAAGGCGGCCTGCGCGCGTGGGACATCTCGCGCGATGCGCCGTATTTCGGCTTCGAGATCCCCGGTGCGCCCGGCAAGTACTTCTACGTGTGGCTGGATGCGCCGATCGGCTACCTGAGCAGCTTCAAGAACCTGTGCGCCGAGCGCGGCCTCGATTTCGGGTCCCACCTGGTCGCCGGCACCGACGTCGAGCTGCACCACTTCATCGGCAAGGACATCGTCAATTTCCACGGCCTGTTCTGGCCGGCGGTGCTGCACGGCACCGGCCATCGTGCGCCGACGCGGCTGCACGTCAACGGCTACCTGACCGTCGATGGCGCCAAGATGTCGAAGTCGCGCGGCACCTTCATCATGGCGCGCACCTATCTGGACGTGGGCCTGGAGCCGGAGGCGCTGCGCTACTACTACGCGGCCAAGTCGTCCGGCGGGGTCGACGACCTGGACCTGAACCTGGGCGACTTCATCGCACGCGTCAATGCGGACCTCGTGGGCAAGTTCGTCAACCTGGCCAGCCGCTGCGCCGGCTTCATCGACAAGCGCTTCGGCGGCCGCCTGGCCGATGCGCTGCCCGATCCCGCCATGTACCAGCGCTTCGTCGACGCGCTCGGTCCGATCGCCGAGGCCTACGAACGCAACGAGCCTGCCACGGCGCTGCGCCTGACCATGGCGCTGGCCGACGAGGCCAACAAGTACATCGACGAGACCAAGCCGTGGGTGATCGCCAAGCAGGAGGGCGCGGACGCCCAGCTGCACTCGGTCTGCACGCAGGGCCTGAACCTGTTCCGCGTACTCGCCGCCGCACTGAAGCCGGTGTTGCCGCGCACGGCGGCGGAAGCGGAAGCGTTCCTCAGCGCGCCGGTCGACACCTGGGCCGACGTTGCGGCGCCGCTGCAGGCGCACGTCATCCAGCCCTACTCCGCCCTCTTCACCCGTATCGACCCGAAACTGATCGACGCCATGACCGACGCCTCCAAGGACACCCTCGCCGCCGCACCCGCGCCTGCTGCTCCCGAGAAGAAGGCCGAAGCGAAGCCCGCCGCGCCTGCGGAGTCGAAGGACGGCGCCGGTTTCATCGGCATCGAGGATTTCGCCAAGCTGGACCTTCGCGTAGGCAAGGTGCTGGAGTGCGGCTTTGTGGAGGGTTCCGACAAGCTGCTGCGCTTCCTGCTGGATGCCGGCGAGCTCGGCCAGCGGCAGATCTTCTCCGGCATCCGCGCCAGCTATGGCGAGCCGGAAAAGCTCGTCGGCCGCAACGTGGTGTTCATCGCCAACCTGGCGCCGCGCAAGATGCGTTTCGGCCTGAGCGAGGGGATGATCCTGTCGGCCGGTTTCGACGGCGGCGCACTGGCGCTGCTGGATGCCGATGCCGGCGCCCTGCCGGGCATGCCGGTGCGGTGAAGCGAGAAGAGAGTGAAGAGGCGTGAGGAACGAGCGGACACCGGCTCCATCCCCGTCTTCTCTGGCCCCCGCGGCAACCGTGGACCTGACCGAACGCCTTGATCGGCTGTTGCCGCAGACCCAGTGCGGGCAGTGCGGCTTCGATGGCTGCCTGCCTTACGCGCAGGCGATGGCGCGTGGCGATGCCGGCGTGGACCACTGTCCGCCCGGCGGCGATGACGGCGCGCGCGCGCTCGCGCAGGTGCTGCAGGTGCCGCCGCTCCCCTACGATCGGACGCGCGGCGTGCACAAGCCCGCGACCGTCGCGGTCGTGGTGGAGGCCGATTGCATCGGCTGCACCAAGTGCATCCAGGCCTGCCCCGTGGACGCCATCATCGGCGGCGCCAAGCACATGCATGTGGTGATCGACCCGCTCTGCACGGGCTGCGAACTGTGCGTGCCTGCCTGCCCGGTGGATTGCATCGTGATGGAGCCGGTCTGAGCGCGACGGCCGCGCCCACACCCTCCCTCGAAAACTGGCTTACCGCGCGGCGCCGGCCTTGCAGGCCGAACACACGCGCTCGACGGTATAGCCCCGAGCGCGCAGCTTCTCGACCACGCCATCCTCGCCCAGCAGGTGCAGGGCGCCCACCACGACCAGCGCATCGTCATCGCCGGGCTGGTCCAGGATCTGCCGGATCTTCGGCACCCAGGCATCGTTGCGGTCGACGTTGATGCGCTGGTACAGGCGCGGATACTGGTCTCGCATGTCGGCTGCCATGCCGTTCCACAATGCATCCACGTCGCCGCGGCGCCAGGCATCGTGCAGGCGCTGCGTTTCCTGGGCACCCTTCTCCGCCTGCTCCAGCGCTTCGGCGATGAGCTGTCGCTGTTCGGCAGCGTCCATGCCGTCGAGAACGCCGATCTGATCCTGCACCCGTTCCAACCCGGCCGTCGGCTTGCCCGAAGTCCGCGCCTTGTCCATGAAATACGTATCCAGGCCCAGTTTGGGATCCAGCCCTTGCCCGGTCATCTCCATGATGCTGATCGTCAGGCCGACGAACCAGGGCTCGAAACGCGCGTACGAGGCCAGGGGCAGTCCGCTCCTGGCTGCCCACGCCTCCAGCCGTGCCCATGTGTCCGCATCGAGGTCCTGTTGCAGCGTCTTGCCGTCCGTGCGCACGGCGGCCTGCATCATCAGCTGCGGTACCGCGAGCGACTGCATCTCTTCCGGCGAAAGTTCGAACATCAGGCGCTCGGCATCGGCGAACGCCGCATCGACATCGGCCGACAGCGGATAGTCCGTCGGCCGCAGCAGATGGAATGAGCCCAGCAGGTAGACCGCATTGTCCTTGTCCGAGACCTTCCACAGCAGCGGCACCGGTGGCGCGGTCGCCGTCGGCGTGTCCGCGGCAAGGACGGACGCACTGCCCAGCAGGGCCGTGAGGACGAGGGCGTTCAGCGAGCGGCGCAGCGGCATCGGATCCTTCCTTCAGAGCACTTTGATGGGTTTCGCATAGGCCTTCTCGCCCGCGTCGACCAGCAGGTCGAGGCGGTTCTCCGCGGGCGGCAACGGACAGGTCGCGTACGGCGTGAAGGCGCACGGCGGGTTGTAGGCGCGGTTGAAGTCGAGCACCACCTTGCCCGCCTGCGGCGCGGCGGCATCCAGGAAGCGGCCGGCGGGGTAACTGCCGTGGCCACTGGTACGGTCGGCCAGCACGAAGAACAGCGGGCCGCCCGCGGCGCCCAAGGCCTCCAGCCGGAACGTGCGGCCGCCGCGCTCGAACTCGACCGCGCCGGGATTGGGGGATTCGGTGGCCACGCCGATCACGTCGACGATGGTGAGCGTCCTGCCGGGCGGATGCGGGATGAAGCGGCCTTCGATGCGCCAGTCCTCCTGCGCGGGCCAGTAATCCAGGCCGATGAACTGCGTGCGCGATTCGGCATCGGCGTGCTTCACGCGCAGCGCATGACGGCTGCCGCGTTCGATCACCGTCAGCAGGCCCTTGCCCTCGTCGAAACCGACGACCGAGGGATTGGCATCGCGGTCGCTTTCCAGTTCGACGCGCCCCTTCAGCGGCTCGCCGTTGAGCGTGAGCGCAGCACCGGCCTCGGGCGTGAGGAACACGCGCTTGTCCTGTTGCGTGACCATGCCCAGTTTGGCCGGGCCGTAGGCCAGCCTGATGCCGCTGCCCGGTCCGCTGCCGACGAAGTGGGATTTCAGCTCGAGCCAGTGCAGGCCGACCAGGCTGGTCCAGCCGTCCGGCGCCGTCAGTTCGGTCCTGCGCTGTTCCCGCCATGCCGCGTTGTCGGCCAGGAAATCGACGTCCACCGCCTTGCCGGCATCGGCCGCCTTCTCGTCACTGCCGCACCCGGCCAGCGCCCCCAGCAGCATGGCCACCCCCAGCCATCCCGTGTACTTCCCCATGTCAGCGTCCTCGCAGGAACCAGCGGTCGATCTCGTTCAAGGAAAAGCGCGCCCAGGTCGGGCGGCCATGATTGCACTGCCCGGAGCGCTCGGTGGCTTCCATCTCGCGCAGCAGGGCGTTCATCTCGGGCAGCGTCAGGCGCCGGTTGGCGCGCACGGCGCCGTGGCAGGCCATCGTCGCCAGCAGTTCGTCGCGCGCCGCCGCCACCCGCCGGCTTTCGCCGTGCTCGCGCAGGTCGGCCAGCACGTCGCGCAGCAGCGCCTCGGGTTCGGCATTGGACAGCAATGCCGGGATGCTGCGCACGCTCAGCGACTGCGGGCCGCTGCGGGTGATGTCGAAGCCGAGCGTGGCCAGCGTGGCGGCCTCGCGCTCGGCCACGTCCGCCTCGCGCTCGGCCACGGCCAGCGACATCGGCACCAGCAGTGGCTGCGCGCGAAGGCCGATGCTGTCGTGCGCGTCTTTCAGTTTCTCGTAGCCGATCCGTTCGTGGGCGGCATGCATGTCGACCACGATCAGTCCGTCGGCGTTTTCCGCCAGGATGTAGATGCCGTGCAGCTGCGCGATGGCGAAACCCAGCGGCGGAATGCCGTCGACATCGTTCGCCGGCATCGCCTGCACCGACGTCGGCTGCATCATGCCGGTCTGCAGAGCATCCGCCGGCGCGGCATACAGCGCGGCATAGGCCGCAGGCGCCTCCGCCACGTTCAGCCCCAGCGGCGACTGCTGCGTGGGCATCCAGGCGGAAGGCACGGACATGGAGGGTCGGGCAGCGAACGGCGACGGCGCGATGTCCTGCGGCAGTGCGCCGGCGCGCGTTTCCGCGAGCGCTTCATGCAGCGTGCGATAGACGAAGTCATGGATCAGTCGTGTGTCGCGGAACCGCACCTCGTGCTTGGCCGGATGGACGTTGACATCGACGCGGGTGGGATCGAGTTCCAGGAACAGCACGTAGGCGGGCTGGCGACCGTGGAACAGCACGTCCTGGTACGCCATCTTCACGGCATGCGCGATGTTGCGGTCGCGCACCGAACGGCCGTTAACGTAGACGTACTGCTGGTCGGCGCTCGCCCGCGAATAGCTGGGCTGCGCGATCCAGCCGTGCAGGCGCAGCCCCGCAGCGGCGTGGTCCACGCGCAGCGCGTTGCGGGCGAACTCGTCGCCCAGCGTCTCGCTCAGGCGCGCCAGCGATTCCAGCTCGTCCGCCTTGTAGCGCCGTGCTGGCCGACCGTTGTGCGACACGCGCAGTTCGATGTCGGGACGCGCCAGCGCCAGCGACCGCAGCCACTCCTCGATGTGCCCCATCTCCGTGCGTTCGGCACGGAGGAACTTGCGCCGCGCCGGCACGTTGTAGAACAGCTCGCGCACTTCCACCGTGGTACCGACGGCGTGCGGCTTGGGCATCACCTCGCCGACCTTGCCGCCTTCGACCTGCAGCGAGGCGCCATGCGCGTCCTGTGCGCGTCGCGAGGTCAGCGCGAACCGGCTGACCGAGGCGATCGACGGCAGGGCCTCGCCACGGAAGCCGAGCGTGGCCACCGCTTCCAGGTCATCGAGCGAGGCGATCTTGCTGGTGGCGTGGCGCGAGACGGCCAGCGGCAGTTCTTCCGGCGCGATGCCGCCACCGTCATCGCGGATGCGGATCAGGCGGACGCCGCCCTCTTCCAGGTCGATGTCGACGCGGCGGGCACCGGCGTCCAGGGCGTTCTCGACCAGTTCCTTGACTACGGAGGCCGGACGTTCGACGACTTCGCCCGCGGCGATCTGGTTGATGAGGGTGTCTGGAAGCTGACGGATCGGCACGTGCTGGCGACGCGGTGGCGCCGTCTCGGGGAATCAGCGGTGATGATAGCCGAGCGTGTGCGCGATCAGGGCGCGCCGGCGGCGCCGCCGGCGGCAACCGCACGCGCATCCGCTTCGGCCTGCGCGCGCGCCGCGAACAGCGTGCCCGGTGGCGGCTGGCGGGTGAAGTAGGACTGGATGCCCTCCAGCACCGCGCCCGCCACCTTGCGCTGGTGGGCCGGGTCGAAGAGACGCTTCTCTTCGTCCGCGTTGGAGATGAAGCCCGTCTCCACCAGCATGGCCGGCATGTCGGAGTTGCGCAGCACCTCGAAATTGGCGAATTCGATCTGCGGCTTGTGGGTCTTGCCCAGGCCCTTGAGCGAGTTCAGCACGTGGGCGGCCGCGTCCTGCGAGGCCTTCATGTGGCCGCTCTGGGCCAGATCCAGCAGCACGTTGGACAGCGTGTCCTTGGTCAGTCGTACGCCGCCCACCAGGTCGGAAGCGTTCTCCTTGTCGGCCAGCCAACGGGCGTGCTGCGAGGAGGCGCCGCGCAGCGACAGCACATAGACAGAGGAACCCCAGGCGCTGCGGTTCTCGGCCGCATCGGCGTGGATCGACACGAACATGTCCGCCTTCGCGGCGCGGGCCTTGCGTGCCCGCTGCGGACGCTCGACGTACACGTCGGTATCGCGGACCAGGTATGCCTTCATGCCGGGCGTGGCATTGATCTGTCGCGCCAGTTCTTTGGAGATCGCCAGCACCGCGTGCTTCTCGTAGCGGCCGCTGGGACCGATGGCCCCCGGATCCTGGCCGCCGTGGCCGGGATCGATGGCGATGACCAGCGGGCGGGTGCCGGCGGCGACCACGGCGGGCGCCTTGGGCGCTTCACTCGAAGGCACCGCGTCGGTCGCCGCGGCGGGCGTGCCCGGCATCGGCGTCGGCTGTCCGGTGGCGATGGTATAGGCCGGACGCTCGCCGGGCGCGGTTTGCGCAGGTGCGGGCACGGGCGTCGGCTGTCCGTTGAGGATGGCCTGCGGGGACGGCGCGACCGCACCGGACGGCGGGGTCGCGACGCTGGCAGGCGTTGTGCCGGCCTGCACGACCTGCGCGGTCAACAGCGCCGTCGCGCGGGCCGCGTCCGCCTGCGGGGAAGGAGAAGGCACGATGGCCGCTGCCGTGCCGGTGGCCGGCGTGGGTGCTGGGGTCGTAGCGGTCGTAGCGGTCGTAGCGGTCGCGGCGGCGGGCGTGCTCGGCGCGGCCAGGCCATCGCCCGGCCATTCGATCACCAGCCGCGAACTCGCACCCGCCTGCTCCATCCGCGGCTTCAGCGCGGCGACCGGGGAAGCGAGGTCGAAGACGATGCGCAGCGTGTTCGGGTCGGGTTGGCCGGTACGCACGGCGCGCACGATGCCCGCGGGTGTGGGCAGCCGCAGACCGGTTTTCGCGGTCGACGCGGGCAGGTCGACGACCAGACGGTCCGGGCCTTTCAGGGCTAGCGTCCTGTACTGCCCGGTGCCGGCCAACTGGATCTCCGCCCGCGTTCCTGTACTGCCCTGGCCCAGGGTGACACCGGTGACCTCACCGGCCAGCAGCGTGCACGGCGCGAGCGCCAGGACGCCGGCAAGGGCGCGACGCAGCAAGGCGGTGGTGGGCTTCCCCGGGCTCATGCCGCGGATTCAAACACCATCGGCTCACGAATGCAAGGCAATTTCCCTTAATAATCCGTGACCTGCCGGATGTTCCTAACCGACCTGGCGAGATGGTGCCTGCAACTCATCCTGGGCCGACAGCCGGGCCAGCCAGTCCGTGCCGGCCGGCGACAGGCCCTCGAGCCGGGCCGAGCGGCCGGCACCCTCGACCGCCAGCGTCACGCGCACGTCCGCCGCCGGCAGCGCGGCGGCCCCACGTTCCGGCCATTCCACCAGCCACAGGACGGACGTGCCTTCATCCAGGCCGAGAAATTCCAGTTCGCCCGCGTCACCGATCCGGTACAGATCGAGATGCCAGGCTTCTCCTCCCTCCACCGGGTAGCGCTCCACCAGCGTGTAGGTGGGGCTGCGGATCGCGCCGCCAACTCCGAGCGCCCGCAACAACGCGCGCGCGAGTGTGGACTTTCCCGCACCCAGGTCACCCTGCAGATACACGATGGCAGCGTCGGGGCGTGTACGCGCCAGGGCCTGGCCCAGCGCGCCGGTGGCTTCTTCGTCGGCAAGGAACACGTGCATGCGGCGATTCTAAGCGTTCGTGCAGACGGTGCTGCGCGGATCGGCGTCGCTCACGGATTGGCCAGGCGTCGCAGGTGCGGGAACAGGTCCGACGGCAGCAGGCCACGCTGACCGTCCCACGCGGCGGCATCGCCCGCCAGCGCGTGCAGCAACGCGCCGGCGCTGGCGGCATCGAACGCGGACAGTCCCTGTGCACGCAGCGCCGCGATGACGCCCGTCAGCACGTCGCCCATACCGCCGACCGCCATGCCGGGATTGCCGGCGTCGATCACGCGCGGTGGTTCACCGGGACATGCCACGACGGTGCCTGCGCCCTTCAGCACCACCACGCAGGCATGGCGTTCTGCGATTGCGCGAGCCGCCGCGAAACGGTCGCGCTGCACGTCGGCAGCCGTGCACGCCAGCAGGCGTGCCGCTTCGCCCGGATGCGGCGTGAGGATCGCGTCGTCGAGCGACGGCGGCGACAGCGCCAGCAGGTTCAGCGCATCGGCATCCAGGACCAGCGACCTGCCGCTTCGCAGCGCCTGCTGGAAGAGCGCACGGCCCCATTCGCCCTGCCCCAGGCCGGGACCGAGGGCGATCACGCGCGCGCGCTCCAGGAGTGGCGCCAGATCGTCCGTCGCTTCCACCGCGCGCACCATCGCCTCGGGCCTTCGCGACAGCAGCGCCGCGACATGCGCCGGCCGCGTCGCCACACTGACCAGGCCGGCACCGGTGCGCAACGCGGCTTCGGCACACAACGCGATCGCGCCACCACTGCCGTCGTCGCCACCGATGCAGAGGACGTGTCCCGATTCGCCCTTGTGCGTGTTGCGGCGACGCGGCAGCAGCCATCGCGCCAGTGCGTCGTGCTCCAGCAAGGCCGCTTGGACGGGAATCCCATCGAACGCCGACGCGGGCACATCGAGTTCCTCCAGCGCCAGCATGCCGGTGTATTCCAGTGCATCGCCGGTATACAGGCCGGCATGCCGCACGAGGAACTGCAGCGTGCGAGTGGCCACGACGGCGACACCCGGCGTGCAGCCGCGATCGGCGTCCACGCCGCTGGGCACATCGAGCGCCAGCACCGGTGCGGCCTGCAGGTTGATCGCGTCGATCAGCGCGTGCAGGTCGGCCTCCGGCGCCCGCGACAGGCCGATGCCGAACAGGGCATCCACCACCACGTCCGCACCGGGCAATACGTCCTCGAACAGCGTGACCTTCCCTCCCGTCGCCACGTACTCGGTGCAGGCGCGCTGCGCCGTCGGATTGCCCGGTACATGCGCCGGCAGGTGGACGACCTCGACGTGGCGTCCGGCGCGATGCGCATGCCTCGCCAGCACGTAGCCGTCGCCACCGTTGCTGCCGGGCCCGCAGACCACGACGACGCGCTGCGCGTCGGGCCAGTGCAGCAGCACGTGCTGCCACGCCGCCAGGCCGGCACGCTGCATCAGCACGTAGGGATCGCCACCCAGCGCGTTCGTGGCGCGTCCGTCCAGCGCCCGCGCGGCGTGCATGGAATACAGGGGCCAGGTGCCGGACATGGCCGGATTCTAGGTCCGCACCGGGTTGCGGGGAAGTGGATCCTGGGCCCCTCCTATAATCCCCGCATGTCTGCCGCCGATCCCGCCACGCCCCTGCCCGACGCCGCCGCGCTGGCCCGGCGCGTACGGGCGCTGGCGCGCGAGTTCGGGTTCCAGCGTTGCGGCATCGCCGGCATCGACCTCGGCGACGACGAACGGCACCTGCGCGACTGGCTTGCCGAAGGCCTGTACGGCTCGATGGCGTGGATGGCCCAGCATGCCGACAAGCGCTCGCGTCCGCAGGAACTGGTCCCCGGCACGCTGCGGGTGATTTCCGTCGGCCTCGATTACGGTCGCAACGACAGCGACCATGCCTGGGACACGTTGCGCGATGGCGAGCGTGCCTACGTGGCGCGCTACGCACTGGGCCGCGACTACCACAAGCTGATGCGCAACCAGCTGCAGAAACTGGCCGAACGCCTGCGGGCGGAGATCGGACCGTTCGGACATCGCGTGTTCGTCGATTCGGCGCCGGTGCTGGAACGCGCGCTGGCGCGCAATGCGGGCCTGGGCTGGATCGGCAAGCACACCTGCCTAATCGACAAGGACGGCGGGTCCTGGTTTTTCCTTGGCGAAATCTACGTCGACCTGGCCTTGCCGATCGACGCGCCGGCCAGTGCGCACTGCGGCACCTGCACGCGCTGCATCGACGTGTGCCCGACCCAGGCGATCACCGCGCCGTACCGGCTCGATGCGCGCCGCTGCATTTCCTACCTGACCATCGAGCACGACGGCGCCATTCCGGAAGACCTTCGTGCTGCGATCGGCAACCGCATCTTCGGCTGCGACGACTGCCAGCTGGTGTGTCCGTGGAACAAGTTCGCCAGGCGCACCGATGAGCCGGATTTCCGCGCACGCAACGATCTGGACGTGGCCACCCTCCCGCAGCTGTTCGCATGGGACGAAGCGGAGTTCCTGCGACGCACCGAAGGCTCGGCGATCCGCCGCAGCGGGCATGAGCGCTGGCTGCGCAACATCGCCGTGGCGCTGGGCAATGCGCCGACCACGCCCGACGTGCTGGCCGCGCTGCAGAGCAGACGCGAGGATCCATCCTCACTGGTTAGCGAGCATGTGGCGTGGGCGCTGGGGCGACACGATGGCCCTGTAGGAGCGACGTAAGTCGCGACCGCAAGAACGAATCGCCTCAAGCCCGACATCACGCGACGTACCTGACTTCGACGCATGCGCGCGATGGTAAATCCAGCAGCTTTGTCCATTCGGTCGCGACTCACGTCGCTCCTACAGAAAGGCAAGACCGGCGTGCGGTCCCTCACCCGCGCGCCGCGATCTCCGCCAGCAGCGCCCGCGTCACCGGATCCCTCGCTTCGGATTCGCCCTTCAGTGCGGGCAGCAGTCCGTTGGCGAGTTGCTTGCCCAGTTCCACGCCGAACTGGTCGAACGCATTGATGCCCCACAGCACCGACTGCGCGTAGACGCTGTGCTCGTACATGGCGATCAGGCCACCGAGCGACTGCGGCGTCAGCGCATCCAGCAGGATCATCGTGCTGGGCCGTCCGCCCGCGTAGCTTCGGTGCGGATCGTCGCTGGCCTGGCCGTTCGCGAGGGCCTCGCTCTGCGCCAGCAGGTTGGACATCAGCGCCAGGTGGTTGTCGGCATAGGGATGGTCGCTGCGCACGGTGCCGACGAAATCCAGCGGCACGATCTGCGTGCCCTGGTGCAGCGCCTGGAAGAAACTGTGCTGCACGTCCGTGCCCGCACCACCCCACCAGACCGGCACGGAATCGGACTCGACCCGGCTGCCGTCCAGCTTCACCGACTTGCCCAGGCTCTCCATCACCAGTTGCTGCAGGTAGGCAGGCAGCAAGGCGAGGCGCTGGTCGTACGTCATCACGCCATGCGCGGCATGCCCGAGCACGTTGCGGTTCCATACCGCGGTCAATGCGTGGCGGACGGCGATGTTGTCCGCCAGCGGCGTGCCGACGGCGTGCGCATCGAATGCCGACGCACCGTCCAGCAGCTGCTCGAAGCGGTCGAAGCCGATCGCCAGCGCGACCGGAAGACCGACCGCGGACCACAGCGAATACCGCCCGCCCACCCAGTCCCACATCGGCAGCACGCGCTCGGGCGCGATGTCGAAGGCGGCCGCGGCGCGCTCGGGATTGGCGCTGACGGCGTACAGCCGCTCGCTGCCGCCCAGCCAGTCGCGCAGGATGCCGCCATTGAGCAGCGTTTCCTGCGTACCGAAGGTCTTGGAGATCAGCACCGCTGCCGTGCGTGAGGGGTCCAGCGGGGCCAGCGTGCGCTGCGCCGCCGCGCCGTCGACGTTGGACAGGAAGTGCACGCGGAAGCGACCCGGCAGCGGATCCCGCAGTGCATCGGCCACGAGGCGCGGCCCCAGATCGGAACCGCCGATGCCCACGCTGACGATGTCGGTGACGTCGCTCGCTTCGAGCTGCGCGATCAGGCCTGCCATGCGCTGGCGCACGTCGAGCGCCATGGCATAGGCCTCGCGCGCGACGACGGCATCGGAGTTCTCGCCGCGGAGCGCGGTATGCAGCGCCGCGCGTCCTTCGGTGACGTTGACCTCTGCGCCATCGAACAGGCGGCGGAACGCGCCCGCCAGGTCGGCCGCCTCGCCCTGCGCCAGCAGGGCCTGCCAGGCGGGCGCGTCATAGGACTGGCGCGCGAAGTTGAAATACAGCGGACCGTGGCGCAGCGTATGGGCTGCGACGCGGTCGGGTTCGCGCGCCAGCAGCGTGTTCAGCGGCGCCGCGCGCAGGCGCGCGGCATGGGACTGCAGTGCGTCGAAACCCTTGCTCATGTCAGGCCGCCTGCTTGGGAATGCTGCGGTTGGTGTGGGTGATGCGGTTCTGGCCGTCCACGTATACAAGCGTGGGCTGGAACGCATCGGCCTCCTGCTCGCTCATCGAGGCGAACGCGGCGATGATGACCAGGTCGCCGACCTGCACGTGGCGCGCGGCGCCGCCGTTGAGCGAAACGATGCCGCTGCCCTCGTCGGCCCGGATCGCGTACGTGGAAAAGCGCGCACCGTTGGTGACGTCCCAGATGTGCACCTGCTCGAACTCGCGGATGCCGGTGGCGTCCAGCAGCAGGCCATCGATGGCGATGGAGCCTTCGTAGTTCAGCTCGGAATGGGTGACGGTCGCACGGTGGATCTTGGTCTTGAGCAGGCTGAGGTGCATGTCGGCAGGGAAGAAAGCGGGAACGCGGAGTTTATCGCCTCGTGCCCGTCCTGCGCGTGCCGATCGACGCGCTCAGAACTCCAGGTTGTCGATCAGCCGCGTGCGGCCCAGCCTCGCCGCGACCAGCGCGACGCGCGCACCGGGTTCGCCATCCCGCGGTTCGCTGAGGTCCGGGCGGCGGATCACCGTGTAGTCCACGTCGTAACCCACGGCAGCGAGCCGGCCGGAAGCGTCGGCCTCGACCTGCGCGCGTGGCGTTCCCGCCACCAGGCTTTCGCGCATCGCGATCAACGTCCTGCGGATCTCCGCGGCACGCGGCCGCTCGTCCGCGGTCAGGTACTGGTTGCGCGAGCTCATCGCCAGGCCGTCGGCCTCGCGCACGATGCTGCCCGCCAGGATCTGGATGGGGAAGGCCAGGTCGGTGACCAGCTGGCGGATCACCGCGAGCTGCTGGTAGTCCTTCTTGCCGAACGCCGCCACATCCGGCTGCACCTGGTTGAACAGCCGGCTGACCACGGTGCACACGCCATCGAAGTGGCCCGGGCGATGCGCGCCTTCGAGCACACTGCTGACCCCCGGCACGTGGACGTTGGCCGCCAGTTCCACGCCGAACGGGTACATGGATTCCACCGTCGGCAGCCACAGGACATCGCAGCCGGCGCCTTCGAGTCCGCTCATGTCCGCTTCCGGCGTACGCGGGTAGCGGGTGAAGTCCTCGTTGGGACCGAACTGGGTCGGATTGACGAACACGCTGGACACCACGCGGTCGGCGTACTGCCGCGCCAGCATCACCAGCGAATAGTGTCCCGCATGCAGGTTGCCCATGGTCGGCACGAACCCGACCCGCAGGCCCTGCTGCCTCCACTCCCTGACGCGGGAACGCAGCGCGTCAAGCTCGGTGATGGTCTCGATCATCGTGGCCCCTGTGGCGGATCGGTGCGCGCGGCGCGGTCAGTAGGAGTGGGCGTCGTCGGGGAAGGCCCCGCTGCGCACCGCGTCGGCATAGGCGCGCACCGCGCCCGCCACGGAACCGCCCTCGGCCAGGAAATCCTTGACGAACTTCGGCCGCCGGTGGCCCGTGTCCAGGCCGAGGAAATCGTGCAGCACCAGTACCTGGCCATCGCAGCCGGGCCCGGCACCGATACCGATGGTGGGAATGGCGAGGTCCGCGGTGATCGCGGCGGCCAGCGAGGACGGCACGCATTCCAGCACCAGCAGCTGCGCGCCGGCCTGCGCGACGGCGCGCGCGTCCTCGCGCAGGCGGGCGGCGGCGGCTTCGTCGCGACCCTGTACGCGGTAACCGCCGAACTTCAGGACCGACTGCGGCGTCAGGCCCAGGTGGGCGCACACCGGGATGTCGCGCTCGACCAGGAAACGGATGACATCGAGCTTGTGGCCCGCGCCCTCCAGCTTGACCATCTCCGCGCCGGCCTGCAGCAGCGCGATGGCGGCATCGAGCGCGCGCTCCGGCGTGGCGTCGGACTGGAACGGCAGGTCGGACACCAGCAGCGCGCGGTCGAGGCCCCGGGCGACCGCGCGCGTGTGGTAGACGATGTCGTCCACGGTGACCGGCAGCGTCGAATCATGCCCCTGCACCACCATGCCCAGCGAGTCGCCGATCAGCACCAGGTCGACGCCATTGGCATCCAGCACGCGGGCGAAACTGTTGTCGTAGGCCGTGAGCATCACCAGCTTGCGACCGTCGCGCTTGGCGTCGGCGAGGGCAGGAACGGTCCAGGGCTTGCTGTCGGCGTGCGTACTCATAGTCCCGCATTATCCACTCATAACGGATGGATGTTGGACATTCCCAACACGGACACAGCATCCCGCGCAGCGCCGTAACCGGGGATACGGGCGTCGGGCCACACATCAAGCAGCGGCACCAGCGCAAAGGCACGCTCATGCAGGTGCGGATGCGGCACGCGCAGGCCGGGCTCGTCGATCACCGCATTGCCGTACAGCAGCAGGTCCAGGTCCAGCGTGCGCGGACCCCAGCGTTCGCCATCCACGCGATGCCGACCGAACCCGGCTTCCACGGCCAGCAACAGGTCCAGCAGCGCGCGCGGCGGCAGCGATGTGTCCAGCAGCGCGACCGCGTTGATGAAATCGGGCTGGTCTTCCCTGCCCCATGCCGGCGTGCGGTAGAGGCGCGAAGCGGCGCGTACGGCGACACCGTCGCGACGATCGAGCACCTCGATGGCGCGCCGCAGGGTGCCTGCGGCATCGCCGAGATTGGCGCCCAGGCCGATGCAGGCCTGGAAGGGCAGCGTCATTCGGGCGACGACCCGCCGGTGCGGCGCCGACGGCGGCGCCGGCGCTTGGAGGGTTGCGCCTCATCGTCGGCGAACGCATCCGCCGACGTGGCCACCCCGAGCGTGGCGGCCAGTTCTTCACCGGACTGCGTCTGCGCTTCGCGCCAGAACGCCACGTCCTCGGCATGTTCGGGCGAGGCCGCGAGCCGCAGGACCAGGAAGTCGAACGCGGCGCGGAACCGGGGATGGCTCAGCAGGCGGGTCACCCGCTTGCGCTGGCGATTGCCGAAACGCGTCTGCAGCAGCCAGATCTCCTGCATCGGCAGCGAGAACCGGCGCGGCAGCGCGACCGTATTCAGCTGGTGCAGCGTCACGCGGTCGGCGGCGCGACGCTGCGCTTCCTCGGCGTGCACGCCTTGCGCCTGCAGGCCCATCAGCGCGCGACAGTACGCCGGCCACAGCAGCAGGGCGAACAGGAATGCGGGCGACACCGGTTCGTCGTTGGCGACGCGCTGGTCGGTTCCGGCCAGGCCCGCCAGCACCATCCGGCGCAGCGCACCGCTGCGATTGGAGGCGAGCGCGGCCGCCGTTTCCGGAAACAGCACCTTCAGCAGGCCGAAGCGCTCCAGCCCCTCGAAGCTGGCCACGCCGTGCCCGGACAGGAACAGCTTGAGGATCTCCTCGAACAGGCGCGCCGGCGCGGCCTCGGCCAGCAGCGGGGCCAGCGGCGCGATCGGCGCGGCGGTTTCGGCCTCGATCTCGAAGTCCAGCTTGGCGGCCAGGCGCACCGCGCGCAGCATGCGTACCGGATCCTCGCGATAGCGCTGTTCCGGATCGCCGATCAGCTTCAGGCGCCGCGCCATCGTGTCCTCGAAGCCCCCGACATAGTCGCGGACGGAGAAATCGTCGATGGCGTAGTACAGCGCGTTGGCGGTGAAGTCGCGGCGCACCGCATCGTCTTCGACCGTACCGTAGACGTTGTCGCGGACCAGCCGGCCGTTGTCCATCTCGCGGTCGCCGCTGCCGTCGTCGACGTTGGCGCGGAACGTCGCGACCTCGATGATCTCGCGCCCGAACACCACATGCGCCAGGCGGAAGCGGCGCCCGATCAGGCGGCAGTTGCGGAACTGCTGGCGCACCTGTTCCGGCGTGGCGTCGGTGGCGACGTCGAAATCCTTGGGATGCCCGCCGACCAGCAGGTCGCGCACCGCGCCGCCGACCAGGTAGGCCTGGAAGCCGGCGTCCCGCAGGCGGTAGAGCACGCGCAGCGCGTTCGGGCTGATGTCCTTGCGCGAGATGGTGTGCTGGTCGCGCGGGATGGTTCGCAGAGCGGTGACGGGCGTAATAGCGGCAGTTCCATGCAGGAGGGTCACGTGGCCGAGCAGGTGGATTGCCCTGAGCCTGGCCGGCGCCTATACTAATCCGCTACGCCGGTTTCACCAAAAACGCTCCCTTCGTCTAGTGGTTAGGACGTGGCCCTCTCAAGGCTAAAACAGGGGTTCGAGTCCCCTAGGGAGCGCCATCCGGCCGAGGCTGCGGGTTGAGATCCGCAGCAGGTGAGCCCACCAGAACCCCGCCCCGGCGGGGTTTTGTGTTTCCGGGCCCGGATATGGACGCATTAAACCCGGTTTAATCGCATCGACCTAGCATGGTCGCCTCCCCACGTTCCGAGGGCCGCCCATGTCGCGCCTGCTCCTGGTTGAAGACGATCACATGCTGGGCGATGCGCTGGCCGCCGCGCTGGCGCAGGACGGCTGGGCCATCGACCGCGCCGAGGACGTGTCGTCCGCGCGCCTGGCGCTGGTCGACCACGGCTACACCGCCGTCCTGCTCGACCTGGGGTTGCCGCGCGGCTCCGGACTGGACGTGCTGATGGCGCTGCGCCAGCGCTACGACACCACGCCCGTGCTGATCATCACCGCGCGCGACCAGCTCAGCGACCGGGTGCGCGGCCTGGATGCCGGCGCCGACGACTACATCGTCAAGCCCTTCGAGGCCGGCGAGCTCGGCGCGCGCCTGCGCGCCGTGGTCCGCCGCACGCAGGGCCGCGTGGCGCCGGTGCTGCGTCATGGCGAGATCGTGCTGGACCCGGCCGACCGTTCGGTGCGGCTGGGCGAGCGCCCGGTGCGTCTTGGCGTGCACGAATACCGCACCCTGCTCGCCCTGATGGAGCGGCCGGGCCGCGTGATCGCGCGCGATACGCTGGAATCGCTGGTGTACGGCGGCGAAGGCTCGATCGAGAGCAATACCATCGCGGTATACATCCATCAGTTGCGCAAGAAGCTGGGAGACGGCGTGATCACCACCGTGCACGGCTTCGGCTACCGGCTGGGAGAGGGCGAATGAGCCACTCGCTGAAGTCCAAACTGCTGCTGGCGGTGATGACGCCGCTCGCGCTGGGATGGGGTGGTTGGCTGGGCAGCCAGCACTTCCAGATGACGCGACAGCAGCAGGGTCACGACGACCTGTTCCTGCAGGAAGTCAGCGAGCAGATCCTGCTGTCGATGCCCAGCAACCTCGACGCCCTCGTCGAGGGCCCGCGCCTGCAACTGCCCCCGAGAGTCGGCCCGGCGGGCAAGAAAAAGAAGTTCGACACGCTTCGCTACCAGGTGTGGATCCTCGGACGCCGCACGCCCGTGGTGGCGTCGGACGGCGCACCGATGCAGCCGCTGCGCGCGGACTTCAAACCCGGCTTCGCGCTGACCGAGGTCGCCGGCGAACCGTGGCGCGTCTATGCCGCCACCGACGCCAGCGGCCGCATCCAGGTGCAGGCCGGCATGTCGCAGTCGGCGATGAAGGCCGAACTCGCGCACTGGGTGAAGATCAGCCTGTGGAGTGGCATCGGCATCCTGCTGGTGCTCGGCGCACTGGTCGGCCTGGCCATCCACTGGAGCCTGCGCCCGATGAACCGCCTGCGCCGCGAGATGGCGCAGCGCGAACCGCACGACCTTGCGCCCCTGCCCGCCTCCGGCCTGCCGCGCGAGATCCGGCCGCTGGTGGATTCGTTCAACCAACTGCTCGAACGCCTGTCGGATGCGATGCGCGGTGAACGCCAGTTCCTGGCCGATGCCGCGCACGAACTGCGCACGCCGCTGGCCGCGCTGCTGACGCAGACCCAGGTGGCCATGCGCGCAGGCAGCCAGACCGACGCGCAGGCCGCACTGGCGCAGCTGTCGCAGGGCATCCAGCGCACCTCTCGCCTGGCGCAGCAGTTGCTGGACTCCGCGCGCGTGGATGCGTCCCCGCTGCGCGACGACCGCCCGGTGGTCGCGCTGCCGGACGTGGTGACGATGGTCATGCGCGAATTCGAATCGATGGCGGCGCGGCGCCAGCAGACGCTCGCCATCCATGCCGAACCGGCCAGCGTGCGGGGCGATCTCGACGACCTCGGCATCCTGGTGCGCAACCTGCTGGACAATGCGGTCCGCTACAGCGGCGAACACGCCCGCATCGAGATCGCCTGCGGCCTGGATGCCGGAGGCGCCACGGCCTGGCTCATCGTGCGCGACAACGGCCCCGGCGTCGCGCCGGAAGAACGGGAACGCGTGTTCGAACGCTTCTTCCGTGGCAGCCAGGGCAATGGCGAACGCGGCAGCGGCATCGGCCTGTCGCTGGTGCAGCGGATCGCGCGGGCGCACGAAGCCACGATCACCGTCGACGACGGCATCGGTGGCCGCGGCTTCGCCTGCCGGGTCGAGTTCCCGGCCACGCCCGATCCCTGAGTCGCGGCGCCGCCATCACTCGGCGCGCCACCACGGCTCAGTGGCTTCCGGCCGCGCGATCGTCAGCGGCTGGCCGATCGTCGGCGTCACGATCTGCACGTCGCCCTGCCGGGACAGCGTGTACAGCGTTTCCATCGGCTCGCTCCAGCCATGGAACGCCAGGTCGAAGGTGCTGTTGTGGATCGGCACCAGCGACCTGCCGCCCAGATCGCGATGCGCCTGCAGCGTCTGCGCCGGCAGCATGTGCACGTCCTGCCAGCGGCGGTCATAGGCGCCGCACTCGAGCAGCGTCAGGTCGAACGGCCCCAGACGCTCGCCTATCGTGCGGAAGCCGTCGAAGTAACCCGTGTCGCCGCTGAAGAAGATGCGCAGCCCGTCCGCCCGGATCACCCACGACGCCCACAGCGTGGCATTGCGGTCGAACAGCGTGCGGCCGGAGAAGTGCTGCGACGGCGTCGCAGTGAAGCGCACGCCGTCCAGTTCGACGTCGTCCCACCAGTCCAGCTGGCGGACCTGGTCGCGCGGCACGCCCCAGCGGACGAGGCGGTCGCCCACGCCCAGTGGAGTGAGGAACACCTCCGTCTTCGCCGCCAGCACGCGCACGGTCTCGCGGTCCAGATGGTCGTAGTGGTCGTGCGACAGCACCACGGCGGCCAGTGGCGGCAGTTCGTCGAGGGTGATCGGCGGTGCATGGAAACGCTTCGGCCCGGCCCACTGCACCGGCGATGCGCGCTCGGAGAACACCGGATCGGTCAGCCAGAAACGTCCGTCCAGCTTGAGCAGCACGGTCGAATGGCCCAGCCGGTAGAGGGTGCCGTCGGGTGCTTCATCGAGCTGCACGCGTGTCACCGCCTGCACCGGGATCGAACGGGTCGGCACCGTCCCGGCCGGCTTGCCGCCGACCAGGAAATCCCACCACAGCTTGCTGGTTTCGCGCCATCCCAGCGGACGCGGCTTGCGCACGTTCTGGAACCCGTCGTCGCCGAACTGCGGCGACTGCGGATAGGACACCGTGCTGCAGCCGGACAATCCCGCATAGGCGAGCGCGCTGGCGGACACGCACGCCCCGGCGACCACGCGTCGCCAGCGCTTGCCACGCGGCGGCACGGGCTTCTTTTCACGCTTCCGTTCCATCTCAGTCGACCTGGTCCTGCTGCAAGGTGGGAAACACGTACTGGATCATCGTCGCGGCGCCGGCTTGGCCCGGCAGGGTCATCAGCGCCGCGGCCTGTGCGGCAGGCACCTGCCAGCGCAGGTCCACGCAGCCGAGTTCCGCCGCCGTGCGGCGCGCTTCGGCGAACAGACCGGCGGCGATGCCGGACGGGCGCGCGCTTGCCGGCACGAACAGCGTCTCCAGATTGAAGTAGTACGCACGTTCGATCATCGAGAAGCCGACCGTGGCGAACGCATAACCGACCGGCTCGCCGCCGCGCTCCGCCATCCATGCCCACGCACGCAAGGGCGGTTCGAACAACGCCTCCATCAGCTCGAGTACGCCGCCCGAGCGCGCGCCGGATGCAGCGGGCAATTCCGCCATCTGGCGGTCGCACAGCCGCATCAGCGCGGCGGCATGGGCGCGGGTGACGCGGTGGATGCCGATCTCGGTGCGCGCGGTGGCCTGCATCCCGGCGCGACCGGCGAACGGAGGAAACGAGGAAACAGGGATGGGACGCAGCATCGTCGCGGTCCCGGCACGGGCGAGGCGGGCGGTCATGGGCAACTCCAGCAGACGGATGGGGAACGATCGGTGTGTCAGAAGCCGCGCGAGATGCCGATGAACAACGACGTGCTGCGGTCCTTGCCGGCCTCTACCAACGGACTGTCCTGCAGGGCGTCCGGCAAGGCGCGGTATTCGAGATTGCCCAGCAGCACCCAGCGCCTGGCGAAGGGATGGACCAGGCTGAGGCTGGCACGCGGCACCGTGGCGGCACCGGGCCGGTAGGCCGCCACGCCGCGGGCGACTTCTTCGTCCAGGATCCCGTAGTAGTAGTCCGCCATGTCGGCCGACAGGCGCACCGCGCCGATGGACGGCACCAGCGCGGTGCGGCCGACGGTCAGCGGATAGCTGTAGTCGAGCGCGACGGCATAGCCCTCGCTGGTGCCGGTCACGTCGACGCGCGCATCGAGATCGAGCTTGCCGGCCGCGCCCTTCCAACTGCCCCCGACGCCGACGTCGACGCTGTCGTCGCGGTCGGACAGCAGGTTGCGGTCCACGCCACGACGCGCCAGTTCGGCCACGCCGAAATCATCCGCGTCGATGCCGTCCAGGCGCCCGGCGATGAAGGTGCGCAGCTCGAAGCGCTCGTCCTTGTAGGCGCGGTAGCCGAGCGCCGCACCCCGCAAGTAGAAACGATCGCCGTCGTAGGCGATGTTCGGCAGCAGGCGCGTACGCGTGCCCTCGCCGGCGTATTCGCTGTCGCGATGGACGACGGCCAGGCCCGCGCTCCAGCGCGACGGCAACAGATCCTGCGCCTGCTTGTCGGTACGTTCGACGACCTGGGCGGCAACGGAAAACGGCAGCAACAGCAGCAGGGACGTGCACGCGCGCAACGCGGTCATGGGAACCTCTTTGGGTGGGGGAGCCGGACATCCGGTGCCCGCATGCTCCCGCAGGGTCTTTAAGAACTCCTTAAGCCGGCCGGCAAGCGCGCGGACCTCGCGATGCGTCCGGATGCCGTGCCCGAGGGCAGCCGGGTTTACGGGATGGCCACGGGATCCCGCCCTGCCCCGGCGCCGTGCGTACGAAGCGCACGCCCATGCAAGCCACCACGCGTGCGGCAGGCGACAGTGCGCCGATCCCCCGACAGGAGCCCCCCCATGCCCATCGCCTCGCCCGCCGCCGGCAAGACCCTGCTCACGCCGGTCGACCATGCGTTGATCCTGATCGACCATCAGTCGCAGATGGCGTTCGCCACCCACTCGATCGACGTGGCCATGCTGCGCAACAACGTGGCGCTGGTCGCCAAGGGCGCCGCCGGCTTCGGCGTCTCCACGCTCCTGACCACCGTCGCCGAGAAGTCCTTCTCGGGCCCGCTGTTCCCCGAAATCCCCGACGCCTTCCCGAATGCGACGGTCTACGACCGCACCACCATGAACTGCTGGGAGGATGCGGCGGTCATCGCGGCGGTGAACGCCGCGGGCAAAGGCCGCGTCGTCCTCGGCGGTCTGTGGACCAGCGTGTGCATCGTCGGACCGGCCCTGTCCGCGCTGGACCAGGGGTTCGAGGTGTACGTGATCGCCGATGCCTGCGGCGACGTCACTACCGAGGCGCACGAGCGCGCGATGCAGCGCATGATCCAGGCCGGCGTGCGGCCGCTGACGAGCGTGCAGTACCTGCTGGAACTGCAGCGCGACTGGGCGCGCGGCGCGACCTACGACCTGACCACCGGCATCGCCAAGCTGCACGGCGGCGGCTACGGCCTGGGCATCCAGTACGCCAAGCGCATGTTCGGCGCGTCGGAAGGGGGCCACTGACGGTGCCATCCTGGGGCACGACGCCCGTCCGTGGGCGCAACGCACCGCCATGCCGCTCCGGAGGTCTTCCATGGTCGTCGACGAAACGCGCCGGCACGTCCTGAAAGGCATGGCCGGCGCCGCCACCCTGGCCACGCTGCCCGGCAACGCCCGACCCGGAGACCTTCGCATGGCCGACCTGATCCTGCGCAATGCGCGCATCACCACGCTGGACGCGGCACGGCCCACGGCCAGCGCCATCGCGTTCGCCGACGGCCGTGTGCTGGCGGTGGGCGACGATGCCCGCGTGATGGCACTCGCCTCGGAGGCGACCCGCGTGATCGACGCCGGCGGGCGCCGGCTGGTGCCGGGCCTCAACGACAGCCATACCCACCTGATCCGTGGCGGCTTGAACTACAACCTGGAACTGCGCTGGGACGGCGTGCGCTCGCTGGCCGACGCGATGGCGATGTTGAAGGCACAGGTAGCGGTCACGCCCGCGCCGCAGTGGGTCCGCGTGGTGGGCGGCTTCAGCGAATCGCAGTTCGCCGAGAAGCGGCTGCCGACGCTGGAGGAACTCAACGCGGCCGCACCCGACACGCCGGTCTTCATCCTGCACCTGTACGACCGCGCCCTGCTCAACCGCGCCGCCCTGCGCGCGGTGGGTTACACCAGGGACACACCGAACCCGCCCGGCGGCGAGATCCAGCGCGACAAGACCGGCAACCCGACCGGCCTGCTGCTGGCCAGACCGAACGCCCTGATCCTGTACGCCACGCTGGCGATGGGACCGAAACTGCCCGCGGAATACCAGCTCAACTCCACGCGGCATTTCATGCGCGAATTGAACCGGCTCGGCATCACCTCGGTGATCGATGCGGGCGGCGGCTTCCAGAACTATCCCGAGGACTACCGGATCATCGAGCAGTTGCATGCCGACGGGCAGCTGACGGTGCGCATCGCCTACAACCTGTTCACCCAGAAGAGGGGCGAGGAACTGGACGACTTCCAGCGCTGGTCGAGGATGCTGAAGCCCGGCCGGGGCGACGACCTGCTGCGCCACAACGGCGCGGGCGAGATGCTGGTGTTCTCGGCGGCGGATTTCGAGGATTTCCGCGAGCCGCGGCCCGACCTGCCGGCAACGCTGGAAGGCGAACTGGCGAACGTGGTGCGCTTCCTCGCCGAACAGCGCTGGCCGTTCCGCATCCATGCCACCTACGACGAGAGCATCACCCGCGTGCTCGACGTCTACGAACAGGTGAACCGCGAGGTGCCGTTCGACGGCCTGCACTGGATCGTCGACCATGCGGAAACCATCTCGCCGCACAACATCGACCGCGTGCGCGCACTCGGCGGCGGCATCGCCATCCAGCATCGCATGGCCTACCAGGGCGAGTTCTTCGCCGAGCGTTACGGCAAGGACGCCTTGCGTCACACGCCACCGGTGCGGCGGATGCTTGCGGCCGGCGTGCCGGTCGGTGCCGGTACCGACGCCACCCGCGTGGCCAGCTACAACCCGTGGGTGGCGCTGTACTGGCTGGTCAGCGGACGCACGCTCGGCGGCCTGCAGATGTACGGCGACGACAACCGGCTGGAACGCGAGGAGGCACTGCGGTTGTGGACGCACGGCAGCGCCTGGTTCTCCACCGAACAGGACCGGAAGGGACGACTGGCGCCCGGGCAGTTGGGCGACTGCGCGCTGCTGTCGGCCGACTACTTCGCCGTCGCCGAGGACGCCATCCCCGACATCACCAGCGTGCTGACGGTGCTCGGTGGACGCATCGTGCATGGGAGCGTGCCGTTCGCACCGCATGCGCCGGTCCTGCCGGAACCGATGCCGGACTGGTCGCCGGTCAACCGCTTCGGCGGCTATCAGGGCGGTACGCTCGCGCAGGCCGGCGCCGCCCTGGCGCATGCGCATGGCCCGGCGTGCCGGGTGCACGCGCACGGCCACGGCGGCGGCCATGCGGCCCGGCTTGCGGTGCCGACCGGCGACCTGCGGGCGTTCTGGGGCGCGCTCGGGTGCGCGTGCTTCGCGTTCTGACCATGTCCACGCCCGTCGCGCACGGACCCTGGTCGCCACTCGGACAACCCACCTTCCGCGCCCTCTGGCTCGCCATCCTGGTCGGCAACATCGGCACCTGGGTCCACGATGTCGCCGCCGCCTGGGTCATGGCCGAGACGACCGGTTCGCCGCTGATGGTCGCGGCCGTGCAATCGGCGACCACGTTGCCGGTGGTCGTGCTGGCCCTCGTGGCCGGTACCCTGGCCGACATCGTCGATCGGCGACGCTACCTGATCGTGGCGCAGCTGTGGATGCTGCTTGTCGCCGGCACGCTGGCCATCCTCGCGCACCTGGACGCGCTGGGGCCGTGGACCCTCATCGCGCTGACCTTCGCGCTCGGCATCGGCGCGGCGATGGCGATGCCGGCGCAGCAGGCCACCACGCCCGAGCTGGTGCCCAAGCCGATGCTGGGACCGGCCGTGGCACTGGGCTCGCTGAGCATGAACATCGCGCGCGCCATCGGCCCGGCGCTGGGCGGGCTGATCGTGGCGCAGGCCGGGATCGCCTGGGCGTTCGCCGTCAATGCGCTGACGTTCCTCGGCGTCGCCGTGGTGCTGTGGCGCTGGCGCCGCGCGCCGACCGCATCGCTGCTGCCTCCGGAGACGTTCGGCGTCGCCCTGCGCGCGGGCCTGCGCTATGCATCGCGCGCCAGCGTGCTGCAGGCGGTGCTGGTGAAGGCCGCCTGGTTCTTCACCTTCGCCAGCGCGCTCACCGCGCTGCTGCCCATCGTGGTGAATCAGGATCTGCAGGCACGCGCCGGCACGTATGGCCTGCTGCTGGGCTGCATCGGCGCGGGCGCCATCGGCGGCGCGCTGGTGCTGCCGCGACTGCGCGCGCGCATGGACGCCGACCGCATGGTGCTGTGGGCGACGCTTGCGTACGCCGGCTGCATCCTGGCGTTCGCGCTGCTGCGCTGGGTGCCGCTGCTGTACGGCGTCGCGCTGCTCGCCGGACTTGCCTGGATCGCGGTGCTCTCGTCGCTGCAGATCGCGGCGCAGACGGCGGTGCCGGCGTGGGTCCGCGCGCGGGCGCTGTCGCTGTACATCGTGGTGTTTTCCGGCGGCATGGCGGCGGGCAGCCTGGGCTGGGGTTGGCTGGCGCAACACGCCGGGACGCCGCGTGCGCTGCTGCTCGCGGCCGTGGGTACGGCGGTGGCGGCCATCGCGGGCGCGCGCTTCCGCCTGGGCGACGCGGCGCGCGTCAACCTCACGCCGTCGGGCCACTGGCCCCAGCCGGTGGTCAGCGCGGACCTGCACGACGATCGCGGCCCGGTCCTGGTGACGATCGAGTACCGCGTCGACCCCGCGCGACGGCAGGAATTCCTGCAACGCCTGCAGCCGCTCGGGCACGCGCGGCGCCGCAACGGCGCGCTGCAATGGGGCGTGGCGGAGGACAGTACGCAACCCGGCGTGTACCTGGAGTATTTCGTCGATGCGTCATGGCGGGAGCATCTGCGCCAGCACGAACGCGTGACCGAGGACGAGCGCATCCTGCAGGAGGCCGTGCTGGAAACGCTGGCCGATCCCGCGCAACGGCCTCATGTGCGCCACTTCATCGGCGGTGCGCCGGCCACCACGCCACCCTCCCCGCCGGCCAGCCATGGAGGCCTGGCATGAACGGGAAATTCGTCGCCGGACTGCTGCTCGGCTTCGCCATCGGGTTCGGCTGCCGCGCCTTCGGTGTGCCGGTGCCGGCGCCGCCGGTGCTGGTCGGCGCGTTGCTGGTCGTGGCGATGACCAGTGGTTACCTGCTGGCCGACCGCGCGCTGGTCCGGCGCGAAGCGCGGCATCGTCGGAACTGCGGTGGGCCCACCGGGCAGATCTCGCGGAGCGACCCGCCATGATGACCGCGCTGATCGGCATCGCCCTGGCCCTCGTCATCGGTGTCGCCTGCCGCTGGCTCGACATTCCGGTGCCCGCGCCACCGCGGCTGCAGGGTGCGCTGCTGGTGGTGGCGATGACGGCAGGGTTTATCGTCGCGGACCGGTTACTCGGCTGACGGCCGCCCGCAAACGAAAAAGGGCGCGACAGGCGCGCCCTTCCCTTCGTCGTGCCGGGCGATTACTGCATCCGCGGCAGGTCGAACACCAGCACCTCTGCGCCGATGCCGCGCTCGATGCTGACCAACGGTTCGCCGTCGTACAGCAGCGCGTCGCCCGCCTTCAGTGCCCGTCCATTGACGGTGGCTTCGCCACGCGCCACATGCACGTAGCCCAGGCGCCCGTCCGCCAGCGGCAGTTCGGCTTTCTCGCTGCCGTCGAACAGGCCCGCATACATGCGGGCATCCTGGTGGATGCTCACCGAACCGTCGGCGCCATCCGGACTGACCACCAGCCGCAGGCGACCCTGCTTCTCGGTGGCGGGGAAGGTCTTCTCTTCATAGGACGGCGTCACACCCTGGCGGTCGGGGATGATCCAGATCTGCAGGAAGTGCGTGGTACCGGATTGGCTGTAGTTGAACTCGGAGTGCTGCACACCGGTGCCCGCGCTCATGCGCTGCACGTCGCCCGGCACGATGCTGGAACTGTTGCCCATCGAATCCTTGTGGCCCAGCGCGCCCTCCAGCACGTAGCTGATGATCTCCATGTCGCGATGGCCGTGTTCGCCGAACCCGCGGCCGGCGGCCACGCGGTCCTCGTTGATCACGCGCAGCGGACCCCAATGGACGTGCTTGTCGTCGAAATAATTGGCGAAGGAAAAGCTGTGCCAGGAGTCGAGCCAGCCGTGGTTGGCGTGGCCGCGGGCCTGGGCGGGACGAAGGGTGATCATGGCGATGCTCCTGCGGGATGAGGCGCGCAGCATGATCCTGCGCACGAATGGAATAAATTGGCCTTCATCTAACTGATTGTTCCATTTTTGTAATTTCTGGAGACCTTTCGTCCCGAGCCCAGCATGCCCGCGACGTTGTCGTGCCGGCGTGGGCGCCGTCGCCCGCAGCAGCGCCGTCCGATCACTACCCTTCGCGGTGCCGCGATCCGTCGCCGGCGCCGACCACAAAGATTTCCAACGCGACCGACGCGGTGCTTTAAACTTGCGTGGTTCTTTCCGCTGCATATCGAGCCCCATGCCTTTCGTCGTCACCGAAAACTGCATCAAGTGCAAGTACACCGACTGCGTGGAAGTCTGCCCGGTGGACTGCTTCCACGAAGGTCCGAACTTCCTGGTGATCGATCCGGACGAATGCATCGATTGCACGCTGTGCGAGCCCGAGTGCCCGATCAACGCCATCTATCCCGAGGACGACGTGCCCGCCGGACAGGAAGGCTACGTGGCGCTCAACGCCGAGCTATCGCGCGCCTGGCCGGTCATCACCACGCGCAAGGAGCCGCTGCCTGATGCCAAGGAATGGGAAGGCAAGCCGGACAAGCTGCCGCTGCTGGAGCGCTGATCGCACGGCGTCATGCTGCACATGAAAAAGGGCGCCTTGCGGCGCCCTTTTCGTTCGTGGCCTGGCGGCTGTGGATCAGCCGCCGAGCGTGGCCTTCAGCGCGGCGAGCAGCTTGACCGCCGCCGGCGACGTCGCCGGCAGGCCGCGCGGATCGACCGCCGACACATAGGCACCGGCGTCCACCGCGGACACGCGGACCAGGAAGCTCGCGCCTTCGTAGCTCACGTCATAGGTGCCCAGCAGCTGCGCGCGGCTGGCGATGGTCACGCCCTCCACACCGGCCAGCGCCTCGCCCACGCGGGCGAAAGCATCGTCGCGCGAGCCGGCGACGTTGAATCCGCCCGCCGCCGGCGCGGCCGCCGGCGTGGCCTGACCGGCCGCCGGTATCTGCATCGCGCCGCTGGTGTTGGGCAGGGTGAGATCCGGCGGCACTTCCAGCGGGCGCGCTTCGGGGGCCAGCGCGTAGTCGCCGCGCGCACCCTTCTTGAACCACGAGCAGCCGGCGACGGACACGACCAGCAGCACGAGGGCAAGCGGACGCACGAGGGAAGACGAAAGACGCATGGGGTTCTCCTGGGTTCAGGCCGCGAGGCTATCGCGGCTGGATTGTGCTTCCAGCGCCTGCGCCACGGTGGCGAGACGGTCGGCGGTATCGGTGTGGGTGGCGGACAGCGTGAGCAGCGGCAGGCGCAGGCCGTGGCCGAACCCCGCGCGCTGCAGCAGCGCCTTCACCGGGATGGGGTTGGATTCCACGCCGAGGAAGCCGTAGATCTCCTGCAACTGCGCATCCAGCGCGGCAGCGGCGGCGGCATCGCCCGCGCGCGACAGGTCGCACAGGCGACGGAACGTGCGGGGCAGCGCATTGGAACCGACCGAGATCAGGCCGTCGGCACCGGCGAGCATCGCGCGCGAGGCGGTCGGATCGTCGCCGCTGAGGATGGCGAAACGCGCCGTGCGCAGCGCCAGCAGCGCCGCCATGCGCTCGGGTTCGGCGCGCGCTTCCTTGATGCCCACGATGTTCGGATGGTCGACCAGTTCCGCCACCGTCTCCGGGAGCAGATCGCAGCCGGTGCGGCCCGGCACGTTGTAGAGCACCACCGGCAGCCCGCCCTGGTCGGCGACGGCGCGGTAGTGCGCCACCAGGCCCGCCTGGGTCGGCCGCACGTAGGGCGGCGTGACCACCAGCGCACACTGGGCACCGCACGCGGCGGCGCGCCGCGTGGCGGCGATGGTCTTGGCAGTATTCATCTGGCCGGTGCCGGCGAGCACCGGAATGCGGCCATTCACCTCTTCCACGGCAATGCGCAGCAGCGTGTCGTACTCGTCGTCGGACAGCGCCGCCGCCTCGCCGGTGGAGCCGGCCACCACCACCCCCTGCGTGCCGCCATCGAGCTGCTGTTTGAGCAGCGCGCGCCAGGCGTGCAGGTCGAGTTCGCCCGACGCCAGGAACGGCGTGGCCAGTGCGGTGATGCTGCCGGAAAGATGCAAGGGAAGGCTCTCGATGGGAATCCGGCGCGCCGGACGCGCCCGTAAGCGCAGTTATCCCGGCCCGCCTGCAATGTCGGCCGCATGTTACTTGCGGGTTCAAAGGGCGGGCAAGTATGCTGCCAGCGTCGCCGGGCCGCAGCCCGGCCGCCATTCAGCCAGACCGCAACGCCGGAAGCTCTCTTGACCGATTCCACGCCCCGGCCTTCGCCGACCGAAAACCACCTCCTGATCACCGCCTACACGACGCATCCGGAATCGCCGCTCCTGTCGGTGACGCGCCGGATCGCCGACAGCGGCTGCAATCTGGTGGACGCACGGCTGTCCACGGTCGGACGCGACGTGTCGGTGACCGCACTGGCGACCGGTTCGTGGGACGCAGTGGCCAAGCTGGAAGCCATGCTGTCGCGGCTGGAGCGCGATGACGGCCTGAAGCTGGTGTTCTACCGCACCGGCCCGAAGGTGGTGCAGTCCAACCTGCTGCCGTACATCGTGGAAGTGGTGGCCGCCGACAAACCGGGCATCCTGTTCCAGCTGGCCGATTTCTTCGACCGCCAGGGCATCACCATCGAGAACCTGCAGAGCACGCGCTACCGCGCGATGCAGACCGGCGCGGAGATGTTCTCGGCGCAGGTCACCATCGGCGTGCCGGCCAACATGCACATCGCCGCGCTGCGCGACGATTTCCTCGAATTCTGCGACCATCTGAACCTGGACGCGATCATGGATCCGATGAAGTTCTGACGGAGGCGGCCGATGGAATACCTACCCTTCTTCCTGTTCTTCCTGGCACTGGGCATCATCATCGTCCAGCAGAACCGGATCGGCGCGCTGGAAAAGCGCGTGGCGGCGCTGGAAAACCGGCACTAGGCATCCGCGAGACTCGATGAGCGCATCCCACGCACTGAGCAAGTCCACCCTCAAGCTGCCGCTGGCGCTGTCCGGCGGCCAGACCACCACCCTCGCCGACTACGCCGGCACCTGGCTGGTCCTGTACTTCTATCCCAAGGACAGCACGCCCGGCTGCACCACCGAAGGCCTGGACTTCAACGCGCTGCTGCCCACGTTCAAGAAGCTGGGCGCGACGGTCCTGGGCGTCTCGCGCGACTCGGTGAAATCGCACGACAACTTCTGCGCCAAGCAGGGCTTCCGGTTCCCGCTGGTCAGCGACGCCGACGAAGCGCTGTGCAAGGCCTTCGACGTGATCCAGGAAAAGAACATGTACGGCCGCAAGGTGCTGGGCGTGGTCCGCAGCACCTTCCTGATCTCGCCCGACGGCCGCATCGCGCAGGAGTGGCGCGGCGTCAAGGTTCCCGGCCACGCCCAGGCCGTGCTGGATGCGCTGAAGGCCCACCAGGCCCAGTGACGGAATCCCCTCCCCTCCCCTCCACCATCCCGCGCCGCGGCGGGTCATGGTGGTTCGCTGCTGTCCGCGGAAAAGTCGCCCGTGTTCACACATCTTCCTCGATGAGGTTGCCCGAATGACCCGTAGCAAGCGTATCTATGTGTTGGACACCAACGTGCTGATGCACGACCCCACCGCGCTGTTCAAGTTCGAGGAGCACGATGTCTACCTGCCGATGCAGGTGATCGAGGAACTCGACAACGGCAAGAAGGGCACGTCGGAAGCGAGCCGAAACGCGCGGCAGGTCAGCCGCTTCCTCAACGAACTGGTCGAAGCCTCCGGCCTGGACAACCTGGCCGCCGGCATCCCGCTGATCCAGCCGAACAGCCTGCAGCTGCGCGGCTCGCAGAGCGCCGGCCTGCTGCGTTTCCAGACCAGCCACTTCGAGGCCGGCAAGAGCTTCGGTGCGGTCATTCCGGACAATGCCATCCTCGGCGCGATCCTGGCGCTGAAGGAGCAGGAACCGGAGATCCCGGTGGTGTTCGTCTCCAAGGACATCAACCTGCGCATCAAGGCGGCGATCGCGGGCATCGTGTCGGAGGACTACGAGAACGACCGCGCGCTCGACGACTTCAGCCTGCTCTACACCGGCGCCGATCCGCTGCCGGAGGATTTCTGGCAGCGCTACGGCAAGGACCTGCGCTCGTGGACCGACAAGGGCCGCACGTTCTACGAAGTGGTCATGGCCGAGGATGCCGGCTGGTATCCCAACCAGTTCCTGTACCTGCCGGGCGACGACGAATCCGAGTTCCGCGTCAGCCGGGTGGACGGCGACAGGGCGACGCTGCAGATCGTCGACGACTTCCGCCACAGCCAGCATGCGGTGTGGGGCATCAACGCGCGCAACCGCGAGCAGAACTTCGCGCTCAATGCGCTGATGGATCCCGACATCGACTTCGTCACCCTGCTCGGCACCGCCGGTACCGGCAAGACGCTGCTAGCCCTGGCCGCAGGGCTGGCGCAGACGATGGACCAGCAGCGGTATCGCGAGATCATCATGACGCGCGCGACCGTCAGCGTCGGCGAAGACATCGGCTTCCTGCCCGGCACGGAAGAAGAAAAGATGACGCCGTGGATGGGCGCGCTGACCGACAACCTGGAGGTGCTGACGCACAACCAGGAGGGCGGCGCCTGGGGACGCGCGGCGACCAACGACCTGCTCGCCTCGCGCATCAAGATCCGTTCGATGAACTTCATGCGTGGCCGCACGTTCCTGTCGCGCTACCTGATCCTCGACGAAGCGCAGAACCTCACGCCGAAGCAGATGAAGACGCTGATCACCCGCGCCGGCCCCGGCACCAAGATCGTCTGCCTCGGCAACGTGGAACAGATCGACACGCCGTACCTGACGGAGACGACCTCCGGCCTGACCTATGCGGTGGACCGCTTCAAGAACTGGGCGCACAGCGCGCACATCACGCTGCGGCGTGGCGAGCGCTCGCGCCTGGCGGACTACGCGTCGGAAGTGCTGTGACGCCGGCCTGAGCGGGCGATGGGTCTCCACCTCCCCCGTTGGGTGTGGATCGGCGCGGTGACGTTGGCCTGCGTGGCCGGCATGGTCAACGTCATCGGCTACCTGGGGTTCGAACACCAGGCGGTCAGCCACCTGACCGGTACCACCAGCCTGCTGGGCGCGGCGATCGCGCAGGGCGATCTGCGTGCGGTGATCCACCTGTGGGGCGTACTCATCGCATTCTGCCTGGGTGCGACGCTGAGCGGCCTGATCATCCAGGACCAGACGCTGAAACTCGGCCGGCGCTACGGCGTGGTCCTCGCGTTGGAAGCCGTGCTGCTGCTGGCGGCGATCCCGCTGTTCAAGCAGCAGCAGATCTGGGGTGCGCTGCTGGCGGCCGTGGCCTGCGGCCTGCAGAACGCGATGGTCACCACCTACAGCGGTGCGGCGGTGCGCACCACCCACCTGAGCGGCATGTTCACCGACCTCGGCATCGGCCTGGGCCACCTGCTGCGCGGCATGCCGTTGCCGGTGCGCCGGCTGACGCTGAGCGGATTGATCATCAGCGGATTCCTCGGCGGCGGCGTGCTGGGCGCATGGCTTTACCGCCACCTCGGTTACGACGCCCTGCTGGCGCCCGCGCTGCTGACGGGCGGCACCGGCGTCGGTCATGTGCTGTATCGCCAATGGACGCGCGCCAGGCCGCCGACCGCGTGACCCACCGCGCCACCCGCCCGCGTACGGATGGCACAATCCACGCATGACTGCTCCTTCCGTGGTTTCCGTCCTCACCATCGCCGGCTCCGATTCCGGTGGCGGTGCCGGCATCCAGGCCGACCTCAAGACCTTCGCCGCGCACCGCGTGCATGGCCTCTCCGCCATCGCCGCGCTGACCGCCCAGCACACGCGCGGCGTGACGGCGGTGAACGTGCCGCCGATGGATTTCCTGCGCGCGCAGCTCGAAGCGTGCTTCGATGATTTCGACATCCGCGCGGTGAAGCTGGGCATGCTGGCCACCGTCGAGGTGATCGGGGTCGTCGCCGATGCGTTGCGCGCGCATCGCCCGGCCGCGGTGGTGCTCGATCCGGTGATGGTCGCCACCAGCGGCGCCAAGCTGCTGGAAGACAGCGCGCTGCACGCGTTGCGGACACAGCTGTTGCCGCTCGCGGATGTGGTGACGCCCAACCTGCCCGAGGCAGAACTGCTGCTGGACCGCTCCCTTCCCGATGCGCAGGCGATGCGCCTGGCCGCGGGCGACCTGCTGGCCTTGGGCGCGCGCGCGGTGTTCCTCAAGGGCGGGCATCTGCAGGACGAAGGTGACGTGGTGGACCTGTTCGTCGATCAGGATGGCATGACCGAAACCTCGCACCCGCGCCTGTCGCTGGAAGCGCATGGCACTGGCTGCACGCTCGCCTCCGCGATCGCCGCGCGCCGCGCGCAGGGCATGCCGATGAAGGAGGCCTGCCTGGCCGCCTCGGACTACGTGCACGCGGCGTTGCGCGGCGGCTACCGGCCCGGCCGCAGCGACATCGCCGTGCTCGACCACATCGGCGCAGCGCCGACCGCATGAACACCGTCGACGAACAGCGCATCGCTGCGGAGGAGTATCCGCTGCAGTCGGCGGATGGTCATGGATACACGCTGATCGCCCGCCTTCCAGCCGAGGCCGCATCCGCGCTGTTGTGGATTCCTGCGCTCGGGGTCGCCGCCCGCCATTACCTGCCCTTCGCCGATGCCCTGGCCGCACGCGGCGTGGCGGTGTTCGTGCACGAGTGGCGCGGCAACGGCAGCAGTTCGCTGCGCGCGAACCGACGCAACGACTGGGGCTACCGCGAGCTGCTGGGAACGGACATTCCCCTGAGCCACGACACCGTGCGTCGCCGCCTTCCCGGCACGCCGCACCTGATCGGCGGCCACAGCCTGGGCGGGCAGCTGGCGGTCTGCCATGCCGGCCGGAGCCCCGAGGCTTTCGCCGCCGCGTGGCTGGTCGGCAGCGGCACCCCGTACTGGCGAACGTTCCCTGCCCCGCGTGGCTACGCGCTGCCGTTCTTCTACCGGTTCGCGCCGTGGCTGGCACGCGCCTGCGGTGCGCTGCCGGGGCGGCGACTGGGCTTCGGCGGCGACGAGGCGCGTGGCCTCATCCGCGACTGGGCACGCGTGGGACTCAGTGGCCGCTATCGTGCGGAAGGCTGGCCGGTGGATCTGGAAGCCGGCATGCGCGCGCTGCGTGCACCGGTGCGCGGCGTGCTGTTCGACGACGACTGGCTGGCGCCGGAAAGCTCGCTGCGCGCCCTGATGGCGAAGATGCCGGACAGCCCCGCGCGGGTCACCGTGCTGCACCATGCCGCGCTGGGGACACGCGCCGACCATTTCGCCTGGATGAAGCAGCCGCAGGCCGTGGTCGACGCCTTGCTCGACTGATCCGCGCTCAGCATCCCACGACGATGCAGTCGCGCCCCTGCGCCTTCGCCCGGTAGAGCGCGCTGTCGGCGCTGTTGATCCAGTCGGAAACCGAGGCGATGCCGGCATGGCATTCGGCCAGTCCGATGCTGACGGTGCACCGAAGGCCGCGCGCGGAGAACGTGCAGGCCGCGACCTGGCGCCGCAGGCGTTCGGCCGCGACGATGGCCTCCTCCCAGCGCGCATCCGGCATCACGACGCCGAACTCGTCGCCACCGTAGCGCCCGCCCGTGTCGACATCGCGCAGGCAGGCCTTGAGCAGCCGCGCGAATTCCTCCACCACCTCGTCGCCGACGGTGTGGCCGTAGCCGTCGTTGATGTCCTTGAAGCGATCGATGTCGATCAGCACCAGCACCGCCGTCCGCCCCACCCGGTGGTAGCGCTTCAGTTCGACGGTCGCCTCGTGCAGCCACTGCTGGCGGTTCATCAGCCCGGTGGCGGCATCGAAGCGGGCCATCCTCTCCAACAGGTCCTTCTGGCGGCGCGCCTTGCGGGACAGCGAATGCGTGGCGAACCCGATGGCCATCGGATAGATCGCCAGGAACGGCAGGCAGGCCAGCACGACCGGATAGCTGGTGTACGGCTCGAAGGCGAAGCCCCAGGCGGCGCTCGCGGCTGCGCAGGTCAGGACCATCGCCGTCAGCGTACGCAGGCCGAAACGGCCGCCGCCGACGATCCACTTGTCCATGGTCAGCATCACCGCCAGCAACACGCTGGGCAGCGCGTCGAACCGCATCGCCGCGATCCAGAAACCGCCCATGGCGGCGTCGAAGGTGAGGTTCTGGAACTCTGCCGACAGCGGATCGCCGCGCTGCAGCTTCACCCGCAGGTAGGCCAGGTGCGGCCACAGGAAACCGTTGGCGATCAGCAGGGCCCACAGTGCCGGCGGTGCCGCGTACTCGTACAGCACGGCGCCCACGCAGAGCGCTCCCAGGCCCAGCCCCAGCGCACGCATGCGGTACATGCGCACGCCATAGCGTGAGCGGTTCTGTTCCGCCAGATGGTGCACGGCGTCGGAGTGCATGCGGGTCCGGCAGGAAAGCGTGCGCCGATTCTCGGGCAATCTTCCCGCCGCCGCCAGCCTGCGATGCCCCGTCGCTGCGGCGTCCGTGCCGAGCGGGTCGCGTCGGCCGCCCGCTCAGGCGGCGGGGTAACCCTGCGGGTTCTGCGACTGCCAGCGCCAGGCGTCGCGGCACATGGCATCGACATCGAGTTCGGCGCGCCAGCCCAGCACGTCGTTGGCCAGCGAAGGGTCCGCATACACTTCGGCCACGTCGCCCGCGCGCCGCGCCACGATCCGGTAGGGAATCTCGCGCGACGCCGCACCCGCGAACGCCTGCACCAGTTGCAGCACGCTGACGCCCTGCCCCGTGCCCAGGTTCACCGTCAGACTGCGGCGTTCGCGCACCAGGAAGTCCAGCGCATCCGCGTGCGCGCGCGCCAGGTCCATCACGTGGATGTAGTCGCGCACGCCCGTCCCGTCGATCGTGGGCCAGTCGCCACCGAACACGCTCAGGTGTTCGCGGCGGCCCACCGCCACCTGGCAGATGTAGGGCATCAGGTTGTTGGGAATCCCGGTGGGGTCCTCGCCGATGAGCCCGGACTCATGGGCCCCGACCGGATTGAAGTAGCGCAGGTTGGCGGCGTGGAATCCGGGATCGCTGGCGCACAGGTCGCCGATCAGCTCCTCCATCACCAGCTTGGTACGGCCGTAGGGATTGGTGACCTGCAGGCGTGCGTCCTCGCGCACCGGCACGCTGGCCGGGTCGCCGTAGACGGTGGCGGAAGAGCTGAACACCAGCCGCTTGACGCCCGCCGACTGCATGCCATGCAGCAGGTTGAGCGTGCCGCCGATGTTGTTGTGGAAATAGTCCAGCGGCCGCTCGCAGGACTCGCCAACGGCCTTCAATGCGGCGAAGTGGACCACGGCGTCGAAGTGCTGGCGGGCGAAGAAGCCGATCACCGCCTCGCGGTCGCGCAGGTCCAGCGGCTGGAACGGTACCGGTTGCCCGGTGATCCGCTGCAGGCGCGCCAGCACGCCCGGCGAGCTGTTGCTGAAATTGTCGGCCACCACGACATCGTGCCCACGCTCGACGAGCACCACATAAGCATGCGCGCCGATGTAGCCGGCGCCACCGCACAACAGGATCCGCATCTCGACTCCCCGGCCGCTGATCGTCCAGCCGCGTCGGGGCTGGTCATGCAGGGGTACGTAGCGGGCGGCGCCATCAGGCCATCGTCGCCGCCTGTCCTCTGGACGGAGCTTTGCACGTTGATCGACTCGATACCGGGCAGCGCGCGGTCATGCGTCCGCACCCGTCCGCCCTATAGACTCGTCCGCATCCGCAACACACAGGGGATCCCACATTGATGAACGCTCCATTGCCCACCCTGGACCAGGTCCGGATCGCCGTGATCGGCCTGGGCTACGTCGGGCTGCCGCTGGCCGTCGCGTTCGGCCGCACGTTTCCCACGCTCGGCTTCGACATCAACCGCAAGCGCGTCGCCGAGCTGAGCGATCACCGGGACCACACGCTGGAGGTCAGCGTCGAGGAACTGCGCGATACCCCGCTGCTGGCCTTCAGCGATGATCCTGCCGCGCTGGCCGGCTGCAACGTCTTCATCGTCACCGTCCCCACCCCGATCGACGACTACAAGCGGCCGGACCTGCATCCGCTGGAGTCGGCCAGCCGCACCGTGGGCCGTGCGATCGGCAAGGGCGCGGTCGCCATCTACGAATCGACCGTGTATCCCGGTGCCACCGAGGAGACCTGCGTCCCCATCATCGAGCGCGAATCGGGCCTGCGCTTCAACCAGGATTTCTACGCCGGCTACAGTCCCGAGCGCATCAATCCCGGCGACAAGCAGCATCGCCTGGAGACGATCATGAAGGTCACCTCCGGTTCCACGCCGGAGGTCGCCGACTTCGTCGACGCGCTGTACGGCAGCATCATCACCGCCGGCACGCACAAGGCCAGCAGCATCCGCGTGGCGGAAGCGGCGAAGGTCATCGAGAACACCCAGCGCGACGTCAACATCGCGCTGATCAACGAACTGGCGCTGATCTTCCACCGGCTGGGCATCGATACCCACGAGGTCCTGGAAGCCGCCGGCACCAAGTGGAACTTCCTGCCGTTCCGGCCCGGCCTGGTGGGCGGCCACTGCATCGGCGTGGATCCGTACTACCTGACCCACAAGGCGCAGCAGATCGGCTACCACCCGGACGTGATCCTGGCCGGTCGCCGCATCAACGACGGCATGGGCAGCCATGTCGCGCGCCGCGTGGCCAAGCTGATGGCGCGGCAGAACCTGCCCACCACCGGCGCCAGGGTGCTGGTCATGGGACTGGCGTTCAAGGAGAACTGCCCGGACGTGCGCAACACGCGGGTGGTGGACATCGTGGCCGAGCTGCGCAGCTACAACGCGCAGGTCGACGTGCACGATCCGTGGGTCAGCGCGGAGGAGGCGAAGCACGAGTACGGGCTGGACCTGGTGGCGGAGCCGCAGGCGGGCCAGTACGATGCCGTCATCCTGGCGGTCGCCCACCGCGAGTTCACCGAACGCGGCGCCCACGGCATCCGCGCCCTCGGCAAGCCCGGCGCGGTGCTCTTCGACGTGAAGCGGGCGCTGCCCCGCCACGCCGTCGACGACTGCCTGTAACCGACCCCTCCCACGGAATCCCCTGATGCGCGTCCTCGTCACCGGTGCTGCCGGTTTCATCGGCTCCCACCTCAGCCATCGCCTGCTCGACCGCGGCGACGAAGTGCTGGGCTACGACAACCTCAACGACTACTACGACCCGACCCTGAAGGACGCGCGTCTGGCGCGGCTGTTGCCGAAGGACGGGTTCCGTTTCGTCCGCGCGTCGCTGGAAGACCGCGCCGCGCTCGAGGCCGCCTTCGACGACTTCAAGCCGCAGCGCGTGGTGAACCTGGCCGCGCAGGCCGGCGTGCGCTATTCGCTGGAGAATCCGCACGCCTACATCGACAGCAACATCGTCGGTTTCACCAACATCCTGGAAGCCTGCCGCCACCGCGGCGTCGAGCACTTGGTGTACGCCTCGTCCAGTTCGGTCTACGGCGCCAACCGCAAGCTGCCGTTCGCGGTGGAGGACAGCGTGGACCATCCGGTCAGCCTGTACGCGGCCACCAAGAAGGCCAACGAGCTGATGGCGCACACGTACAGCCACCTGTTCGGGTTGCCCACCACGGGCCTGCGCTTCTTCACCGTGTACGGCCCGTGGGGCCGGCCGGACATGGCGCTGTTCCTGTTCACCAGGAACATCCTCGAAGGCAGGCCCATCGACGTGTTCAACCACGGCCACCATACCCGCGACTTCACCTTCATCGACGACATCGTCGAAGGCGTGATCCGCACACTCGATACCGTGCCCGGCCCGGACCCCACCTACGATCCGATGCTGCCGAATCCCGGTTCCTCCAGTGCACCGTGGCGGGTCTACAACATCGGCAACCACCAGCCGGTCCAGCTGCTGCGCTACATCGAGGTGCTGGAGGACTGCCTGGGCCGCACGGCCGAGAAGCGGCTGCTGCCGATGCAGCCCGGCGACGTGCCCGACACCGAGGCCGATGTCGAGGCCCTGCGCCGCGACACCGGCTACCACCCGTCCACGCCCATCGAAACCGGCATCCGCCGCTTCGTCGACTGGTACCGGGCGTTCTATCGGGTGTAGCGGAAAACCCCTGCGCGGATGGCCGGGCGCGGGCGTTGCCTGCGTTATATGAGGCAATCCGCAACAACATCAGGGGATGTTCGATGAACCGCACCTTCGCCGGCCTTCTGGCCGTCATGCTTGCGCTCCTCCTTGCCGGCTGCGCGTCCGGCGGCGCCGGCAGCAAGTCCGCTCCGCCGCAACAGGCGACCTCCGCCGTCGAGAGCTACCTCATCGGCGTGGACGACATCGTGCAGGTGTCGGTCTGGCGCAATCCGGAGCTCGGCATCACCGTGCCGGTGCGCCCGGACGGCATGATCTCCGTGCCGCTGGTGGGCGACGTGGCGGCCGGCGGCCGCAGTCCGGCCGAGGTCGCCCAGGACATCCAGGGCAAGCTCGCCACCTATGTCCGCGACCCGCAGGTCGCGGTGATCCTGACCGAGCTGCGCAGCCACGAATACCTGTCGCGCGTGCGCGTCACGGGCGCGGTCCGGCAACCGGTCTCCATCCCCTATCGCCCGGGCATGACGGTGCTGGATGCGGTCCTGGCCGCCGGCGGCGTCACCGAGTTCGCCGCGCCCGACCGCTCCAACCTGTACCGCAAGACGACCGACGCCACCCAGAGCTACGCGGTGCGGCTGGACCGCATCCTCAATCGCGGCGACCTGAGCACCAACTTCACCGTCGCGCCCGGCGACGTGATCACCGTACCGGAACGCGTCCTGTGAACCAGTCCGCCGCCTGGGGAGCGCCCGAGGAAGGGCGCTCCGTGTTCGACGCCGTGCCGGTGCTGAGCAAGGAGTTCAAGCGCCGCTCCGTGCTGCTGGCGGGCCTGTTCGCGGGCATCGCGCTGCTGGGACTGGTGCTCGGCATGATGCTGCCGAAGAAGTACACCTCCTCCACGATCATCCTGGTCGAGGACCGCAACATCATCGCGCCGCTGATGGAGGGCCGCGCCGTGGCCACCAGCGTGGTGGACCGCGCCAGCATCCTGCGCGAAGTGGCGTTCAGCCGCCGGGTGATGGAGGAAATCCTCAAGACCGGCGGATGGCTGCAGGACAACCCCACGCCGCTGGAGCAGGACAAGCTGATCGAGAAGATCATCGACCGGACCAGCATCAGCAACCCGCGCGCCAACCTCATCGAGATCGCCTACAGCGACTCGGACGCCACGCGCGCCTACGAGATCACCCGCCGTTTCGCCGAACTGGTCATCCAGGAGAGCCTGGCCACCAAGGAGCGCGAGAGCAGCGAGGCCTATGCGTTCATCGATTCGCAGGTGAACCAGTACCACGCGAAGCTGACCGCCGCGGAAAACGGACTGGAAGCCTTCCGGCAGAGCACGCCCGACGCACGCCCCGGCACCGACGTCGACGTCAATGCCCGCATCGGCGAGCTGCGCCGCATCATCGAAGGCGCGCGGATGGAGCTGATCGACCTGCGCTCCCAGGAGTCGGCGCTGCAGTCCCAGCTGTCCGGCGAGAGCGAGATCACCCTGGTGCAGACCCGCGCCGGCCAGTTCCGTGCACGCCTGGCGGAGCTGCAGTCCGAGCGCGACCGCCTGCTGCTGCAGTACACCGACCAGCATCCCGACGTGGTGCGCCTACAGCACCAGATCCGCGACGTGGAACAGGACCTGCGCCGCGAAGAGAGCGCGCCGCGCACGGCCGGCACGGCCCTCGACGGTCCGGCGGCGTTCAATCCGCTTTACGGCGAGCTGCGCAGCAAGCTGGCCGAGGCACGCCGCCGGAGCGCCGCCACCGCCGCGCGCATCGCCAGTGCCGAGCAGATGCTGGCCAGCGAGATGGCGCGCAGCAACCGCATCGCCTCGTCCGAAAGCACGCTGGCCGAACTCACGCGCGACTACGAAGTCAACCGCGACCTGTACCAGGACCTGCTGAAGCGCCGCGAGAACGCCCGCGTATCGATGAACCTCGACGCGGAACAGCGCGGCCTGAGTTTCCGCATCCAGGAGCCGGCGCAGATGCCCCTGCGCCCGAGCGGGCTGCGCGTGATGCACGTGGCGGGCGCCGGACTGGCGCTGGCCCTGCTGATTCCGCTCGGCCTGCTGTTCGCGCTGACCAAGCTCGACCCGCGCGTGCGCTCGCCGCTGCAGATCGAACGCGAGGCCGGCCTGCCTGTCCTGGGCACGATGCCCGCCTATCTGACCGGCCGGCGCCGGAGGGCGGCGCTGCGCCGCTACAGCCTGGCGGCCTCGCTGTTCCTGGCCGTGCCGCTGCTGTACGGCCTGACCTATACGCTGAAGGTGATGGAAGTCCTATGAGCAACTCGATCCGGCCGCTCGGCGGGGAATCTCCGGGTGACCACGACGGTCACGTGGCCAGCCGCTCCATCGCGCCGCGTACGCCCACCACCGCACTGAGTCCCCTGCAGTTGGAGGACCGCTCCACCATCTACCGCACCGACGGTGCCCGCCGCGAGGTCGACGCCTTCCGCGAGTTGCGCACGCAACTGCTCTCGGTGGCCGAAGGCAACTTCATCACCCTGGTCGCGCCGGTGAGCCCCGGCAGCGGCGGCAGCTTCGTCGCGCGCAACCTGGCCGTCGCGGTGGCGTTCGACGAAACCAAGAGCGCGCTGTTGATCGACTGCGACCTGCGCCAGCCGACCCAGGACCGGACCATGAAGCTGTCGGCCGAGTCGGGTGGCCTGGTGGACTACCTCGAGGACCAGGAACGCACCACCGAGAGCGTCCTGTACGACACCGGCGTGCCCCGCCTGCGGCTGCTGCCGGCGGGCCGCACGCGCGAAACCGGCGCCGAGTACTTCTCCTCGTTCCGCATGCGCCTGCTGCTGGACTCGCTGCGCAGCCGCTATCCCAACTGCCACCTGTTCCTCGACGCGCCCCCCGTTCGCGGCGCCCCGGATGCCCGCATCCTGTCGGATCTCGCCGACGTCGTGGTGCTGGTGGCCGGATACGGACGCGACACCCCCGCCGCCATCGCCCAGGCCGCGGCGAACTTCGACCCGAAGAAGTTCGCCGGCGTCGTGTTCAACGAAGGCGTCTGACACATCCGCGCACGGAGGAAACCATGGACATGTTCGGCCACCGTACCCGCCATATCCGTTTCGCACGCCAGCGCGTCCTGTGCGCGGCGCTGGCCGCGGCGCTGCCGGTCGGCGCCCAGGCGGCGCGCCTGGAATACGACGTCAGCCTGCGTTACATGCACAGCGACAACATCGTGCTGCAGGCCGCCGACGAGATCAGCGAGGACATCCTGTCGCCGCAGGTGAGGTTCGTCCTGAGCCACGACAGCTCGGCGCTGACCACCCGCCTGCGCGGCAACGTGCAGCACCTGGACTACATGGACGACGTCTACGAGGACGACACTCGTGGCGAGTTCAGCGGCGAACTGGAGTGGACCGTACTGCCGGACCGCCTGATGTTCTACGCACGCGACTCGCTGAGCGAGCAGTCGGTGGATTCGCTGGCCGCCTTCACCCCGGGCAACCAGCAGAAGATCAACGTCTTCGAGGGCGGCCCTACGCTGATGGCCCGCTTCGGCGAGAACATGCGCGGGCAGCTCGATCTGCGCTACACCAACAGCTGGGCCGAGGAGACCGAGACCTTCAACAGCGACCGCTACTCGGCCGCGGCGCGGCTGGCGCGCGCGCTCGGCGCCACCGACGCGCTGGTGTTCAACGTGGAAGCCAGCCAGACCGAGTACGACACCATCGCCGAGCTGTACAACTACAAGCGCTACGACGCCTATGTCACCTACCTGAGCCAGCTGTCCAAACTCAGCGTGGACATCAGCGCCGGCTACTCGCGCCTGAAGCCGGAGGGCGTGGACGGCACGTCCAGTGCGTTGTTCCGCGGGTATGCGGGGTGGGAGGTCGCACCGCGCAGCCAGCTGAGCGCGCGCGCCAGCTACCAGTTCGGCGATGCCTCGCAGGACCTGATCCAGCGCGTCGGCGCCCCGGGCGAACCGACCGATCCCGGCGATCCGGGCGGTCCGATCGTCGGCCAGCCGGGCGATCCCAACCTGCAGATCATTCCGGACACCTTCAAGCAGCGCCGCCTGAGCCTGGGCTACGAGTTCACCGGCGAACGCCTGTCGGTGCTGGCCGAACCGTACTTCGAGCAGCTCCGTTACATCCGCGACGACAGTTTCGATGCCGACAACTCGGGGATCTCGGTGTCGGCACGCTACGGGCTGACGGCGCGCCTCAGCCTGACGGGCGTGGCGCAGCGCTACAAGCGCGAATTCACCAACATCGCGCGCGACGATACCGACACCATCCTGGGGGCCGGGCTGGCCATGCGGTTCAGCCGTCACTGGGGCGCGCAGTTCGACTACCGTCACCGGAAGCGCGACAGCTCGATCGGCAGCCAGGACTACGTCGAGAACGTGGTGGTGCTGTCTGTCACGTACTACCGCTGACGCGCAATGCCATCCGCTTCCCCCATCGCCGCAGATCCCGGCCCCGTCGTCGCGCTGATGTATCACGCGCTGCATACCGGTGCGATGCCCGCCGGCCAGGACCCGCACTACACGCTGCCGGCGGACGACTTCGAGCTGCAGATGCAGGACATCGCCGCCGCGGGCGGTGGCAGCAGTGCGGCCGCGCTGCTGCAGGGGACATCGCAGGCGCGCATCGTGGTCACCTTCGACGACGGCCACGTCAGCAACCATGCGGTGGCGCTCGCCGTGCTGTCCCGCCACGGCATCACCGCCGACTTCTTCATCAATCCCGCCACCGTCGGAACGCCCGGCTTCCTGGACTGGAACCAGCTGCGCGACATGGCCGACGCCGGCATGTCGATCCAGTCGCATGGCCACGATCACGTGTACCTGACCCAGCTGGATGGGCCGACCCTGCGCCGGACCCTGAAGGCCGCGCGTGAGGAAATCGAGCAACAGGTCGGAACGGCGGTGACCCTGCTGGCGCCACCCGGCGGCCGCATGCCGAAGGACCTGGTGTCCGTCGCGCAGGAATGCGGGTACACGCACGTGCTGTCGTCCGAACCGGGCATCCTGGACATCGCCCGGGGGACCTCGCAGGCCCTGCCCCGCATGGCGATGACCGCCGCCACCGGGCACCTGACGTTCCAGCGCTGGATCCGGCGCGATCAGGTGGCCATCGGCCATGAGCGGGTGCGCTACCGCGGCCTTTCGCTGGCCAAGCGCATGCTGGGCGATGCCGGTTACGAGCGGCTGCGCGCGGTCGCGCTCGGCGCATTGGGAAGGGGCGCATGACCATCCTGTTCTGGGCCTCGCTGGCGCTGGTCGCCTTTGCCTACGCAGGCTATCCGCTGTTGATGGCGCTGCTCGCGCGCGTCCGGCCCAGGCCGGTCCGCACCGGACACGCACTGCCGACGATCGACGTGCTGCTGGTCGTGCACAACGGCATGCGCGAGCTGCCGGCCAAGCTCGACAACCTGCTGGCCTTGGACTACCCCCCGGACCGCCTGCGCATCAACGTGGCGTGCGACGGCTGCACCGACGGCAGCGACCGGTTCGCCGCGCAGCGCGACACCGCGCGCATCCGCGTGTTCGCCTTCGCCGAGCGGCGCGGAAAGTCGGCCTGCCTCGGCAATGTGGTCCCCCTTCTCGATGCGGAGATCGTGCTGTTCAACGATGTGCGCCAGCGGATCGACCCGGGCGCCGCCCGGGCGCTGGTGGCGGCGCTGGCCGATCCCACCGTCGGTGCCGCGAGCGGCGAACTGGTGCTGCAGGCGCGCGAGGGTTACGGGCAGGGTGTCGATGCCTACTGGCGCTACGAGAAAGCGATCCGCAGGCTGGAAAGCGCCAGCGGCTCGCTGGTCGGCGCAACCGGCGCCCTGTACGCCGCGCGACGGTCGCTCATACCCGAGATCCCGCCCGGCATCGTGCTGGATGACATGTGGATTCCGCTGGGCATCGCCGCGTCGGGACATCGCACCGTGTTCGTGCCGGCGGCGCTGGCGTTCGACCGCACCTCGGACAATCCTGTCGACGAAGAACGGCGCAAGCGGCGCACGCTGGCCGGCAACTTCCAGTTGATCCACCTGCGGCCGGCGCTCGCCATCCCGGGCGCGCATCCGCTCGCGTGGCGCCTGTGGGGCCACAAGTGGCTGCGCCTGCTCGCGCCCTGGCTGCTGGCGCTCGCGCTGCTGGCCAACGCCATCCTCGCGCTGCGCGGCGGCGTGCTGTACCCGCTGCTGTTCGCACTGCAACTGATCGCCTATGCGACCGCGGTGATGGGCCGCGGCTGGCCACGCCTTGCGACACTGCTGCCGGTGCGGCTGGCCACCGCGTTCCTCAGCCTCAATACCAGCGCCATGCTCGCCCTTGCGGACTACCTGCGCGACCCCGAGGCGCACCTGTGGCAGACCACCCGACTGGAAGACGCGCACCGATGACGGCGACCCCTCCCCTGCAGCGCGCCGTGTACGTGGTGTCGCTGTTTCCCTGCTGGTCGGAAACGTTCATCGTGCGCGAGATCGCCGCACTGATCGAGAACGGCGTGGACGTACGGATCATTTCCCTGAAGAAGCCCTCCGAGACGCTGGTGCAGTCGGACGCCCAGGCCCTGATGGATCGCGTGCGGCATCCGCGCTCCACCCTGCATGCGATGTGGGGTACGGCGAAGGCCTTGCTGCGTCATCCGGTCGGCGTACTGGCCACGCTGTTCACGGTGATCGCCGGCAGCTGGCGTTCGCCGTCCGTGCTGGCCAAGTCGCTGGCGGCCTGGATGCGTGGCCTGGAACACGTGGACTGGCTGCGCGATTTCGAGCCGCAGGTACTGCATGCGCACTGGGCCACGTACCCCTCGACTGCCGCCTGGACCCTGTCGCGCGTGCTGCGCCTGCCGTTCGGCTTCACCTGCCATGCGCACGACATCTTCATCGAGCGGCAGCTGATCGCCCGCAAGATCGAGGATGCCGCCGTGGCGGTGACCATCTCGCGCTTCAACGTGGAGTGGCTGGCCGAACGCGAAACCGTGCGCGCACGCGACAAGCTGCACGTCATCCACTGTGGCGTCGACCTGCGCGCGAACCCGTGGCAACCGGAGGGTCGTTCGCCGTTGCAGATCCTCACCGTCGGACGGCTGGATCCGATCAAGGGCTTTGCGACGCTGGTCGAGGCGCTCGCCCTGCTGTCGGCACGCGGCATCGATTTCCAGTGCCGCCTGCTGGGCTCCGGTCCACTGGACGCCTCGCTGCGCGCACTCGCGCAGGCCCGCGGCGTGGCCGGCAGGATCGAGTTCTGCGGCGCGCAACCGCAGGACGTGGTGAGGCGCTGGATGAGCGAGGCGGCCCTGTTCGTCCTCCCCTCCGAGGTGGCGCCGGACGGCAACCGCGACGGCATCCCCGTGGCGCTGATGGAGGCGATGGCGACCGGCTGCCCCGTCGTCAGCACCCGTGTCTCCGGCATTCCCGAACTGATCGAAGACGGCGTCTCCGGCTTGCTGGTGGACGAGAAGCAGCCCGCCGCGCTGGCCGACGCCATGCAACGCCTGCTGCAGGACGCGGCGCTGCGGCAGCGGGTCGTCGGCGGCGCACGCATGAAGATCGAGCAGGAGTTCGACGCGCGCAAGGAGGCACGTCGCCTGCAGGACCTGATGGAGGGCGTGGCACATGCGCGCTAGGAAACTCTTGGTGGTGAGCGACGAAATGGAAGTGGGCGGCAGCCAGCGCCAGATCACCTACCTGCTCGGCGGGCTGGACCGCCGCCAGTGGCAACCCGAACTGGTCTTCTTCCGCAAGGAATCCTTCCTGGTGCGCGACCTGCGGGCGCAGGGGATCGTGGTCCACCATGTCCCCAAGCGCGGCCGGCTGGATCCTCGCTTCGTGCTGGCCTATGCCGCACTGCTGCGGCGCGAACGCTACGACCTGGTGCATGCCTTCTCGCTGACGGCCGAGCTGTGGACGCTCGTGGCCGGTTGGCTGGCCGGGCATCGACCGCCGTTGCTGGCTTCGATCCGCGGCCTGTATCTCGACGAGTCCGAACGGTTCTGGCGCATCAAGCGCTTCATCCTCTCCCGCTCTGCGGCCGTGATCGCCAATGCGCGCGCCGGTGCCGCCGCGGCGGCCGAGCGCGCAGGCGTGCCGGTCGCCAGCATCGATGTGGTGCCGAACGGACTGGTACCGCCGGAGCCCCTGCCACCCGGACAGCGCGACCTGCTGCGCCAGGCGATAGGTGCGCCGCCCGGGCGTCCGTTCGCGCTGTTCGTCGGCCGTCTGGTGAAGGAGAAGAACCCGGCCTGCCTGATGCGCGCGCTCGCCCGCATTCCGGCCGACGAGCGTCCCTGGGTGGCCCTGGCCGGCAACGGTCCGCTGCGTGGCGATATCGACGCGATGCGCGAGGCGGCCGGTCTGGACGCCGATGTACGTTTCCTAGGCGAACGCAAAGACACAGCCGCCCTGATGCAATCCGCCGATTTCCTGGTTCTTCCCTCCTCCTACGAAGGCATGTCGAACGTTCTCATGGAGGCCATGGCGGCCGGATGCCCGGTGGTGGCGTCGGCGGTCGGCGGCAATTCCGAACTGGTCGAGGACGACATCACCGGCCTGCTGTTCCCCAACGACGACGCCGACGCGCTTGCGCGATGCCTGCGATCGCTCGGAAAGGACGCCGCCCTGCGCCAGCGACTTTCGCTGCAGGCGGCGCAGGTGGCGCGGCAACGCTACTCCGTGGAGCAACTGGTGCGCACGACCACCAGCGTCTACGAACGCTGCCTGCGGGCGAGCGCCGCCGATGCCGGCAGCGTGCCGCTTTCGCCGGTCGGCTCCATACGGGACGACGCATGACCGTGGCCGGCTCGCTCTGCGAAGACTTCATCCTGGCCAGTGGACCGCAGGCAGCCGCCTGGCTGTCGGGCAAGGCCGGCCTGCAGCCGCTGGATACCGGCGACGGCACGCTGTGCGCCGCGGTCAGTGAGGGCGTGCGCCATGGCCGGCATGCGAACGGCCGTCACTGGCTGGCGATCGCCGACCTGGTGGCGGGGCAGCTGGAGGAGGCGGCCGCAGAGGGCACGACGGCACCGCAACGCGCCTGGCGTGGCCGCTTCGCCTTCGCCAGTTGGCAGCCGGGGCAGTCGGAAGTGAGCGCGTTCATCGACCACTTCGGATCGTTGCCCCTGTTCTGGTACCGGCGCGATGGCCATTTCGCGCTCGCCACCGATCTTCGCCTGCTGCTCGACGCACCCGGCATCGGTCGCGACGTCGACCTGACGGCCGTCTACCACTATCTCAACTTCACCTGCATTCCGGCGCCGCTGACCATCCACCGCGACATCCGCCGCATCGAGCCGGGGTCCGTGCTGGCGCTGGATCACGCCGGCGAGCGTGGCGAGCGCTACTACCTTCCCGAGTACCCGGCCGACCTGCAGGGCAGCGACATCCAGCTCGCGCACGACCTGCGCGACCGCATGATCGCGACCGTGCAGGATTTCCGTCCGCACTCCGATGGCGACTGGGGCTGCTTCCTCAGCGGCGGCACCGACAGCAGCAGCATCGTCAGCATCCTGGCGCGCCAGCCCGGCGCCCAGGTGCACAGCTGCTCCATCGGCTTTCCCGAGGCCGGCTACGACGAACTGGATTTCGCCCGTCTGGCCAGCGAGGCCTGTGGCGCCAAGCCGCACCTGGCCAGGGTCGACCGCCATCGTGCGCTCGGCTTGCTGGATTCGGTGATCGACGCCTACGACCAGCCCTTCGGCAACGCGTCGGCGGTGCCGACGCTGGCCTGCGCCGAGCTGGGGAACAGCCAGGGCTTCTCGACGATGCTCGGCGGCGACGGCGGCGACGAGATCTTCGGGGGCAACCAGCGCTACGCGAAGGACAAGGTGATGGAAGCCTTCTACCGGCTCCCGTCGCCGCTGAAGGCGGCCGCCCGCGCCGTCGGCGACGCCGTCGGCGGCGGCCATGTGCACGTGCTCAACCGCGTGCAGAACTTCGCCCGTCGCGGCTCGCTGCCGAATCCGGACCGCTTCTACACGGACGATTCCTTCGCGTCCGATTTCTACGGCGACCTGCTGACGCCGGCGTTCCGCTCGCAGGTGCCGCAGGATGCCTCGCTGGACTTCATGCGTGGCGTGTACGCGACGGGTCCACGCACCGAACCGCTGCACCAGATCATGCGGCTGGACCTGCTGATGGCCATCGCGCAGAACGACCTGGTCAAGGTCCATCGCGCCTGCCGCCACCATGGCGTGTCCGTGCGTTTCCCGTACCTGGACCCGGCCCTGGTCGACTACTGCGGGCGCCTGGCGGCGCACTACAAGGTGCGTGGCCTGAAGAAGCGCTACCTGTTCAAGCAGGCCGTCGCCGACATCCTGCCGACCGAGATCCTGAGCAAGCGCAAGCAGGGCTTCGGGCTGCCCATCGCGATCTGGATGAAGGAAGATCCCGCCCTGCAGGCGCGCGTGCGGGAGGTACTGCTGGATCAGCGCACCCGCGAACGCGGCTGGGTGAATCCGGCCTTCATCGAACGCCTCGTCGACCTGCACATGGCCGGCGGCTGGGACCATTCCAACGCACTCTGGCAACTGCTGGTGCTGGAACTGTGGATGCGGAGATACATGGATGCCCGTTGATGCGCTGCGCGTGCTGATGGTGATGGAAGCCGCGTATCCGGCGCACAAGGGCGGTGGCGCCGAAGCGCAGGTGCGCACGCTTTCGCGCGGGCTGCGCGCCCGCGGCCACCGCGTGACCATCCTCGTGCCGCGCCTGCCCTGGGCGTCGCCGGCGAAGGTCGAACGCGTGGACGGCGCCGTGGTCTGCCGCCTGCCCTTCCTGCGCCTGCCGCTCATCGCCAGTCCGCTGCTGTGGGTGCAGACGGTCGCCTTCCTGTACGCACGCCGCCACCGCTACGACGCATGGCACGTCCATATCGCCCACCGCATGGCGGCGATCTGCGCGGTGCTGGGACCCTGGCTGGACAAGCGCGTACTGACCAAGGTGTCGGGCTGGTGGGAACTCGAAAAAGGCACGCTGGCGCCGCGCACCGGACTGGTCGACGCGCTGGCGCAGCGCGCGTTGCGGCGCACCGAAACCTGGCTGGCGATCAGCCGCCGCATCGCGCGCACGCTGGAAGCGCGCGGCATCCCGCCGGAGCGGATCGTCGCGCTGCCCAATGCGGTCGATACCCGGCGGTTCGCCGGCATCCGCCGCGACCCGGCGCTGCCGGCGCGCTTCGTCTTCATCGGGCGGCTGGAGGCGGAAAAGGGGCTGACCGTCCTGCTGGACGCCTTCTCGGACATCGCACCCAGCCACCCTGCCGCCAGCCTGCTGCTGGTCGGCACGGGCAGGCTGGAAGAAGAACTGCGGCAACGCGTCGATGCGCTCGGCCTGGGCGGACGCGTCGATTTCGCCGGTCATCGCGACGACATCGAGCGGCCGCTGGCCGACGGCAACATCGGCGTCCTGACGTCGCGGATCGAGGGCCTGTCCAACACGCTGCTGGAGTCGATGGCCGCGGGCCTGCCGATGGTCGCCAGCCGCATCAGCGGCAACGAGGACTTCGTCCGCCCGGGCGAGAACGGCTGGCTGTTCGAACCGGGCGACCGCGCCGGGCTGGCCGCCTGCCTCGAGCAGGCGGCGGCACTCGACGGCGCCGCCCGCACCGCCATGGGCGACGCCGCGCGGACGACCGTGCGCAACCACGCGGGCCTCGACCAAGTGCTCAACCGGCTGGTGCAGCTGTATCGCGGCGAACGCCGCCTCGCCCACGGTGCCCCCGCGCACAACGGGAACGTCTGACATGTGCGGCATCGCAGGCCTCGTGGTCGCCCCCGGCCAGCCCACGCCCGATCCGGCGCTGGTCCGGCGCATGAACACCGTCATCCACCATCGCGGCCCCGACGACGAGGGTCTGCACCACGACGAGCGCGCGCTGCTGGGCATGCGCCGCCTGTCGATCATCGATGTCGGTGGCGGACACCAGCCGATGTACGGGGCGGACCGCCAGGTCTGCATCGTCTTCAACGGCGAGATCTACAACTACCGCGAACTGCGCGCGGGCCTGGAACGCGACGGCCATGCGTTCGCCAGCCAGAGCGATACCGAGGTGATCCTGCAGGGCTACCTGCGGGACGGCGTCGGCATCTTCGCGCAGCTGGACGGCATGTTCGGCGTCGCCATCTGGGACCGCCGCACGCAGGAACTGGTGCTGGCCCGCGACCGCCTGGGCGAGAAGCCCCTCTACTACGCGCACGACGAGCGTCGCGTGCTGTTCGGCTCCGAGCTGAAGTCGCTGCTGCAGTCGCCCGACTGTCCGCGCGACCTCAACGACGACGCGCTGCGGGCCTATCTGGCCTACGGCTACGTCCCGTCGCCGTACAGCGTGTTCGCCGGCGTCAACAAGCTGCCGCCCGCGCACTTCCTGCGCTACCGCGACGGCAGGATCAGCCTGCACTGCTACTGGCAGCCGTCACTGTCGCCGAAGACCACGCTGGGCGAAGCGGACGCGGCGGAGCGGCTGGAAGAACTGCTGGACCGTGCGGTCGCCAGCCGGCTCGTATCCGACGTGCCGTTCGGCGCCTTCCTCAGCGGCGGGCTGGATTCGAGCACGGTCGTCGCGCTGATGGCGCGCCACCTCGGCCAGCCGGTGAAGACCTTCACCATCGGCTTCAAGGAGGCGGCCTACAACGAGCTCGACGACGCGCGCCGCGTGGCAAAGCACCTGGGTACCGAACACCACGAGCTGGTGGTGGAGCCCGATGCCGTCGACCTGCTGCAGACCCTGGTCTGGCATTTCGACGAACCGTTCGCCGACTCGTCCGCCGTGCCCACGTTCCTCGTCTCGCAGCTCGCGCGGCAGCACGTGAAGATGGTGCTTACCGGCGACGGGGGCGACGAGATGTTCGGCGGCTACGACCGCTATCTCAAGCTGATGAAGCTCGAGCGCCTGGGTGCGATGCGGGGCGCGGCGGCGGCGGGACTGTCGCTGGCCGGTGCCATGGCGCCCAATCCCTACGGCGAGCGGCTGGCGCGCGTCGGCGAGCGGCTGCGACTGCCGTTCGACGAACGCTACCTGAGCGGCGTGGCGGTGATGCGGTCCGACATCGCGCGGCACCTGCGCCCGCAGGCGGGCGGCAAGGACCACTTCCACCTGCCCGCACTGGCCCAGCCCGGCAGCGATCTGGGCGCCGGCGATGAACCGCTGGACCGCGCCGTCGCGATCGACCTGCAGAGTTACCTGCCCGACGACATCCTGGTGAAGCTGGACCGGATGGCGATGGCCGCCTCGCTCGAAGGACGCTCGCCTTTCCTGCAGCCGGACCTGGTGCAGTTCGCGCTGTCGCTGCCGGTGGGCTACCGCGTCCGCGACGGTCGCGGCAAGCATCTGCTGCGCGAGGTGGCCAACAAATGGTTGCCGCCGCGAGCCATCAGCAAGCCCAAGCAAGGCTTCGCGATTCCGCTGGCCGACTGGTTCCGCGGACCGCTGCGCGCACTGGCGGCCGATACCTTCGGCAGCCGTGCCTTCCGCGAACGCGGCCTGCTGCAGCCCGCCGCGGCGCAGGCGCTGCTGCACGACCATCTGGAGCGCGGCATCGACCGCAGCGAGGCACTGTGGCAATCGCTGTGCCTGGAGCTGTGGGCGCAGCGCTTCCTGGACGGCGACGCCGCCGCGGGAGCCTGAGCCATGTTGATGCGGCTGCTGCTCGCGCTCCCGTTGCTGTACATGCCCAACATGCTGCACTTCTCGGTCGAGACCGGGATACCGGGGCTGAACCTCGCCAACATCATCTTCATCGTGGTGGTGGGCGCACTGCTGATGGCCGGACGGCGCCACGCGCCGCTGGAGCCCCGCGGCTACCTGACGCCGGCCCTGCTGCTGCTGTTCGCCGCACTGACGATCGCCTTCGTGATCGCGCAGGCCACCATGCCGCGCGACTTCATGGAGGACTTCACCTACCTCAAGAACCTGATCTTCTATCCCCTGCTCTACTTCGTGTACCGCCGTTGCGGACAGGATGAGAAGGGAACGCGGCAGCTGATCATCTTCGTGATGATCGTCGCCGCCATCGCCGGCCTGGAAGCGATCCGCGAGGGCCTGGACTACGGCTTCGGCAACTACAACGAATCGCGGCGCGCTTCCGGTCCGTTCGGCGTGGACTACTCGACGGCCAACCGCGCGGGCGTGTTCTACGCCATGTTCCTGCCGATGTTCATCGCGATGGCGCTGTTCTTCCGCAAGCAGAAGTTCTGGCGCCTGGCCGCGATCGGCGGCTGCGCGACCATGGTCGTCGCGATCATGGCGACCTACTCGCGCCAGTCGTACCTCATCGCGCTGGTGGCCTTCGCCCTGCTGCTGGTCCGCCGCAACGTGGTGCTGGCCGTCGCCATCGCGGTGCTGATGGTGCCGGCGATCGGCCTGCTGCCCGAAAGCGTGACCCAGCGCGTGGCCGAGACCGAACAGCAGGATTCGGTGGGCGAGGAGCAGCTCGACGTCAGTACCGCCAGCCGCTTCGAGATATGGGGCGGCGCGATGCAGATGTGGACGGAACACCCCATCGGTGTCGGCCTCAACCGCTTCAAGCAGCACATCGGCAACTACGTGCCGCGCTATGCCGGCTACGACGCCCACAGCATCTATTTCCTGATGCTGGCCGAATGCGGTCCGCTCGGCCTGCTGGCGCTGCTGTTCCTGCTGTGGCGCGTCCTGTGGATGGGCGTGCGCTTCACGCGCTCGGTCCCGGCCAGCGATGCCGAAGGCAAGGCGCTGTCGCTGGGCTTCATCCTGCTGGCCATCTCCACGGCACTGGGCAACGTCTACGGCAGCCCGTTCTTCGAGGGCGCGGTGATGGCCAATTTCTGGGCGCTGTGCGGCCTGATGGAGCACTACTTCGCGCTGAAGCGGCGCGCGCGCGTACCGGGCGCCGGACCCGCTCCGGGCACGGCGACGGGTCGACTTCCGGCGCCGGCGATGCAGGGCATCGGCACCCGCTTCCCGCTTGCGGCCCGCATGGCGCCCCGACGTTACGGCAAGGACGAGGACTGAGTCACCGGGCCTGGTCGGGGAACGTGCCGTCCTGCGCCGGCAGCGCGGCGTCGCGGTCGTACAGGCGATAGGCCAGCAGCCCCACCCATTCGTGCAGGGCGGCCTCGGTCTTGGCCAGGCCGCCACTGTCGGGCACCAGGAATCCCATGTGCCGGTAGGCGACGTAACGCTCGTCGGCAGGCAGGGGGCAGGCCTGGAAACCCGCGCTGCGCAGCGAGAAGTGCGCACGCGGCATGTGCAGCGCGGACGTCACCAGCACCACGCGGCGTGGCAGCGCAGGCCTCATCGCCGCCAGCTGGCGCGCGTTCTCCCAGGTGGTGCGCGAGTGGGTTTCCAGCCGCATGGCGTCGGCCGGCACGCCCATCGCGCGCAGATAGGCGGCCATCAGCTGCGCTTCCGGCGGACTGGCCGACCACCCGCTGCCACCGGACAGCACCAGCTGCCGACCCGGCATCTCGCGCCACCACCGTGCCGCCGCTTCCGCGCGCCGCCGGCTGGCCTGGGTCAGCACGCTGAAGTTCTGCGGATCGTGCGCCTTGCGGTCCACGCCGCCGGCGAGCACCACCGCGACCGTCGGCGATCGCGCACGGCAGTCGGCGGACGATGCCACCCGCCCTTCCAGCGACCACACCAGCAGGTTGGCCACCCACGGCGTCATCGCCACGAACGACACCACGATCACGAGGGCGCCGACAACGCGCACCGGCCGCATGCGCGGGTACCACCACAGCGACAGGACCACCGCCACCAGGGCGATCAACAACCAGGAAAGGGGGGACAGCCACCACATCAGGGACAGGCTCCCTGCATCGCCTCGCTCATGCCGCGCTCCGCGTCCGCCAATGGCGTACAAGATCGCGCAGGCGTGCATCCAGCGCCAGTACCGGCACCACGTACAGCACGGCCCACAGGCCGCCGGCAGCGAACAGGCGCGTCCAGGGCGACACCAGGCCGAACAGGCCGCTGCCCTCCACCGCCAGCACGAACGCCAGCCCCGCACCGCCCGCCACGCTCCAGGCGCGCAGGTCGGGGCGATAGCGCAGGTCGCGCGGACACAACGCGTACAACCCGATACCCAGGGCCGCGAAGCTGCCTACCGCTGCCCACGTCGCCCCCATGTATCCGTATCGCGGGATCAACCACAGGCTCAGCAGTGTGTTCAGCGCCGTGGCGGCGAGCGTCATGTACAGCACGGTCCGCGAACGCTTGTGCAACAGCAGGCCGTAACCGCCGATCTCCAGCAGCGGATACAGCGCGTACAGCGCACCCAGCCAGGCGAACACGGGGCCGGACGCGGTCTTGTCGGCGCCACTGATCGCCTGGACCGCCTCGCTGCCGACGCAGGCGATGGCGACCGCGATGCCGACCGAGGCGTAGGTCATCGGGAACAGTACCTTGGCCTTCAGCGCGCGCACCGCCTGCGCGCCGCCGGTTTCCCAACTGCGGTTGGCGACCGGAATGAAGGACTCGGACAGCGCCGTGCTCATCAGCATGCTGACCTGCAGCGCGAGCGAGTAGCCGATGGTGAAGATGCCGACGTCCGCGAAATCGCCCGTCATGCCCTTCAGCATCAGCCGGCCGATCGAGATCAGCAGCACGGTGGCGATCTCGTTCACCACCAGCGGCATGCCATAGCCCAGCGTCTTGCGCATCTGCGACCAGTCCAGCTGGCGCGAGAAGGTCAGGTTCCGCTTCACCCAGTACACGTAGAACACAACGACGATGCCCGCGGCGAGCATCTTGCCGCCGTATGCGGCGACCGCCGTGCGCTCGAGCCACGCCACCGCACCGACCATCAGCACCAGCTCCAGCCAGCGCCAGGCGACCCGGGTGACCATCAGCACGCCGGAGTGTTCGCCGGCACGCAGCACCATCTGCACCAGGCTGACGAACACCTGCAGCGGGATCGTCATCACCGCCATCCACAGCACCGGCGAGAACGACGCGCCGCCGAACCAGTCCACGCAGGCGAACACGGTGATGCCGGCGGCCCAGATGCCGCACGACACCAGCAGCGGCAGCAGGAACATGTTGGTGGCGAAACCCGGCAGCGCGCGCGTCTCGTCCTGGTAGGGATAGAAGCGCAGGATGGCGTGCTGCGCACCCAGCTTGGCGACGGCGACCCCGATCATCAGCCACGTTTCGTAGTAGCCGAGGATGCCGTACTGCGTGTTGTCGAGCAGCCGCGTCAGCAGCGGAAACGACACCAGGCCCGCCAGCATCACCAGGACGCTGGCCGACGAATAGCGCAGGTAGTGCGCGCCGACCCCGCGCTTGCGGGGCGTGCCCGTGCCGTCGGGATGGGTCATGGCAGGGACGGTCCGGACCGGACGGGAGCGCGAAGCACGGGCAAGGCGGTGAAGGGCATCTTCAGAGCAACGTCGAACGGGGCGCTGTCAGGTCATCGCTGCGCCGCCTGCAGGTCGGCGACACAGGCGGCGAAACGCTGCGCCAGCAGGGGCTGGTCGATGAAATCGTGGTGATGGCCGGGCACGAAGTGGATGCGGAGGTCTCCCGCGACCCAGTCGCGCCAGCCCAGCGAGGCGTCCTCGTGCGGGGTCCGCAGCGGCGTGCGGAACAGGACCAGGTCGCCTTCATAGCGTTCGGGCCGGTACGCCGCGAGTGCGCGATGGTTGGCCCGTTCGACGCGCAGCAGGCGCACCTGCTGCGGCAGCGGGGCATCGGCGTCGCGCCTGCGCCGCCAGGCCGCGCACGGCGCATCCCAGAGCCGCACGCGCAACCGCCGCGCCAGTTCCCGCCACGGCAGATGACGCAACGCGTCCCGCACCAGCGGCCAATGCCAGCGGCGCCGCTGCTCCGGCGCGCCCGGACCGAACGTGTCGAACATCGCCAGCAGGGCGACCTCACGGCCGGCCGCGCGCAGGCGTCGTGCCGTTTCCAGCGCCAGCACGCCCCCCATCGATCCGCCGGCCAGCAGCACCGCGCCGACCGGGCAGGCGTCCTCGATGGCGGCCGCGTAGCCATCGGCCATCGCCTCGATGCGGTCGAGCGGCGCGGCCACACCATCCAGGCCGCCGGCCTGCACCCCGAATACCGGCTGCCGAGGATCCAGTGCGTCGAGCAGCGGAAGGTAATTCAACACGTTGCCGCCCACGGCGTGCATCAGGAACAGCGGCGCCAGTCCGGCGCCTGCCCGCAGCGGCACCAGCGGCTGCCAGGAGCGCTGATCCGGCGCCCCGGTGCGGTTGCGCGCGCCGGCTTCCCGGGCCGCCTCGATGGCCTGGGCCAGCGCGGCGATGGTGGGATGCGCGATCAGCGTCGCCAACGGCAGGTCCACGCCGTGCCGCTGGTGGAGCTGGTTGAACATGCGCACCGCGAGCAGCGAGTAGCCGCCGAGCGCGAAGAAATCGTCGTCGATACCGATGCCGTCGCGCTGCAACAGGCGACCCCACAGATCGTGCAGCTCGTGCTCCAGGGCCGAACGCGGCGGCGTGCGGCGGCGCGCCACCGTCGGCGCATCCAGGGTCGGGGACGGCAGGGCACGGCGGTCGATCTTGCCGTTCGGCGTCTTCGGCAGGCGAGGCAGCACTTCGATGTACTGCGGGCGCATGTACGCCGGCAGCGCCGCGGCCAGCTGCGTGCGCAATCGCGGCGACAGCGCTGCCGGCGCCGAACCGCTTCCCACGTACAGCACCAGCACCTGGTCGCCCCCCGCGAGCGTGTCGACCACGGCCACGCACTCGGCGACCTCCGGATCGCCGGCGGCCGCCGCCTCGATGTCGCCCGGCTCGATGCGATAGCCGCGCAGCTTGATCTGCTCGTCCGCCCGACCGTGGAAATGCAGCTGGCCCGCGTGCAGCCGGCCCAGGTCGCCGGTGCGGTACATGCGGGAGCCATCCGCAGCGAACGGATCCGGCACGAACCGTTCGGCGCTCAGGTCGGGGCGATGCAGGTAACCATCGGCCACGCCGGCACCGCCGATCCAGATCTCGCCCAGCGCATGCGGCAGGGCCGGCCGCATGCGGTCGTCGAGCAGGTAGAACCGGGTGCGCGCGATCGGCTGCCCCAGCGGCACCGCCCGCTCGGTGCCGTCGATGCGGTGGATGCTCGACCACACCGTGGTCTCGGTGGGGCCGTACATGTTCCAGAGTTCGCGGCACTGCCCGTGCAGCGCGCGTGCGAGCGGCAGCGGCAGGGCTTCGCCGCCCACCAGCAGGCGCAGCGGCGCCAGCACCTGCGTGCGGCCGACTTCCTGCAGCAACGCCATCAACGACGGCGTGGTCTGGAACATCGTGCAGCGGTGGCGCTCGATCAGGCGGCACAGCGCCTCGGGGTCGCGATGTTCGGCGTCGTCCGCAATCACCACCTGCGCGCCGCAGATCAGCGGCAGATACAGCTCCAGCGCGGCGATGTCGAAGGACAGCGTGGTGGCGGAGCAGATCGCATCGTCCCGCGAGCAGCCGGGCGCCTCCCGCATCGAGCACAGGAAATTGACCAGGTTGCCGTGCAGGATGCGCACGCCTTTCGGTTCGCCGGTGGAACCGGAGGTGTACAGCACGTAGGCGAGGTCGCCCGCCGCGATGTCGGGCAGTGGCGCCTCGACGTCGCCCGCCTCCAGTGCCGCCAGCGTCAGCAATGACCTGCCATCGGCAAGTCCCTCGGGCAATGCGACGCCGTCGGTCACCAGGAGGCAGGACAGCCTGGCGTGGTCCGCCATGTGCAGCAGGCGCTGCGCGGGAAACGCCAGATCGAGCGGCACGTAGGCCGCGCCGGCACGCAGCACCGCGATGACGGCCACCAGCATGTCCAGCGACCTGGGCAGCGCGATGCCGACCAGGTCACCCCGTTCCACGCCCCGCGCCCGCAGGCCGGCCGCCGCCGCACGGGAGCGCCGCGCCAGCGTGGCGTAGTCGATCGCGCTCCCGCCGCATGCCGCCGCCCGCCGCGGCCCGTGCTCGGCGAAGGCGCGCTCCAGCATCGCCACCAGCGACGGCGCGTCGCCGTCGCGGGGCCCCGCTTCGCAGGTCAGCGCGAAGGTGTCGTCCACCCGGGATGCGCCGAGGTCCAGGTCGCGGATGGCGGCCTGGCCGTCTTCCGCGAGGTGCTCCAGCAGCCGCAGGTAGAGGTTCGCCCAGTCGCGGATCGTGCGCTCGTCGTAGAGCGCGGTCTGGTACTGCACTTCCAGCACCAGCCCCGTCGGGACCGGTCGCCAGTAGAACCCGAGCTCCCACGCCGCGGCAGCGCGCGGCAGCACGTTCACCTCGCAGCGGACGCCGTCCATGCGCAGCTTCTCCAGCGACGGCACCAGCGTCAGGATGGATTCGAGCAACAGCATGCGCCCGGCCTGCCTCGGCACCTGCAGCGCATCCACGATGCGGCCCAGCGAGATGTCCTGGTGGTCGGCCGCTTCGTCCAGGCGCTGTTGCACCTGGGCGGCCAGGACGGCGAGCGACGCGGCCGGGTCCACCTCCACGCGCAGCGGCAACGTGTTGTCCGTGTCCCCGACCACGCGCGCGCCGCCGCCACGCGCCGCGCCGGCGAACGGGATGCCGCAGACCAGATCGGTCTGGCCCGTCAGCCGTTGCAACAGGGCGAAGTAGGCGGTCAGCAGCAGGACGAACCGGGTCGTCTTCGTCCTGCGTGCCTGCTCGCGCAGCTGCTGCCATCGGGCTGCCGGCATTGCCAGGGTGAAGCTGGCCGCGTCGAAGCTGATCCGCGCCGCGCGCGGCCGATCGGTCGGCAGGCGCAAGGGGTCGGGCAGCGTCGCAAAGCGGCTGCGCCAGTACGCGAGGCTGCGGGCGCCCTCCGGCCCGTCGCGGCGGGCCCGCTCGGCAAGCACGAAATCGCGCCATGCATCGGCGGCGGGGATCTTCGCGACCGCCTCCGGCGTCGTCGCGTTGTAATGGTCCATCAGGTCCTTGAGCACCACCCGCATCGACCATCCATCCATGACCAGATGGTGGGCCGCCATGAACAGGCGATGGTGATCCGGCCCCAGCCGATACAGCACGCCCCGCACCAGCGGCGCGACGGCGGTGTCGAACGGTGTGGCGCGCCAACGCCTGCACGCCTCGCGGTAGGCCGCCATCGGATCGTCAAGGTGAGAGAGATCCTCGCGCTGCAGCCGGACCCCGGCATGCGGATGGTGGATCTGTTCGGTGCCATCGCGCGAGAACGCGACCGCCAATGCCTGGTGGCGCGCCACGACGGCCGCCACGGCACGCTCGAAACGGTCGCCATCCAGCGGCCCCTCGAGCGAAAGCTCGAACGCCTCGCCGAACGCCAGCGTCGCATCGGCGCTGTAACGACCCCCCAACCATTTTTCGGCCTGCGCATCGGTCAGGGGAAAACGTGCGCCGCCCTGCCCCCCGTCAGCGCCCTCGCGCGCCAGTCCGTCCCCTCGCACATCCGTCGCCAAGAAGGCCCCCTGGTGGCCTTTCTGCCCATCCCGACCTTGAGTATAGGCAAATGTGACATGTGCGGCCCATCACCCTTACGCGCGCTCGGGGGCGACGGTACGGCACGGCGTCGGAATCGATCGCGCATCGGGACTGCGTGAAGACATCTTCACGACCCTGTTGCTCCGCTGTACGCCGCGCGAAAACATGCCGAAAGCGTGAATCCGGTTTGAATCCGGCAGAACGTGATTGGTCAATCCGTGAACCAATCGGCAGCCCCGTGCATAACGTCGTATAGACTGGCATCCGGACAGGGGGTCCTCGTTTTCAGATACACAACGGCCGACAGGAGCCGTTCTAGATGACTGCATCCCGCATTTTCTCCCCCCGTTCCCTGCTGGGCCTGGTCCTGGTCCCCCTGGGACTGCTCGCTCCCGCCGCCCACGCCCAGTCGCTCGGCGTCTGCAATTCCTTCTACGGCTCGGGCTTCACCCTGGCCGAGGGCAAGGTCAACCCGACGATGCCCACGCTGGCCAAGCCCGCCAAGGGCGCCGTGCTGAAGGAGCCGAACTTCAACACCTGCCTGGTCCGCGCCACGGACCACGCGGCCGAGCCGCCCAGCACGTTCGCCCGCAACGACTATTCGCGCCGGCAGGCGTTCAACGCCGACAACACGTACTTCATCGTCTACTCGAACGATGGCTGGTGGCACCTCTACGACGCCAACACGCTGAAGCATCTGCGCGCGCTGTCGCCGAAGGTGGCCAACGCCAACGTGTCGTCCGCCTACCACATGGCCGGCGATGCCGAGCCGCAGTGGCATCCGACCAACCCGAACATCCTCTACTACCTGCCCACCAACGGCGGCATGCGCGTGCTGTCGCTCGACGTGCGCACCAATACGCACAGCGTGGCGGCCGATTTCAACGGCAAGCTGCCGTCGTGGGCCTCCTCGGCCGCGCACGTCTGGACCAAGTCCGAAGGCTCGCCGTCGGCCGATGCCCGCTACTGGGGGTTCCAGGTCGAGGACAGCAACTTCGGGCTGCTGGGCTACATCGTGTGGGACATGCAGGAAAACCGCCTGGTCGGCAGCCGCCAGGACAGCAGCCGTCCCGACCACTCCAGCATGTCGGCGTCGGGCCGCTGGTACATCACCTCGTCCGATACCACCGGCACCTGGGCCTGGTCGCGCGATTTCAGCCAGAAGAAGAAGCTACACGCCAAGAGCGAGCACTCGGACATGGCCTTCGGTCCGGCCAGCCAGGACTACTACGTCTCGGTCGACTACCAGAGCTCCGCGGGCGATGTCTTCTTCACCGACGTCGACGCCTGTCCGGCCGTGGCCGCCAGTGCGACGAGCGCTCCGGTGTGCCCGCGCACGGTGCTGTTCCCCAGCTATGTCAACGGCGCAACGGCTGCGATGCATTTCTCCGGCAAGGGCTTCAACAAGCCCGGCTGGATGGTGTGGAGCACGTACGCGAGCTCGGCGTCGCGCGACGGTAGCCGCCCCTGGTTCACCAACAAGATCTATGCGGTGGAGTTGAAGGCCAATCCGCGCGTGTATGCGCTGGCCTATACCCGTCGCGCGGAGTCCGCCGGCGGCTATTGGTCCGAACCGCACGCCACCGTGAGCCGCGACTTCACCCGCATCGCCTTCAACAGCAACTGGGGGGTGAACGATGCCAACAACATCGACACCTACATCGTCCACATCCCGTCATCGGCATTGCCGGGCGGCACCACCACGCCGCCGCCCACCAGCGGTGGGCGCGTGACCGGCGGCACCCTGCCGCCGCTGGTGAACCCGGGCACCACCTCGTCCGGCAGCCGGCCGGTCGCGGTGGTCGAGCCGGCGACCACCGGCAGCGCCACCGAATCCTCGGGCACGACGGCGACCGACGGCGTTGCCGCCACCGGCACGAGCGTCGCCGCGCGCGCGGCACGACGCGTCAAGGCCGCGACACGGCGTGCCATGGCCGGGTTGAGGACCACCAGCCCCAGACTCAGCACGGCGTTGCGTTCGCTGCCGCTGGTCTACTGGATCGATCAGGAGTGGGAGCTCGACGCCGACAAGTGAGTCGCCTGCGGCCACCCATTGCCGCATGAGATCACCCGGGCCGGAAAGACCACGCGTCTTTCCGGCCTTTCTGTTTCGGCAGGGGCCTTACAGATACCAGGGCCAGAGCGACGCGCTCCAGAGCAGTCCCAGGCGGGACTGCTGGGCCATCCGTTCCACCTGGGCCGGCAGGCGCGGAGACGCGGCGTCCGGATGATCCACCACGGATATCCGCTTTTCCGCCCCGGGCGGGACGCCATGGACATCCAGCACCTGCCATCGCCCGGCGGCATTGAAGGTGTGGCACCCGTCCTGCCCTTCCATCCAGGTCGGGTCGAGCCGAGCGACCTGCCTTTCCCGATAGTGGGTCGCGTCCAGCCCCAGCACCTCGTTGAACACGACCGCCGCGCCGTACACGGGCGCGCAGCACTGGGCGGGGCGATAGAGCCTGCCATGCCGGCGGAACAGCTGCCCGGCGGGACGCGCACTGCGCACATCCGCCAGCAGCGGGTTGGCCGGATGCGGCCGGTAAGGCCCTTCCAGCGCATCGGCGACGAAGAGGAACAGTTCGTCGGACGGATTGCCGCCGCTTTCCGAGACATTGCCGAACAGGTACCACCGCCCCTCGTGGTGGTGCAGCGTGGGATCGACGCAGGCGCAGCCCTCCAGCAGGTCCGCCGTCCTCACCCACCCCCGCGGGAAATCCGTTGCGCGGTAAAGGCTGACGCGGTCCGCCTCGAACGATTCCACCGTCATGTACCACGCATCGTCCCAGCGGAAGACCTGCGGATAGGAAAGATGGAACGGTTCGTCCAGCACCGTCCCCAGGTTGACCGCGCTGCCGTCGTCCAGCAACTGCAGGCACGCGATCACGCCCTGGTTGCGCGCATCGACGAACTCCTCGACGAACAGCAGGCGGCGATCCTGCTCTTCGACCAGGAAAGGATCGGCCCAGTAGTTCCTGCCCGGCGCCACCAGCGCGCGCCAGCCCTCCACGCGCGGCGCGGCCGGATCCACCGGCGAGTCGACATCCGGCAACAGCAGGTACCACGGCTGATGGGTGGCGCGTCGCCGCGTGCCGGACTGCAGCAGCAGCCGCAACGCGATCCAGGCCGCATGGAGGCACATGGCCATGCTCCATCGGATGGGTTCCGGACCCACCTGCAGGCGTTTCATCGAGGCACTTCCCTCGTCCGGCAGGTTGCGGATGGCGCGCAGGAGCAACGCCGGCAGCTTCAGGAACGCCATGTCGCGATGCTGGCTGAAGGAGACCGCGCGCGTCGCGCCCCAACTGCCGGCCAGCACCGTCGGCGGCAGGGACGCATCGGCGGGACGCAACTCCAGCGTGATCGGCGTGGCGTCCTGCTCTTCCAGGATCGGCGACAGCAGGGCGGCTCCGGCGCGTACCGGATCGACCAGGTCGCCGTCGAGCAGCCAGCAGCCATGGGGGGCCAGTCTGGCCAGCGCGGTGGCCCAGTCCTCCGGCCCGATGCAGAGCACCAGGTCGGGCTGCAGGGCGGCCACGCGCGCGCAGACCGCGTCGCGCTGGCGGCCTGCGGCACGCGTCTCGTCAGCGGGCGCATGCACGTCCTCCGGCAGCCCGGTCTGCGCCAGCGGCCCTTCCAGCGGCCGTCCACGCATGCGCAGGAACAGGCGCAGCAAGGTGCGCTCCAGCCAGAAGAACGGGAACAGCGCGAAAGGCAGCCGTCGCCGCGACGGTTCCGGTCGCAGGTCGGCCGACACGGCCAGCAGGGTGACGTCGTCGCGATCCCGCGCCAGTTCGAAGGCGCACGAGACCCATCGCGGCACGCGCGCCGGCCCCACCAGCACCACCCGCAGGGGTTTCCCGCGCGTCGTCGCGTAAAGCGGCGTGCGGACCTTCATGGCGCCACGGCCCATGCGCCGATCCGGTCGATCACGCGGGCACGGTCGCTTGCCGAGAACAGGATGTGGTCGAGCTGCGGCCAGAACTCCACTTCGAGTCGCGGATCGCGCCGGTACCGGCCGAAGGTCGCGTCGATCTGGCGGGGATGCAGCAGGTAATACGAAACGCCGCCGGTGTAGAACGCGAGGATCCTCACGCCACGCTCGAGCAGTTGGCCCGCCTGCGCGAGGAACTGCCCGTGTTCCGGCCAGTCGCGGAAGTCGCTCAGGCCCGGCGCATCGTCCGGCTTGGCACGCAGCAGGCGCAGCAGCATGCCCGGCCACCGCAGGGGCGAGCGCGCGAGCATCAGCCGCAGTTGGCCGATGCGGAACCACGGCCCCTGCACCGCCATGCCGTCCAGCAGCAGCACACCGTCCACGCGCGTGTCGGCCACGGCCATGCGCCAGCCCTGGTCGGCGGCGCTGCAGATGCCACCGACGATGAAGCTGCGCGCGCCGGTACTCGCCTGGACCGCATCCAGCGCTTCGCGCACGACGGACTCCGCATCGGGGTGGGTGCCGGCCGGCGCATCGCCGATGCGTGGCATGTCGAAGCGGAACACGTGCAGGCCCTGCTCGGCGAGGCGCCGCGCCAGGTGCACGTGCAGGCGGAACGGGCCCATCCGGTGGATGAGCCCGGCATTGAACAGCACGACCGCACGCCCCTTCGGCGCACCTTTCGAGCGCGTCAGCAGGCCGAACCCGCGTCCTCCATCCAGCGCGACCACTTCATCCACGGGCACCTCCTTTCGCCAGGCCTGCGAGCAACCCCTCCAGCGCATCGCGCGCATCGCGCAGCGGGATCAGTCCGTCCAGGTCGACCTCGTCCGTCCATGCCGACAGCGAGGCCGGCAACCGGAAGCGCGCATCGCTTTCCAGCGCATGGCCTTCGCCGTCGGCGGTATCCACCACCGATACCGGCACCTCCGGGCCAGGACCGGCGAGCGTCAGCGCCGCGAGGGCCTGCTGCGCACCCGGCGACAGGCGGAAGCCCATCAGGTCGTCCTGCAGCGCCGGCGCACGGCCCTTCAACAGCGGATAGCGGTGCTTCGACCCGCGCTCGCGCGCGTCGCGTGCGAGCAGCGACTGGACGTAGCGGGCACCGTCGACCACCGGCTGCCACAACCACAGGGCACTGGCGCCGAGCGCGCCGGCATCGCGCCAGGCGAACAGCGCCGATGCCCTTGCCGCCATGACGATCAGCGGAATGCCCTGCGCCAGACGACGCAGTTCTGCGGCGGCCAGCACCAGATCACGCGCGGTCGAATCGGGCTGGAACTGGCCGTCGTCGCCGCCCGAATCTCCCGTGCCGTAGTAATCGAAACGCAGGCAGGCGATCCCCGCTCCCGCCAGTTGCGCGGCCATCTGCGAGAAGAACCGGTAGCTGCGCATGTGCTCGTGCAGCAACGGCGGACACATCAGCAACGCGGCGCGTGCGCCACCGACCGGAAGGTGGCCAACCCCGAACAGGCGGCGCTCGTCCGGCCCGAAGAACGCCGGCAGCATGACCACATCCCTCACCTTGCCCGCTCCCTTGGCAGTGTCATGCGCGACGGGTGCGTCGCGCGCCGTCCATGTCCGCCCGTCGAGTGCGGCCACGCCGGCACGTTCACCCTCACGTCCATCCGTCATCCCCGCCTCGATGCCCGCTGCATCAGCGAACGTCCTGCCCGCGTGTTCCCCTGGCGGCAAGCCTAGCATGCGGCCCTCCCGGAGCATGGCCGCACGTCCGCCATGCGCGCGCGTGACTTGCCGACCGCGCTCCCCTCGTGCATCGACCGTCTCATGTCCCGGTGTCCACCCGGCCCAGCCAACGCCGCACACGTCCCCACCAGCCACGCGGAGCGGCCTTGGCGGGCGGCGCACGCATCGCGGACGCCTGCGGCAGCGCCGCCGCCGCCTGTGCCAGCGTCTGCGTCGCCAACGACAGCAGGCGCAGGCGCACGCCGGTATCGCGGGCCACCCGATTGGCCATCTGCACGGCCAGCATGGAATGTCCCCCCAGCTCGAAGAAGTTGTCGTCCGGTCCTGCGTCGGTGCCCAGCAGTTCGCTCCAGACGTCGATCAGGTAGGTCACGCGCGGATCGGCATGTCGTGGGCGTTCGACACGGGTCCGCACCTCCTGCCCGGCGGGCGGATGCGACGGCGCGGGCAAGGCCTTGCGATCGGTCTTTCCGTTGGGCAACAGCGGTATGGACGCCAGGTGGACCAGATGCTGCGGCACCATGTAGTGCGGCAGCGTGCCGCGCAGCGCCGCCAGCAGCGCCGCGTCGTCGAGCGCCGCCTGCGGCGCAGGCACCACGTACGCCACCAGGCGCACGTCGCCGGGACGGTCCTCGCGCACCATCACCACCGCGCGGCCGACGCCGGGCTGCACGGCCAGTGCGTGTTCGATCTCGCCGAGCTCGATGCGATGGCCGCGCACCTTCACCTGGAAATCGAGGCGCCCCTGGTGTTCGAGCACGCCATCGTGGCGCCAGCGTCCGCGGTCGCCGGTCCGGTACAGGCGGGGCGGCAATCCTCCGCGACCCACGCCGGGATGCTGCACGCAGGCGTCCGGGATGAAACGCTCAGCCGTCAGCTCGGGGCGGTGCAGGTAGCCGAGGGTGACGCCATCGCCGCCGATGTGGATTTCGCCCGACACGCCCGGCGGACAGATCTGTCCGCGCTCGTCCAGTACCCAGACCGTGGTGTTGTTGATGGGGCGACCGATGTGGATGTCCGGCGCGCCCCCATCGGTCGCCGGCAGCACGCGCATGCAGGTCGACCACACGGTGGTTTCGGTGGGTCCGTACATGTTCCAGAGTTCGGCGCCGCACTCCAGCAACTGGATCGCCAGATCGGCCGGCAGCGGTTCGCCGCCGCACAGCGCCTTGAAGGGCGCCCGCGCGCGCCAGCCGGTCTCCACCAGCATGCGCCAGCTGGCCGGCGTGGCCTGCATGACATTGACGCCCGTCCGCTCCAGCAATGCCGCGATCTCGGTGCCGTCCATCGCCGCCTCGCGGGTGGCGAGCACCACCTCGGCACCCACGCTCAGTGGCAGGAAGAGCTCCAGCACGGCGATGTCGAACGAGGTGGTGGTGACCGCCAGCAGGCGATCGTCCTGGGCCAGGCCCGGTTCGCGGCGCATGCTGTGCAGGAAGTTGACCACCGCCCCGTGCGGCACCTGCACGCCCTTGGGCTTGCCGGTCGAACCCGAGGTGTAGATGACGTACGCGACGGAGGCCGGCGACGCCCGATCGTCCGTGAGCGCGGACACGGTGGCGGGCGCGGCGTCCATGCCGGCGGCGTCCGCATCGACCAGCAGCAGCTTCTCGCGCGGCCATGCCAGCGGCGCGGCCAGTTCGCCTTCCGACAGCACCAGCGCCAGGCCGGCGTCCTGCGCCATGAACTGGAGACGGTCGCCGGGATAGGCGGGATCCAGCGGCACGTAGGCGGCGCCGCACCTCAGCACGGCCAGCATGCCGGCGACCAGATCCGGATGCCGGTCGAGGCATACGCCCACCACGTCGCCGGGGCGGACACCACGCGCATGCAGCGCATCGGCGATGCGGCCGGCGCGCGCATGCAGATCGGCGTACGTCAGCGTCTGCGCGCCGAAGCGCAGGGCGATGCGCGCGGGCGTGGCGGTCGCCTGCGCCTGGAGCAGGCCATGCAGCGTGCGCTGCGCGGGCCACTCGGCGGCCGTGGAATTCCACGCCGCGAGCGCGTCGCGGTCGTCATCGCTCAACAGCAGGGTATCGCCCACCCTGGCTGCCGGATCGCGCCTCACCGCTTCCAGCAGCGCCATGAACCGCCCATGCAGGCGCCTGCCCGAGGCCGGCGACAGGATGTCGGCGTTGTAGTTGAGGTCGGCGGCCAGTCCGTCGGCATCCTCGAAGCACCACAGCGCGAGGTCCTGGTTGGCGGTGTGGTGCGGCAGCATCACGTGCTCGTAGCGCAGGCCGCCCCAGGTGGTCTTGCGATCGCGGATGTCCTGGAAGGAGAACACCGACTGGTACACCGGCGGACGGCTGGGATCGCGCGGCACGCCGAGGGCCTGCACCAGCTGCTCCAGCGGCACATCGGGATGCGAGAAGCAGTCCAGCACCGCCGACCGTACCCGTGCCACCAGCGCGGTGAACGGCATGTCCGGATCCACCTGCACGCGTACCGGCAGGATGTTGACGAAAAAGCCCATCACATCGTCCATGCCTTCGGGCACGTTGCGTACCGGCAGGCCGACCACGAGGTCGCGCTGGCCCGTGATCCGGTGCAGCAGCACGTACCACGCCGCGAGCAGCGTCATGAACAGCGTGGCGTCGGCCTGCGCGCCCACCGCACGCAGGCCGTTCGTCAGTGCCGCGTCGATGTGCATGAGCTGCGCGCCGCCGCGACCGGACGGCTGGGTCGGGCGCGGGAAATCCTCGGGCAGGTGCAGCGGTTCCGCATGGCCCTGCAGATGCGCGGTCCAGTGCCGCAGCTGCGCCTGCAGGTCGGCCGAATCGCGTCGGCCGGCATTCCAGGCGGCATATTCGGCATAGGTGCGCTCGGGTTCGGGCAGCGTGGACAGCCCACCGGCACTGTAGGTCCCGTACAGCGCGGCCATTTCATCGCAGAACAGGTTGATCGACATCCCGTCCCACACGGTGTGGTGCACCATGAAGAACAGTACGTGCTCCTGCGCCGACAACCGGAACAGGCGTACCCGGTACAGCGGCGCGCGATCGAGCGGGATCACCTCGGCCGTCAGTTCGTCCATCCGGCGCGCCAGCACCGCCTCGCGTTCCGCCGCGGGCAGCGACGACAGGTCTTCCAGCGGCTGCAACGTCGGCCGGACATCGTCGAGCACGCGCTGCACGGCACCGTCATCCGTTGCTTCAAGTCGCGTGCGCAGCACCGGCTGGCGGCGCACGACCTTGGCGAAGGCATCCTCCAGGGCAGTGAGGTCCAGCGGCCCATGCAGGCGATGCGCCGACTGGATGTTGTAGCCGGTGTAACCGGGCTGCATGTGGTCCATGACCCACAGGCGCTGCTGCATCAGCGACAGCGGCGCGACCGAGGGATCGTCCAGCCGCGGCACATTGATCGCCGGAGGCAGCGTGGCCGGTGCGTCCGCATCGCCGAGCAGCGTCGCCAGTTGCGCCACCGTCGGTGTCTCGAACAGGCTCCGCAGCGGCAGTGCGACACCGAAGGCGGCGGACAGGCGCGACGCCAACCGCGCCGCCAACAACGAATGACCGCCGATGGCGAAGAAATCGTCTTCCGCACCGACCGACGGCACGCCGAGGACCTCGGCCATTGCCGTGGCCACCCGTTCCTCCACCGTGCCACGCGGCGCGCGACGCTCGCCGCGCACCGCATCCACGCCCTGCGGGGCCGGCAGCGACTTGCGGTCCACCTTGCCGTTGGGCAGCAGCGGAATCGCCGGCATCGTCACCAGATGCTGGGGAATCATGTAGTCGGGCAGGCTGCCGCGCAGGTGCGCACCCATCCCGGCCTCGTCCAGCGCGGAGCCCGGCTGCGGCACCACGTACGCGACCAGGCGCACGTCGCCCGGCCGGTCCTCGCGCGCCATCGCGACGACGCGCGCGACCGCGGGATGCGTGGCCAGGTTGGCTTCTATTTCGCCCAGTTCGATGCGATAGCCGCGCACCTTGACCTGGAAGTCCAGGCGGCCCTGGTGTTCCAGTTGGCCGTCGGGACGCCAGCGTCCGCGATCGCCGGTGCGGTAGACGCGCGCGCCCTCCGGCGCATCGGCGTGGTACCGGTCGGGAATGAAGCGGTCTGCCGTCAGCTCCGGCCGGTTGAGATAGCCCAGGGTGACGCCATCGCCGCCGATGCAGATCTCGCCGGGGACGCCGCGCGGGCACAGGCTGCCCTGCTCGTCGAGGATCCAGACCTGGGTGTTCGCGATGGGATGCCCGATGTGGATGTCCGGCACGCCGCCCGCCCCCTGCTCCACGCGGGCGCAGGTCGACCACACCGTGGTCTCGGTGGGTCCGTAGAGATTCCACAGCGCCGCGCAGCGCGGCAGCAGCTGTTGCGCCAGGTCGGGGGCCATGGGCTCGCCGCCGCACAGGGCCACGAAATCCGCGCCGCCCTGCCAGCCGGCTTCGAGCAGCAGGCGCCAGGTGGCCGGCGTCGCCTGCATCAGCGTGATGCGCTCTTCCTGCAGGCGCGCACGCAATGCGTCCGCGTCGATCGCGGTCTCGCGATCGGCGATGACGACCTGCGCGCCGACCGACAGCGGCAGCATGAGTTCGAGCACCGCGATGTCGAAGGACAGCGTGGTCACCGCCAACAGGCGGTCGTCCGCGCCGATGCCGGGCTCCGCCTGCATGCCGACCAGGAAGTTGGCGACGGCGCGATGCGGCACCTGCACGCCCTTCGGCTTGCCGGTGGAGCCGGAGGTGTAGATGACGTAGGCGGCCGATTCCGGCAAGGCGCTGTCGAGGTCGCGGCCGATCCGCGTCGCCGGCTGCATTGCCAGCGCGTCCTGCAGTTCGTCCAGCACCAGCACCGGGCGTCCCGGCAACGCGCACTGCGCGGCATGGCGCCGCTGCGTCACCAGCGCCGCCAGGCCGGCGTCGCCCGCCATGTAGGTCAGTCGCTCGGCCGGGAAGCCCGGATCGAGCGGCACGTAACCGGCACCCGTCTTCAGGATGCCGAGCAGGGCCGCCAGCATGTCGGCGTCGCGGTCGACCGACAGCCCGACCAGGCTGCCGCGGCGAGCGCCCTGCGCGCGCAGCAGATGGGCGATGCGGTTGGCGCGCGCTTCCAGCTGCGCGTACGTCAGTGTGCCGTTCGCGTCGCGCACCGCCACGCGGTCGGGCGTCAGATCGCTCTGGCGCTCGAAATGCTCATGCATGCGCGCGTCGCGGTCGTACGCCACCGGCGGCGGCTGCAGCGCGGCCAGTTCCGCATGACCGGCGGCATCGACCAGCGGCAGCGCCGCGATCGCCACATCACCGTCGCGTACCGCGGCGCGCAGCAGGCATTCGTAGCCGGCCAGCCAGCGCCGCACGGTGGCTTCGTCGAACAGGTCGCGGTTGTACTGGCACTCCAGCCGCAGGGCACCCTGCACCTGCGCGGCGTTGACGAACAGTTCGAAGGTATCGAAGCGGCGCGGATTGTCGAAGAACTCCAGCGACAGCCCGGGGAACGCGTGCGCCTCGCTGTCCAGCGCCTGGTCGATGTTGAACAGCATGTTCACCAGCGGCATGCGGCTGGGATCGCGCGCGATCGGAAGCTTCTTCAGCAGCGTGCCGAAGGTGCAGCGCTGGTGCTCCAGCGCATCCAGCAGTACGTCCTGCGCGCCGTCCAGCGCAGCCCCGAATCCCTGCCGGGCCGACAGGTCGAAACGCAGCGGCAGGGTGTTGACGCAGTGGCCGACCAGGGTGTCGTGCCCACCGACCGCCTGGCCCGCCGCGGGAATGCCGACCACGACGCTGTCCTGCCCCGACAGGCGACCCAGCAGCGTCGAGAAACCGGCCAGCAGCGTGGCGAACAGGCTGGCGCCGCGCCGCGCGCCGAGCTGGCGCAAGGACGTGGTCAGTGCGTGGTCCAGCACATGGTCGACGCGGGCGGAGGCGAAGGTGCGCCGCGCCGGTCGGGGACGGTCGGTGGGCAGGTCGAGCACGGGGATGTCGGTGGCGAAGCGAGCGAGCCAGAACGCTTCGTCCTCCTGCTGCTGGCGCAGGTCGGTACCCGTGGCCTCCGCCATCGCATAGTCGCTGTACGCCTGTGCGGGCGGCAGCGGTGCCGATGCGTGCCCCGCATGGAGCGCGTACAGCGCGCCCAGCTCGCGCACGATGACCCACCACGACCAGCCATCGCAGGCGACATGGTGCGCGCTGAGCAACAGCTGATGGTCGTGCTCGGCAAGGCGCAGCAGTTCGGCGCGGAACAGCAGGTCGTGGCTCACGCGGAACGGCGTCTCTACCGTGGCGCGCACACGCGCTTCCACCTCCTCTCGCTGCGCTTCGCCCTGCAGCACGGCGAGATCGGTGTACTCCAGCGCGAACGGCAACGGCTGGCGGATGCACAGGCGCTCGCCGGTGGGATCCAGCACGGCGCGCAACGATTCGTGGCGATCCACGAGCGCCTGCAGCGCGGCGGCCAATGCGGCGCGGTCCAGCACGCCGCGCAGGCGGAGCGACACCGACAGGTTGAACGACAGCGATGCCTCGGCATCGAGCTGGTCGGCCAGCCATATCTCGCGCTGCGGCTCGGTGCTGGGCACCACGCAGGCGAGTTCGCCACCGGCGAAGGGGTCGTAGTCGACGGCGGACAGGGACGATACGGACTGCGGCAACGCTGGGTTCATCCTGCCACCTTGAGGTAACGACCGGCGTGCTCCGGATGGGGCACGTACCAGGCCGGCTCGCCATCGGGCGAACGGCCGAGCCGCGCACCCGGCACGACCGGGTAGCGCGCATCCATCGGCGCGCGCGGCGACGAAACGGGCGACAACGGCGCGATCGGCAGCGGCGGCGCATCCGTCCCCGGGGAAACGTCATCGACGTGCGTGGCTGGTGCGGCATCGCCCTCGACCAGCGACAGCTGGCGCGCCATCAGTGCGTGTTGCTGGTTCATCACGCTGCGCAGGGTGTCGGCATCGACGGTCCCGGCCTGCATCAGCAAGGCCAGTTGCTGCGACATCAGTTGCAGCTGCCGTTCGACGACCGAACGGATGCCGGCGTCGCCGTCTCCCGTGTCGGGTGCCGCCGGTGCCTGCATGCGGTCCGCCGGCGCGGCGGCGGCCGATGCGACCGCGGCGACCGCGACCGGTGCCGCCACCGGCGGCGCGTCGTCGGGCACGTGCGGCGCGAGCAGGGCGGCCAGCGTCGCCAGCGTGGCGCACTCGCCCATCAACTGTCGGAAGGTGACCTTCACCCCGAACGTCTTCTGTAACCGCAGGGCGATCTGGGTCAGCATCAGGCTGTCCAGGCCGGCTTCGATGAAATGCGTGTCCGCATCGGCGACCTCGAGGCCGGCCGCATCCTCGAACAACGCACGCAGACGGGCGACCAGCCGGTCCTCACCGGAGGCGGTGCCAGCATCGCCGGGGGTGGTGTCGACCAGATGCAGCCCCGGAGGGTCCTGCGCCTGGGCGACGACGGCGGGATGCGGCAACACGCTGGCGCTGGCCACCGGGGACGCGTCGATCCAGTAGCGCTGCCGTTCGAAGGCGTAGGTCGGCAGGCAGATGCGCTGCCTGCGCGCGCGCCGGTCCAGGCGGGACAGGTCGATCGCGACGCCGTGCATCCACAGCTGTCCGGCCGCCTGGCGGAACTGCGACAGCTCGCTCTGCGCGGTGTCGGCGAGCGTGGACACCGCGACCTTCTGCGCCTTGGACAGTTGTGGATGCTGCCGCGCCAATGCCGCCAGCGTGGTGCGCGTGCCCACTTCCAGCATCACGCCGGCGGGCAGGGCCAGCGCTTCCAGCAGCGCCGCCGAGAAGCGCACGGGCTGCCGCAGATGCCGTGCCCAGTAGTCGGGCGACGTGGCGGTGTCGGCATCCAGCCATTGTGCGGTGGCCGTGGACAGCACGGGCAGTTGCGGCGCGTGGCGCTGCACGGCGGCCACTTCGCCGCGGAACTGCTCCACCACCGCATCCATCATCGCCGAGTGGAACGCATGCGAGGTATGCAACGGACGGCAGGCCGTGCCCTCGCCTTCCAGCTCGGCCTGGAACGCGGCGACGGCGTCGCCCGGTCCCGACACCACGCAGGCGCCCGGCGCGTTCTCTGCGGCCAGCGACAGCGCCGCCGGCAGGCGCGCCATCAATGCGTCGGCCGGCATGCGCACCGACAGCATGGAACCGGTCGGCTGCGCCTGCATCAGGCGTCCGCGCCGCGCGACCAGGGTCAGCGCGTCCTCCAGCGAAAACACGCCGGCCAGCGTCGCTGCGGCGAATTCGCCGATGCTGTGGCCCAGCATCGCCGCGGGCGTCACGCCCAGGCTCATCCACAACCGGGCCAGCGAGTACTCGATCGAGAAGATCGCCGGCTGCATCACCGACGTCGGCAACAGCGCATCCGCATCGTCGCCGAACACGACCTCGCGCAGGTCGAAGCCGAGTTCCTCGCGCAACCCGTCGGCACAGGCGTCGAAGGCCTCGCGGAAATGCGGTTCGGCCGCGTACAGCGCGCGCCCCATGCCGGCGTACTGCGACCCCTGGCCGGGGAACAGGAACACCGCACCGGTCGCGTGCGCGGGCCGTCCGCGCGCGATCGCCGTGGCGGTCTCGGGACTGCGCAACAGCGCGGTGGCGTGCGCGGCATCGTCCACCGCCAGTGCGATGCGGTGCGGGAACGCCTTGCGGCCCACGCCGAGCGTCCACGCGACATCGGCCAGGTTGAGGTGCGGCTGTGCCTCGAGATGGCCGGCCAGCGCCTGCGCCATGCGTCCCAGCGCGACCGGAGTGCGCGCGGACAGCACCAGCACCTGCGGACCGTCCGCCGTATCGCTGGGCGACAGCGACGGGGCTTCCTGCATCACCACGTGCGCATTGGTGCCGCCCACGCCGAAGGAACTTACGCCGGCCAGCCGCGGAGCGCCTTCGCGGCGCGTCCAGTCGGTCAGTGCGCCGTTGACCACGAACGGCGTGCTGGCGAAATCGATCGTCGGGTTCGGACGGGTGAAATGCACGGTCGCCGGAATGCGTTCCTCGCGCAGCGCGCACGCCGTCTTGATGACGCCCGCCGCGCCCGCCGCGATGACCAGGTGACCGACGTTGCTCTTCACCGAGCCCACCCGGCAGAAGCCGGTGTCCGCGGTGCCGCGGCGGAATGCCTTGGTCAGTCCTTCGATCTCGATGGGATCGCCCAGCGGCGTGGCCGTGCCATGCGCCTCGACGTAGCCGATGTCGCGCGGCGATACGCCGGCATCGGCCTGCGCCATGGCGATCACCGCCGCCTGCCCGTCGCTGCTCGGCGCGGTGAAACTGGCCTTCTGGCCGCCGTCGTTGTTGATGGCCGCACCGCGGATCAGCGCGTGGATGGTGTCGCCATCGGCCAGCGCGTCGGACAGGCGCTTCAGCAGCACCACGGCGGCGCCGTCGCTGAAGACGGTACCGCGCGCATGCTCGTCGAACGCGCGCGTGTGCCCGTCCGGCGACAGCATCGCGCCTTCGATGTGGCGGTAGCCGCTGTTCGGCGGGCAGGTCGCCGAGGCCGCCCCGGCCAGCGCCATGTCGCACTGGCCGGCACGCAGGCTGTCCACCGCCTGGCAGATCGCCACCAGCGAGGTCGAGCACGCGGTGTGCGTGCTGACTGCCGGACCAGTGAGGTTGAGCTTGTGCGCCACGCGCGTGGCGATGTAGTCCTTCTCGTTGTTGACCATCACCTGGAAGGCGCCGAGCTTCTCGATCAGATCGGGCCGCTGCGCCAAGTGATGCTGGAAATACGTGGCGTTGTTCATGCCGGCGAATACGCCGACCGGACCCGGCGTGGCATCCGGTGCATAGCCGCCACGCTCCAGGCATTCCCAGCACAGCTCCAGGAAGATGCGTTGCTGGGGGTCCATCAGTTCCGCCTCGCGCGGACTGATGCCGAAGAAGCCGGCGTCGAACTGCTCCAGTCCCTCGATGATGCCGCGCGCGGCGACATAGGCGGGATCCAGGCGTTCGCTGGCCGGGATGGAGGGGTCGAGATCTTCCGGCTTGAACAGGGTGATGGTGTCGCGTCCGTCCAGCAGGTTCTGCCAGAACGCCTCGACCGTCGACGCGCCCGGGAAGCGCCCCGCCATGGCGATCAGGGCGATGGGTTCGCGTGCGGATGCCTCGTGGCGGCCGCGGCCCAGGCGCGCCGCGTCCAGGGCGGTGCTGCCCTGCCCGTCGAGCGCCGCGGCCAACCCCGCCGGGGTGGGATCGCGGAAGAACACGGTGGCGGGGACGGCCGCCGATTCGCCATCGGCGGTGGCGCGTTCGCGGCGGATGCGTTCGAGCAGGCGCATCGCGAGCAGCGAATTGCCGCCCAGGTCGAAGAAATTGTCGTGCCGCCCCACGGTCGCCACGCCGAGGATCGTGCTGAACGCCGCGCAGACCGCGCGCTCGCCGGCCGTGACCGGCGGCTCATAGGCAGTCGCCAGCTCGGGGCGCGCGTTGTCGGGCGCAGGCAATGCGCGCCGGTCGAGCTTGCCGTTGGGCGTGACCGGCAAGGCGTCCAGCCGCACGAAGTGCGCCGGCACCATGTGCTCGGGCAGATGCTGCGACAGGTGCGCGCGGAAGTCCTGCACGCTGATCGCCGCATCGCCCTGGCGCGACACGTAGTAGGCCACCAGCCGCAGCTCGCCGTCGGCATCGGGGCTGGCCAGCACCACGCCGCCGCTGACCTGCGGATGCGCCAGCAGCCTCGCCTCGATTTCGCCCAGCTCGATGCGGAAGCCGCGGATCTTCACCTGGAAATCGTTGCGGCCGAGGTACTCGATGTTGCCGTCCGGCAGCCAGCGCCCGAGGTCGCCGGTGCGGTACATGCGCGCGCCGGCGTCGGCCGAGAACGGGTCGGGCAGGAATCGCTCCGCGGTCAGGTCGTCGCGGTTGAGGTAACCGCGTCCGACCTGCACGCCGGCGATGAACAGTTCGCCCGACACGCCCTGCGGCACCGGTTCTCCGCACGGGTCGAGCACGTACATGCGCGTGTTGGCGATCGGCTTGCCGATCGGGATGCTGGTGCGGGCCACGCCCGGCGTGCAGGCGAAGGCGGTCACGTCCACGGCCGCTTCCGTGGGGCCGTAGAGGTTGTGCAGCTCGACGCCCGGCAGCACCTCGTGGAAGCGGTCCACCAGGGCCGCCGGCAGGGCCTCGCCACTGCACATCACGCGCTCGAGCACACCCGCGCAGGCGCCGGCATCCGGATGTTCGAGGAAGGCGTGCAGCATGGACGGCACGAAATGCAACGTGGTCACGCCGTGTTCGCGGATGACGCGAGAGAGATACGCGGGATCCTTGTGTCCTTCGGGCCTGGCCATCACCAGCCGCGCACCGGTCAACAGCGGCCAGAAGAATTCCCACACCGAGACATCGAAACTGAAAGGCGTCTTCTGCAGCACGGTATCGTGCGCGTCCAGGCGGTAGGCATCCTGCATCCACAGCAGCCGGTTGACGATGCCCCGATGCTCGTTCATCGCCCCCTTCGGCAGGCCCGTGGAGCCGGAGGTGTAGATCATGTACGCCAGGTGTCTTGCCTGCACACCGCTTTCGCCGACCGGGATGTCCTCGACGGATTCGTGCGACCACGGGGGCGATGCATCCGACAGGTCCAGTACGGGGCACCGCACCTCGAGCGTGGCCAGCACCGGACGCAGCGCGTGCTGCGTGAGCAGCGCCACCGGGGCGCAGTCGGACAGCATGTGCGCCAGGCGATCCTTGGGGTAATGCGGATCCAGCGGCACATAGGCGCCGCCGGCCTTCAGGATCGCCAGCAGCCCCACCACCATGTCCAGTCCGCGTTCCGTGCAGACACCCACGCGGCTGTCGGTGCCCACGCCCAGCCGCCGCAGGTGGCGCGCCAGCTGGTTGGCGCGCGCATTGAGGCCGGCGAAGTCCAGACGAGCGTCGCCCGCCACCACCGCGACCGCTTGTGGAGTCCGGCGGACCTGCGCCTCGATCATGACGTGCAGGCAGGTGTCGAGATCGTAGGCGGTGCGGGTGTCGTTCCAGCGTTCGAGCATGGCCTGCCGCTCCGCGGCGTCCATCATCGGCACGCGGGCCAGAGGCAGCTCGATGTCCCGCAAGGCATTCACCAGCAACCGGCGCCAGTACTCCAGGAAACGCCCGACCGTGTCGGCGACCAGCAGGGAGGACGCGTAATGGAGCGACACGCCCGTCGGCAGGTCGGGACCGGTCATGACCAAGGCCAGCTCCGTCGCCTCGGTCGCGCGCGTGCCGAACACGACCTGCCAGGCCGACGATGCGTCGTCCGGACCGGCGTGCACCACGGCCGCCGACGACGATGCGTCCGCCTCGGCCCACACGATCCGTTCGACGAGGCCCCTGAACGGGAGTGCGGGATCGAGGGCCATCCTCAGGGGTCGCAGGTGCGTGCCATCCTGCACCGCCAGCTCCAGGTCGTCCTGGCCCGACAGGCGATGAAGCAGCAGGACCCAGGCCGCCAGCAGCACGTGCGTAGGGGTCGCGCCCGCATCCGAAGCGAACAAAGCGATCGCGTCGCGCAGTTCCCCGTCGACGTCGATGGACAGGCTCGCGTCGACCCGCGACGACGTCGCGCCACGCGGACGGTCGAGCGGAAGTTCGATCAACGCGGGTGCTCCTGTCGCGAGCACCGAGGCCCCATGGGCCTTGCCTGCGGACGTCGTGTCGCTGCCGGCATTCGTGGCTTGCATCCGAATCTTCCGTTCCCCGTGAGTCTGCCTGCCAGATAACGGAAGAAGCACGTCGCGACGGCCAGCGGACCGCTGCCTCGCGGCGCGCCTCGACACAGGCTAGGATGCCCGCGGGAGCAACGGATGACGACGCCAGACTTTTCGCGCCTGTATGCACAACTCGACCTCAGGCCGGACTGCAGCCTTGAGGAGTTCAAGCGCGCCTATCGGAAGCGTGTCGCCGAATTGCACCCGGACCGGCGCGGCAATGTCGTCCCGACGGACGATGACGGACAACTCGGCCTGCCGGAGCTCACGTCCCTGTATGGGTTGGCGATGCAGTTCCGCAAGCAGCACGGCCGGCTGCCCGGCGGCCCGGCCATGACGACCGTACGCTCCCGGCCCGCGTCGGGTCACCCGGGTTCGACGTCCCTGCAGGCACCGCGATCGCGCAACGACGGCTTCGCCAACGTATCGCGGCGCAGCTGGCTGGTGCTGCTGGTACTGATGGCGATCGCCGCGTACCTGATCTTCTCCGCACCCACGGCCTCGGCCCTGCGCCCCTGACGCCTCAGCGCGCGCCGCGGCCGAACAGCACCACTTCCACCGTCTGCAACAGGATCATCACGTCGAAGACCAGGCCGTGGTTCTTGACGTAGAAGAGATCGAACTTCAGCTTCTCTTCGGCATCCTTCACCGAGGCGCCGTACGGGTAGCGCAGTTGCGCCCACCCGGTAAGGCCCGGCTTCACGCAATGACGGACGCGGTAGTAGCGGACCTCGTCGTTGAGCATGTCGACGAACTGCGGACGTTCCGGCCGCGGGCCGACGAAGCTCATGTCGCCGCGCAGCACCGCGAACAGCTGCGGCAGTTCGTCCAGGCGCGTCTTGCGGATGAAGCGGCCCACGCGCGTCGTGCGGTCGTCGTCCTTGCTCGCCCAGACCGCGACCCCGCCCTTCTCCGCGTCCGTTCGCATGCTGCGGAACTTGGTCAGCTTGAAGTGGTTGCCGCGCTCGCCCACGCGGATCTGGCTGTAGAGGATCGGACCGCCCGACTCCAGCCACACCGCCAGCGCGGTCAGCAGCATCAGCGGCCAGGCCATCACCAGCAGCGCGCCCGCCGCGAGCAGGTCGAAGAACCGCTTGCTGAGGCGCCGCGGCGTGGAGTAGTCGAAACCGCCGGAGAACACCAGCCACGAGGGATCGACGATGTTCAACTGCACCATGCCGGCTTCGCGCTCGAAGAACGTCGACAGGTCGACCACGTTCACGCCCTGCTGCACGCACTGCAGCATGTCTTCCATCGGCAGGCCGCCACGGCGTTCGTCGGGCGCGATCACCAGTTCGTCGATCTGCAGTTCCTCCACCAGGTCGGCCAGCGTGCTCCGGGGCCGCAGCAGCAGATCCTCCCGCACGACGACGGGCTGCCCGTCGACCGGCACGAAGCCGACGATCATGAAGCTGCGGCGGTCCGCCTTGCGGCGCATGCGGCTGTTGATCAGGTCCGCGTTGTTGCCTGCACCGAGCACCAGCAGGCGCTGCTTGAGGACGTCGGTGCGGAACAGGCTGACCGACAGCATCCGCACCGCCGCGATGGCCACCGCCGAGATGGCCAGCGAGAGCGCCAGCACGCCACGGCCGATGTAGGCCTGCGGCACGAGGTAATACAGCACCACCAGCGCAATGCCGCCCAGCACGAACGACATGAGGAAGCGAAGGAAGAAGTCCATGCGGCTGTGGCGCATGTGCACCTGGTACAGGCCGAATGCCGCCATGGCGCCGGTCAGGCACAACGCCACCAGCAGCGCCCGCGCCGGCGCCTGTTCGACGAACTCCAGGCGCGTCTCCTGATCATTCAGGAAGCGCAGCCAGGCCGAGCCCAGCACGGCAAGCACGATGATCACGACTTCCAGCAGCCACAGGAAGCGGATGGCCCTGGATTTCTGGCTGGCGTTGGTGGATTTCATTGCGTCCCCTGTGTGTACGCCCACTCCGGCGGCTTCGCGCCCGCACGGCCTTGCCGATTCGGCGGACGGCCGCCGCCGTAGCGCCTCTCTTCACCCAAAAACGCAAAACGTGACATATCCGGACACGGCGCTTGCGTGCTAACGCAGGTCGCCTGCACCGACCGGCCCCACCCGGCCGGCGGCGCATGCGATGTCGGGCCTGCGCGACACGGCGCACACGACATCGGGCCCCAGATCCAGCAGGTCGGTGCGTACCTGCACGGACTGACCGGGATGCAGGCACGTCGGCATCCCCTCGGGCAAGGCGAAGGTATCCATTTCCCGCGCAAGCCCGACGCCGGCCGCCTTGAGAAACGCCTCCTTGCGCACCCACAGGTCGAGCAGCGCAGCACCCCGCCCGGCATCGCGACGACCCGCGACAGACGTCCGCTCATCCCCATGGCAAATCCGTTCGGCAATGTCGGCCATGGTCCCGACGCGGTGGACGGGCTCGATGTCGACGCCGATGGGGCCGTGCAGGGTCACCGCCACCGCGACGTGCCCGTCGGCGTGACTCAGGCTGGTGACTGCCTCCAGACCCGCGAGTACCGGGCGCCCCCGCGCATCACGCCCGAGAGGAACGTGCGCCGGTGCCATCCGCAGGGCCTGCGCGAGCAACAGACGATGCAGCGCGTACGCGAGCGCCATGCGGTGCCGATCCCGCTCCCGTCGTTGACGTCGCACGCGTTCGTGTTCCCGCGCATCGAGGAGGTCGAGCGCATCGCTCGTCCAGGCCGACCAGTCATCCAGCGCGAACACCACCACCAGCGCATGCTGCCGGAGCACGTGTTCAAAGGACGCGCCGCCCAGCCCGCGCGGAAACGCGGACACCATGGGTACCCTCGACGGACACCGGATGTCATCAGGAAGTTGGGCAGCGATGAGCGACATGCCGGATCACGAGCGCCAACGGGGCGCGTTGTCTTCCTCACGCATGCCGCGACGGAAACAGGTCACCTGCAGGATTCCGGACCCCGATGCGGACGCAGAAACGCAAAGAGCCAGCGGATGGCCGCTGGCTCTTTGCGTTGTAAATGGCGCGCCCGGAGAGATTCGAACTCCCGACCGCCTGGTTCGTAGCCAGGTACTCTATCCAGCTGAGCTACGGGCGCGTGAGGAGCGGAATTATGCGTGAAGCGTTTTCCGCCCGTCAATCTTTTTTCTACTTCTTCTGCCTGCGATGGCGTTCCGGCGAAACGCTTTCGAAGACCACGGCATGCACGGAACATTCGTTGCGATGCCGATACCGCGTACCCGCATGCAAGCCCCTGAAGCAAGCTTGGAATGCAGGCGCCAAACTGGCGGAGTGAGAGGGATTCGAACCCTCGATAAGGCTTTTGACCCTATACTCCCTTAGCAGGGGAGCCCCTTCAGCCGCTCGGGCATCACTCCGGTTTGACGCACGTTGCAGGCAAGCTGCAGCGGCCGCATAGGATAGCGGCTCACCGCGCAGGCGGCAAACAAAATCACTCGGACGTGATGTTCTCCGACGGGGACGGCGATGAAATTTCTTCGCCGCGCTGGATGCGCTGGTAGATTTCTTCGCGATGCACCGCCACGTCCTTGGGCGCGGTGATGCCGATGCGAACCTGGTTGCCTTTGACGCCGAGCACGGTCACCGTGACCGAATCGCCGATCATCAGGGTTTCGCCGACACGGCGGGTCAAGATCAACATGTTTCTTCTCCGTAATCCGGCAAAGGATAGTGCCGGGGGCGCGCGGGCTCCGTGAAAATGAGCCGTCGGCTTCCTGGTACATTCATGAACTTAAAGCATGGTAGCGGCCGGGGGCATGCGGCCGCAAGCACCGATTGGTCGAACGGCAGACCTAGCCCAGACGCTGCCGGACCCACCCCGTGACACCCTGCAAGGCCGTCGCAAGGGCGGGCCCGTCCTCACCACCACCCTGGGCGAGGTCCGGGCGACCACCGCCCTTGCCGCCAATCTGACCGGCAATATGTGAGATCAGTTCCCCCGCCTTGACCCGCCCGGTTGCGGCGCCGTTCACCCCGGCCACGAGCGCCGCCTTTCCATCGGCGGTCCCTGCCAGGACGATCACCGCATCACCGAGCTGCTGCTTCAGGCGGTCCACCGCCTCGCGGAGGGCCTTGGCGTCGAAGCCTTCCAGTCGCGCGGCGAGCACCCGCAGGCCGCCGACATCCACGGCGGCGCCACCCAGATCGGAGGTGGCGCTGGACGCCGCCTTGGCCTTCAGTGACTCCAGTTCGCGCTCGAGTTTCTTCTGACGGTCGGCCAACGCCCGGATCTTCTCGACCACCTCGCCGGTGTTGCCGCCCAGCAGGTCGGCAGCCTCGGACAGGCGGCGCTCTTCGTCCGCCACGTAGTCCAGCGCGCCCTGCCCCGTCACCGCTTCGATGCGCCTCACGCCGGCCGACACGCCACTCTCACCGATCAGCTTGAACAGGCCGATGTCGCCGGTGCGGGCCACATGGGTGCCGCCGCAGAGCTCGGTGGAGTAGTCGCCCATCTTCAGTACGCGGACGTTCTCGCCGTACTTCTCGCCGAACAGCGCCATGGCGCCGAAATCCAGGGCTTCCTGCATGCCCATGTGATGCACTTCGGCGGCGCTGTTGGCACGGATCTGCGCATTGACGCGACGTTCCACTTCGGCCAGTTCCACGGCCGTCATCGGCTGGAAATGGGAGAAGTCGAAACGCAACCGGTCGGGCGCGACCAGCGAACCCTTCTGCTGGACATGGGTGCCCAGCACCTCACGCAACGCCGCGTGCAACAGATGGGTGGCGGAATGGTTGAGGATGGTGCTGGCCCGACGCGCCGCATCCACCGAAGCCACCACGTGATCGCCAAGCTTCAACATGCCCTTGGCGACACGGCCGGCGTGGCCGTGGAACTGGCCGGCGAACTTGAGCGTATCCGCCACGTCGAATTCCACACCCTGCTCGGCCAGCACGCCGGTATCGCCGACCTGGCCGCCGGATTCGGCATAGAACGGCGTACGGTCGAGGATGACGACCGCCTCGTCGCCGGCTTGCACCGACGGCACCGGACGACCGTCCTTCAGCAGCGCCACCACCTGCAGACCACCGGCATCGAGCTGGTCGTAACCGAGGAACACGGTCGGCGACAGCTGCGCCACCAGGTCGGCGGGCAGCCCCGTGCTGGAGGTGAACTTGCCGGCGGCACGCGCGGTCTCGCGCTGCTGCTCCATCGCGGCATCGAAACCCGCCATGTCCACCGTCAGCCCGCGCTCGCGCGCGATGTCGGCGGTCAGGTCGACCGGGAAGCCGTAGGTGTCGTACAGCCGGAACGCGTCGGCACCCGGGATCACGCCATCGGCCACGCGCGAGGCGACGTCGTCGAAGATGCGCATGCCCGAATCCAGCGTTTCGGCGAACCGTTCTTCCTCGGCCTTGAGCGCCCGCTCGACCAGTTCGCGGGCGGCGGGCAGTTCCGGATACGCATCGCCCATCAACTCGCACAGGGTTCCGACCATCTGGTGGAAGAACGGGCGGCGGACGCCCAGCATCCAGCCGTGGCGCAGCGCGCGGCGGATGATCCGGCGCAGCACGTAGCCCCTGCCCTCGTTGGACGGCAGGACGCCGTCGACGATCAGGAAGCTGCAGGCGCGGATGTGGTCGGCGATGACGCGCAGCGACTTGTTCTCAAGGTCGGCCGTCCCGGTCAGCTCGGCCGCCTTGCGGATCAGCCCCTGGAACAGGTCGATCTCGTAGTTGGTGTGGACGTGCTGCAGGACCGCCGCCAGCCGCTCCAGGCCCATGCCGGTATCGACGCACGGCGCCGGCAGCGGCACCAGCGTACCGTCGGGCTGGCGATCGAACTGCATGAAGACGTTGTTCCAGATCTCGATGTAGCGATCGCCGTCCTCCTCGGGCGAACCGGGCGGACCGCCGGCGATATGCTCACCGTGGTCGTAGAAGATCTCGGTGCAGGGACCGCAGGGGCCGGTATCGGCCATCTGCCAGAAGTTGTCCGACGCGTACGGCGCACCCTTGTTGTCGCCGATGCGGACGATGCGTTCGGCGGGCAGGCCGATCATCTTGTTCCACAGGTCGTAGGACTCGTCGTCGGTGTGGTAGACGGTGACCAGCAGCCGCTCCGGTGCCAGTCCCCACACCTCAGTGAGCAATTCCCACGACCACGCGATGGCCTCTTTCTTGAAATAGTCGCCGAAGGACCAGTTGCCCAGCATTTCGAAGAACGTATGGTGGCGCGCCGTGTAGCCCACCGAATCCAGGTCGTTGTGCTTGCCGCCCGCGCGCAGACAGCGCTGAACGTCGGCCGCGCGCACGTAACTGCGCTTCTCGGCACCCAGGAACACGTCCTTGAACTGCACCATGCCGGAGTTGGTGAACAACAGCGTGGGGTCGTTGCCGGGCACCAGTGAGGCGGACGGCACGATCGTATGGCCCTTGCCGGCGAAAAAATCGAGAAAATCCTGGCGGATCTGACGGGTGCTGAGGGTCTTGGGAGTGGTCATCTGGCAGGCATTGGCTGGAAGGCGCCTCATTGCGCCGCGCCATCCAGTACATGCGGACGCGGCCGGGGAAGCAACCCAATGCGCTAGATTATCAGGCCGACCCGTCCCAGTCCTCCGGCTCGAGCTGGCTGGCGGCACGGACTGCAGCGGCATCGAAGCCTCGCCGGATGAGGAAATCCGCGATCTTGCGCGCCTGTGCCGGCTCGATCCGGCGGACTGGACCGAAACGACGGCGGACGAGGTCGCACGCCGTTTCGGTCCAGTCGCCATCGAAGGTGGCCATGGCCGCTGCCACCGCCTCGCGATCCAGCCCATGGGTGGACAACTCGGCCCTGATACGCAGCGGTCCATAGCCACCCGAGACCCGGCTGCGCACCAGGGCTTCGGCAAAGCGCGTGTCGCTCTGCCAGCCCTCATCCGCCAACCGGTCCACGGCCGATCGCACATCGGCCGCCTCCACACCCCGGGCGCCCAGCTTCCGGGACAGTTCCTTGCGGGAATGCTCCCGCCGGGTCAGCAGACCCAGCGCGCGTTGCACCGGGGTCTGTTCGACGGGCTTGCGACGGCGTCCCGCCCGTGCCCCTGCCTGCCCTTCTTCCGTCGACATCCCGCGCCGATCCGGTCTTACTCGCCGTCGTCGTCGGCTTTCTCGTCGCGCGACGCCTCGGCCGGCTGGAACTTCTCGCGCAGCTCGGCCTCCAGCTTCGCGGCGATCGCCGGATTCTCGCGCAGGAAGGTACGCGAGTTGTCCTTGCCCTGGCCGATACGCTCGCCTCCGTAGCTGTACCAGGCACCCGCCTTGTCGACCAGCTTGGCTTCCACGCCCATGTCGATCAGCTCGCCTTCGCGACTGATGCCCTCGCCGTACAGGATCTCCGTCACGATCTGCTTGAACGGCGGCGCCAGCTTGTTCTTGACGACCTTGATCTTGGTCTGGTTGCCGATGATCTCGTCGCCCTTCTTGATGGACCCGATGCGACGGATGTCCAGGCGCACGGACGCGTAGAACTTCAGCGCATTGCCACCGGTGGTGGTCTCCGGGCTCTGGCCCGGCATCATCACGCCGATCTTCATGCGAAGCTGGTTGATGAAGATGACCGTGGTGTTCGAGCGCTTGATGTTGCCGGTGAGCTTGCGCAACGCCTGGCTCATCAGGCGGGCCTGGAGGCCCGGCAGCTGGTCGCCCATCTCGCCTTCGATTTCGGCCTTCGGCGTCAGCGCGGCCACCGAGTCGATGACCACGATGTCGATCGAGCCGGAACGGACCAGCATGTCGGCGATTTCCAGCGCCTGTTCGCCGGTGTCCGGCTGGGACAGCAGCAGGTCGTCCACGTTCACGCCCAGCTTGGCGGCGTAGATCGGATCGAGCGCGTGCTCGGCGTCGATGAACGCGGCGGTGCCACCCTGCTTCTGGCACTGCGCGATGGCCTGCAGCGTCAGCGTGGTCTTGCCCGACGATTCCGGGCCATAGATCTCCACGACGCGGCCGCGCGGCAGGCCGCCGATCCCGAGCGCGATGTCCAGCATCAGCGAACCGGTGGGAATGATTTCGACCGGCTCGATGACCCGGTCGCCCATGCGCATCACCGAGCCCTTGCCGAACTGGCGTTCGATCTGGGTCAGTGCGGCGGAAAGGGCGCGCTTCTTGTTCTCGTCCATCGTCGTGGTCCTCATCAAGGTGGTCAGGTGCGATCAGTGTGGGGGGCGCCCATCGCACAGGCTGCGACGGAGGGCGTAGGCGTGAAATTAGTCGTCGATGCGACCCACAGGAGTCGGCCAGTGACGCGCGCGGGCATCGGAAAACGCCGCCCGGGCACGTCGGATACCCTCGCCGGCCTCACCGGTTAGGCCTCACCAGCCCGCAGTACAGGCCCTCGATGGCGAAATCCTGGTCGGGCAGCACGTCGATGGGGGCGTAGTCGGGGTTGCGCGGCAGCAGGCGGATGCGGTCCTTGCCGATCTTCAGCAGCTTGACGGTGATGGCGT